>NC_007948.1:3178571-3496428 GCF_000013865.1 Polaromonas sp. JS666
GATCATTCGCGGCCGGCAGACCGATGACGAAACCGTGGCGCGCGCCTTCGACTACGTGCAGGCGCTGGGCAAGATTCCCATCGTGGTCAACGACTCGCGCGGCTTTTACACCAGCCGCACTTTCGCCGCCTTCGTGATGGAAGGCGCGGCCATGCTGGGCGAAGGCATTCCGGCCGCGGTGATTGAAAACGCCGGGATGCAGGCCGGCATGCCGGTCGGCCCGCTGGCAGTGCTGGACGAAACCGCCCTGTCGCTGAGCGTGCATGTGCTGGACCAGACGCGCGCCGACTTCGCCGCCGAAGGCAAAACCTATATCGCAACACCGGGCGAATTGCTGGTGGAACGCATGGTCAAGGAATTCCAGCGAAATGGCCGGGCCGAAGGGGGCGGTTTTTATGACTACCCCGCTGAAAAGGGGGCGAAGAAAATGCTGTGGCCACACCTCAAGGCACTGTTTGAAAAGTCCGGAACACCCTGGGACATAACCGGGATCAAGGACCGCCTGCTCTACCGCCAGGCCGTGGAAGCAGCGCGCTGCCTCAGCGAAGGCGTGCTGACCACCGTCGCAGAAGCCAATATCGGCTCCATCTTCGGCATCGGGTTTCCGGCCTGGACCGGCGGCACCCTGCAGTTCATTTACGGCATGGGCCTGGACGACTTTATCCGGCGCTGCGATGAACTGGCGGCAAAATTCGGCCCGGGCTTTATGCTGACCAACACGGTCAGAAGTGCCCTGCGCAAGCACCAGCCCGTCTACTGAAGCTCGAACCGATTTCTTTCAACCAAGCTCACCATCTCATGCAACGACTCCAGAACAAGATAAGCGTCATCACCGGCGCGTGTGATGAACGAGATGGAAGCCCGCGTGCCGCTCAAGCGCCTGAGCAGCCCAGGAAATCGCCCATATCTACGCTTTTCTGGCGAGTGACGAGGCCGGCTATGTCAATGGCGCAGAGATCGGGGTGTCGGGCGGGATGACACCTGGCTATTTGCCCGCAACCTGCTCGACGTAGCGCGCGATCGCCTGGATCTGCTCTTCGGAAAGCGTGCGGAAGGCCGGCATCTGGCCGATGCCGTTCTTCAGCGCCTTGACCACGCGCTGGGCATCCGGCCTGAGTTCGTCCAGCGACGGCCCGACGGTTCCCTCGGCGCCCGCGTCCTTGAGCGTGTGGCACAACGTGCAGGACGGCGTGGCGCCGCTGATGAAGAGCCGCTTGCCGTCCTCCTGGGCGTGGCAGGCCGCGCCGAGCGGGCCCAGCAACAGCAGCCAACCCAACAGCATGCGACCCGTGTGGGCAGAAAACCGCACCTTCAGGTCACCGTGACCGGCAACGCATGGACGCGCCAACCGCTGTTGAGGTAGCCGCCCGCGTTTTCCGGCGTGGACTCAGCCTGCCAGTTGAACTTCACGTCCTGGGCGCGCGAGGCCAGCAGGTAGTTACCCGGCGCCAGCTTCACAGGCAGCACGAACTGGCGCCAGGCAAAGCGGCCCAGGTCAGGCCCAACCAGCCGCGCTTGCTGCCAGGTCTGCCCGCCGTCGACGGAGACGTCCACACGCCGCACCGCCTGCGTGCCGCCCATGGCGACGCCGTGAATCTGCACCCAGCCTGCGCGCACGGGCGACCCGGCCTCGGGCGCGGGCGCGTTGATCCAGGACTTGACGTCCATCTCCCACACGGCCGGGTGGCTGGGGTCGCCCTTCTGCCCCGGCGGCGATATGCGGTAGCCGGTCTTCTGGATGGCTGCGTCGGTCTCGGCTGCGGTGAAGGCCAGTTGCTTGATGTACTTGATGTTGTTCACGCCGCTGTAGCCGGGCACCACCAGGCGCAGCGGCCCGCCGTGCGCGTGCGGCAGCGGCTCGCCGTTCATTTCCCAGGCCAGCAGCGCGTCCTCCATCGCTGAGAGCGGCACCGAGCGCTCGACCATCACGCTCTTGGGGTCCAGGCCGTCCGGCAGTCTCTCGCCGCCAGTGCCGGTCATGAACCGCCCGCCGCTGGCCAGGCCGCCCAAGGCCGCCACCACCGTGCGCACAGCCACACCGCTCCAGATCACGCAGCCAGCAGCACCGACCTGCCACTTGGTGCCGCTGGGTTTGTCGGCAAAGTACCCGCGGCCGTTGCCCGAGCATTGCAGCACCGTGGCCAGCGTCTCCAGGCCCAGCGACTTCAGCTCGGCCACGCTTAGCGTGCGGGGCCCACGTACGCCCTCCACAGCCAAGGTCCAGGCGTCGCGGTCGGCGACGATGGACACGTCCGGCGCCGGCAGGTTGTTGCGGATGTACAGGCGGTCGGCCGGCGTGATCACACTGGTGCCAAAGGCGCTGCGCTTGGTCTCGATGGTGGTGGCTGTGTGCACGATCAGGTTGTTCGGGTTTTTCCAGCTCACATAAGGCGGCAACGGACGGGCCTGGGTTGCCGCCGGGGCGGCCTGCGCCTTCGCATCGGTCATGCCGCCCAGGCCGGCTGCCGCCAGGGCGCTTGCGCCGGCGGCCAGCAGGCTGCGGCGGCCGGGATCGTAGGATGAAGTCATGATTGTCTCCTTGTTGTGGGATGTCGATTCCGTCCGGCTGTTCCATCCCCAGCATATACCCAGCAGGCGAGAAAACCGAGTTACTTGACTTTGGCAAATAATTGCTTGACCATGTCAATCATGAACCTGCCGTACTCCCCCGTCGCGCCGGACCAGGTCAATGCCGTGCGCGACTTCAATCGCTTCTACACCCAGCGCATTGGCGTGCTCGACCCTTATCTGGGCAGCGATCTCTCGCTCACCGAGGTACGGGTGCTGTACGAGCTGGCTCACCGCGACCAGCCCACCGCCACCGAGCTGGGGCACGACCTGGCACTGGACGCGGGCTACCTGAGCCGCATCCTGCGCCGCTTCGAAAGCAAAGGCTGGCTGGCACGCGTACCCTCCGTGGCCGACGCCCGGCAAAGCCTGCTGGCACTGACCGAGGCCGGGCACCAGGTGTTTGCACCCTTGCAGCAACAGTCCAGCGATGAAGCAGCGGCGCTGCTGGCGGCGCTGGCCCCCGGTGAGCAGCAAAAACTGGTGAACGCCATGGGCACCGTGCAGCGCCTGCTGGCGCCGGCCACCACGCCAGCGCCGACGCGCACCATCGTCCTGCGCGACCCCAGGCCCGGCGACATGGGCTGGGTGGTGCAGCAGCACGGCGAAATTTACGCCCGCGAATATGGCTGGAACAGCGAGTTCGAAGCCCTCGTGGCCGACATCGCCGGCAAATACCTTAAAAACTTCCGGCCGGATTCCGAGAAATGCTGGATCGCAGAACTCGACGGAGAGCGGGTCGGCGCGGTGTTTGTGGCGCGCAAATCAGCCACCGTGGCCCAGTTACGCATGTTGATCCTCGCCCCACAGGCGCGCGGGCTGGGCCTGGGCAGGCGCCTCACGGATGAATGCATCGAGTTTGCGCGCAACAAGGGCTACAGGAAAATGCAGCTCTGGACCAACAGCTGCCTGGACGCGGCGCGGGCCATTTACGCCAAGCGGGGCTTCCAGCTGGTCAAAAGCGAGCCCTACCACGGCTTTGGGCATGACCTCGTGGGTGAAACCTGGGAGCTGCGGCTGTAAGAGCCTGTTCACACCCCCTCGATCATTCGCATCTCCCGCATCGCCACTGACAGCATGGCAAAATCCACCGTGCCCACCGCCTGCTGCTCAGCAAGAAGGCGCCGGTAGCGCTCCAGCGGAACCTGGTTGTGCGCCTGCCAGGCGGCGATCAGCGCCTGGGACGTCTCTAGCGTCGGCGAAAGCCGTATCACGCTCGTTGTCAGCGCCCGCTTGAGCGCAGCCAGGTCATCGAACAGCGCGGCGCGTGCCAGCATCTGCCAGTGGGTGTCGGCCGGCAGCGCGCTCACGCGTTCGCGTATCCAGCCGTGGTTCAGATGCAGGTCCAGCGCGAAATACAGGCTTGCGACCAGTTCGAGCCGGCGCTCGCAGGCAGCCGCGACTTCCGCGATGTCGAGCACGGCGGCGATGCTGTCCACGCCCGCGACGCGACGCGCGAGTTCGGCCGGCACCCCGGCCTGTATCAACTCATCGCACCTGGCGCCCTGTGCCGCCGCATCGGCCGGCGCCAGCAGGGTTGCGAGCTGCGGCCCGACCAGGTCGGCTGCCGCACGAAAGCGCGCAACCGCCTGCTCGATCGCGCTGCGCTCAACCCGGTGGCGCAAGAACCACAGGCTGGCACGCTCTATCAGCCGGCCGGCGTCTGTCAGCATCTGCGCCTGCAGCGCATCCGGCACCTGGTTGTCGAGCGCATCGATGCCCTGCCAGATGTCTTCCAGCCCGAACACAGCGCGCGCGATGATGCAGGCGCGCACGATGTCGGCCGGGGCTGCATCGGTTTCCTCCACGAGCTGGTGCACCAGGGTCGCACCGACGCGGTTGGTCAGCGTGTTGGTCAGGTAGGTGGCGATGATCTCGCGCTTGAGCGGATGGTGCTGCATCGCGTCGCCGTAGCGCTCGCGCAGCGGCTGCGGGAAGTAGTCGGCCAGTACATGGGCGACGAAGGGGTCTTCCGGCAGGTCAGACGCCAGCAGCGCGTCGTGCAGCCACATCTTGCTGTAGGCCAGCAGCACCGCACGCTCGGGCGATGTGAGTCCCTGCCTGGCGGCCTGGCGCTCGTCGATCTCCTCGTCGCTCGGCAGGAACTCGATCTTGCGTTTGAGCCGCCCGGCGCGCTCGAGGTGGCGTATCAGCCGCGCTTCGGGCTCCAGCAACGCGGCCGCGCGCCGGTTCGCAACCGACAGCGCCTGGGTCTGGTAGGTGTTGTCGCTGAGCACCAGCAGGCCGACCTCGTCGGTCATCTCGGCCAGCAGTTTGTTGCGCTGTTTGCCGGTCATCTCGCCGTCAGCGACCACCAGCCCCAGCAGGATCTTGATGTTGACCTCGTGGTCCGAGCAGTCGACGCCGGCCGAATTGTCGATCGCGTCGGTATAAATGCGCCCGCCATGCTGCGCGTACTCGATGCGGCCGAGCTGGGTGCAGCCGAGGTTGCCGCCCTCGGCGACCACCTTGCAGCGCAGCTCGGCGCCGTTGATCCGGATCGCGTCGTTCGCGCGGTCGCCGACCTGGGGCTGGGTCTCGCGGCTGGCCTTGACATAGGTGCCGATGCCGCCGTTGTAAAGCAGGTCGACCGGCGCTTTGAGGATGGCGCGCATCAGCTCGTTGGGCGCGATCTCGTCGCCTTCCAGCTCGAGCACCGCGCGCACTTCGGGCGTCAGCGGGATTGTCTTCGCACTGCGCGCAAACACACCGCCGCCAGCCGAGATGAGCGCGGGGTTGTAGTCGGCCCAGCTCGATCGCGGCAACGCGAACAGGCGCTCGCGCTCGTGAAAGCTCGCTTCAGTATCGGGATTGGGGTCGAGGAAGATGTGGCGATGGTCGAACGCCGCGAGCAGCCGGATATGGCGCGACAACAGCATGCCGTTGCCGAACACGTCGCCCGACAGGTCGCCGATGCCGACCACCGAGAAGTCGCTGGTCTGGGTGTCGACACCCAATTCCCGGAAATGCCGCTTGACCGACTCCCAGGCGCCGCGCGCGGTAATCGCCATTTTCTTGTGGTCGTAGCCCACCGAGCCGCCCGAGGCGAACGCGTCGTCCAGCCAGAAGCCATACTCGGCAGAAATCGCGTTGGCGTAGTCGGAGAAGGTGGCGGTGCCCTTGTCGGCCGCGACCACCAGGTAGGGGTCGTCCGCATCGTGGCGCACCACGTCCGCGGGCGGCACCACCTGCGCGCCGACCAGGTTGTCGGTGAGGTCGAGCAACCCACGCAGGAAGGTCTGGTAGCAGGCGATGCCTTCCTTCATGTACGCGTCGCGGTCGGTCTGGGGCGGCGGATTTTTCACGACGAAGCCGCCCTTGGAGCCGACCGGAACGATCACCGCGTTCTTCACCATCTGCGCCTTGACCAGCCCCAGCACCTCGGTGCGGAAGTCCTCGCGCCGGTCGGACCAGCGCAGCCCTCCGCGCGCGACGCGGCCGCCGCGCAGGTGCACGCCCTCGACCCGCGGCGCATAGACCCAGATCTCGAACATCGGCTTGGGCTCCGGCAGGCCGGGCACGCGCGCCGGATCGAGCTTGAACGACAGATAGGGTTTGGGCCCGCCGTCGGCCGCGCGCTGGAAATAATTGCTGCGCGTGGTCGCCCCGATCACGCCGAGGAACTGGCGCAGGATGCGGTCCTCGTCGAGGTTGGGCACCTGGTCCAGCGCGTCCTCGATGTCGTTTTGCAGCTTCTGCGTCCGTGCGTCGCGCTCCTTGCCTTGCGCGGGGTCGAAGCGCGCGAGGAACAGCTCGACCAGCTTGCGCGCGATCGCCGGGTTGCCGGCCAGCGCGCGCTCGACATAGGCGTCGCTGAACGTCGAGCCGACCTGGCGCAGGTAGCGTGCATAGGCGCGCAGGATCGCGACTTCACGCCAGGTCAGTTGCGCGCGCAACACCAGCCGGTTGAAGTCGTCGTTCTCGATTTCGCCGCCCCAAGCGCGCGCAAACACGTCCTCGAACAGCGCCTTGATGCGGTCGATCTCGATCTCGACGCCGTCGACGAGCTCCATGCCAAAGTCGTGCACCCACACGGCTTGCGCGTCCAGCGGCTCAATGCAATAAGGGCGCTCCTCGTTCACCCGGACACCCAGGTGCTCGAGCATGGGCAGGCTCTGCGACAACGCAACCGGCTGTCCAGCGCGGTAGACCTTGAAGCGCAGCGAACCCGGTGGCGCCTCGATCGGCCGATAGAGGTTCATCGCGAGCGCGGCCGGCGCGCCATCTTGCTGGCCGACCTGCACGCTTTCCATCAGCTCGATGTCGCGCACCGCGGAGCGCGCCGCGTAGTCCTCGCGAAAGCCGGCCGGGAACGAGCCGCCCCAGCGGCGCAGCAACCGGTTGCCGCGCTCCTCTCCGCAGCCTTCCAGCAGCGCGTGGGCCAGCTCGTCCTGCCAGCGGTGGGTGGTTTCAACGATACGTGCTTCCAGCTCCCGCACATCGACTTCCGGAACATTGCCGGGCTGGGTCCGCACCATGATGTAGATGCGCGCCAGCATCGATTCCGACAGCTGCGGCGTGAACTCGGCGCTCACGCCGCGGAAGGCGTCCAGCAGCAGGCTCTGGATCCGCAGGCGCAAATCGGTATTGAACTTCTCGCGCGGGACGAACACCATGCAGGACACAAAGCGGTCAAAGCGGTCGCGGCGCACGAACAGCCGGGTGCGCTGGCGCTCCTGCAGGCGCAGGATGCCGAGCGCGATGTCATACAGTTCGCTGTCGTCGATCTGGAACAGCTCGTCGCGCGGGTACTGCTCGAGTATCGTGAGCAACGTTTTGGCCAGGTGGCCCCTGGGCAGAAAGCCGGCGCGGCTCATGACGTGGGCGATCTTGCGCCGCACCAACGGGATCTCGTCGGTCGCGACCCGGTAGACGATTGATGTATAGAGGCCGATGAAACGGCGTTCCCCGAACAGCTTGCCGTCGGCGTCGAACAGCTTGACGCCGACATAGTCAAGATAGCCCGGCCGGTGCACAGTGGAGCGCGAATTGGCTTTGGTGACGAAAATCGGCGACGGCGAGTCGACGATGCGCTGCACGCCGGCCGGCAGCCGGGTCAGGTCGGGCGTGGCCGGGTCGCGCAAGGCCTCGCGCAGGATACCCTGGCCGGAGCCCGCGACACCCTGCAGGTAGTAGACACCGTCCCGCACAAGCGCCTCATAGTCGCGACAGCCGAGGTAGGTGAAATGGTCGTCGGCCATCCATTCGAGGAAGGCCCTGGCTTCCGCGGTTTCCGCGATTTCCGCGGCTTCCATCTGCGCCGGGCCGGCTGCCTGCTCGCGCGCAACCAGGTCCGCCACCGTGCGCCGGGTCGTCTCCAGCATCCGGGGCCAGTCCTCCACCGCCGCCCGCACGTCGCCCAGAACCCTGATCAGGCCGGACGTCAGCTCCTCCAGGCGTGCCGCCTCGGTCCGGCGATCCACCTCGAGGTGAATATAGGACTCCAGCGCCGAACCGTTGGATTCGGCCTCGCCCTGCTCGCTGGCCGCCTGCACATTCGCGATCTGGCCACCGGCCTCGCGCCAGACCCGGAACACAGGGTGCACCGCCGCATGCAGCGTGAGCCCGAGCCGGTTGACTTCCATCGTCACCGAATCGACCAGGAAGGGCATGTCGTCGTTGACGATCTCGATCACCGTGTGATCGGAGTACCAGCCGTGCTGCTCCAGAGTCGGGTTGTACACACGCACGCGCACGCTGCCTGTCGAGAACTTGCGCGCGAACTGCCAATGCGCCATCGCGGCGCCGTACAGGTCGGCGATGCTGCGGCTCAGTATGTCTTCCGCATCGGCCTGCCCGTAGTAGTGGTTCAGGAACGGTTCGAACTCCGCAAATGCCGCATCCGGCAGGCGTTCGCGCGCGCACGCCATGACGTCATCGAACAGGCGCCGCACTCTGTCTTCTGTTCTGGCTAGCATGACTTGCCCCCCAGTCTCAGAGCTGACCAACAGGATCAGCGATCTTCATCTTGCGCCACCTACAGGCTCTCAGACGAGTCGATCAGACGAACGGTCGGCGGCGCCGGCCAATGCCATTTTCTCACCACACCATGTTTTTTGCATCACGTCGGGATGCAGCACCGGTCACCCATTTCACCAGGCCTGAAACCGCCAATGACTTTTAGCCCACACGGCGGCCCGGCAAGGCCACAGAAAACGGTAGCTACGGGCAGTGCGCGCCTTCAGGCAGGGCATGGCGCCCACCGTCGTGGCGCTGCTTTGGCCACCGGCTGCATGCTGGCTGGCCGCGGGCATCGCGCCTCGCCCGCCATTCAACCACTCGACCTTCTTCGGGTTTCTTCGAGTTTCTTCGAGTTTCACTCGAGCTTGACGCCCGCGTCCTTGACCAGCTTGACCCAGAACTTCGCGTCGTCGTTCAGGAACGCGGCAAACTGCTCGGGCGACTGGGACAGCGACACGTCAGTACCCTCGCGCGCCAGCGCGGCCCTGACCGAGGGTTGCTGCATCGCAACGGTGGCGGCGTCAAATATTTTCTTCACGATGGCTGGAGGCGTACCCGCCGGCACAAAAAGGCCATACCAGAACTCGATGCTGTATTCAGGCAGGCCCGCCTCTGCCATGCCCGCGATGCCGGGAACCAGCGCCGTGCGCTCACGGGTGCTGACCGCCAGCCCGCGCAGACGGCCCGCCTGCACCATGGGCAGCACCGACGGCGGCGTGCCAAAAGTCAGCTGCGTGTCGCCCGCGATCACCGATTGAATCGCCGGGCCGCCGCCGCGAAACGGAATGTGCGTCATCTGCACGCCGGTGAGCTGAAGGAACAGCGCGGCGCCCAGGTGGGGCGCCGAGCCGTTGCCGGAGGTGGCGTAGTTGAGCGTGCCGGGGGCCGCTTTGGCCCGGGCAATCAGGTCTTGCACCGAGTTGATGCCGAGGGCCGGATTCGCCGCAATCACCAGTGGCGAGCTGCTCACCTTGGTGACGGGCGTGAGGTCGCGGGCGGTGTAGCCCAGCTTGGGATTGAGCGCCGGATTGACGGAGATGCTGCTCGGGCTGGCGATCAGCACGGTGTAGCCGTCCGGTGCGGACTTGGCCGCGGCCTCCGCCGCTATGCTGGACCCGGCGCCGGCGCGGTTTTCAACCACGATGGGCTGGCCCATGGTCTTGCCCAGCGCATCACCCATGGCCCGCGCCACATAGTCCGCCGCACCGCCCGGCGCGAAGCCAACCAGCATGCGGATCGGCTTGGTGGGATATGCCGGCGCCTGGGCCACGGCGCCTGGGCTCAGACCCAGGCCGAAGCTGCAGAGGACCAGGGCCACGATGAGGTTTGCTTTTTTCATGCTGAATGTCTCCTTGATTTGTGTATACGTCTGTGCGTGTATGCGTTCGCGGTTCAGGGTGTAACTGGCATGGACAGCACGATCTTGCCCAGGTGCTGGTTGGATTCCATGTGGGCCTTGGCGGCCGCGAGCTCTCCAAACGGAAAGACGCGATCCACCAGCGGCCTGATGCGTCCCGCCGCAAGGAGGGGCACCACGTCGGCCACGAAACCCGGGACAGCCCAGGCGCGCTGCTCGGGCGTGCGAAGCTTGTTGGACACGCCGAACAGCGTCAGTCGCCTGGCATGCAGGACCTCAAGATCAAGATCGGCCTTGAGCACGCCATCGACATAGCCGACCGTGGCCAGCCGCCCCTGAAAGGCCGCGCAGCGAATGTTTTCGGCAAACACCGAGCCACCCACGGTGTTCACCACCAGGTTCACGCCCTTGCCGCCGGTGGCCTGCATGACGGCCTCGTAGAAATCAGCGGAGCGCGTGCACAGGCCGACATCCAGGCCCAGCGGATCAAGGCGAGCCAGCTTGTCGGTCGAGCCGGAGGTGCCGATGACCTTGGCCCCCAGGGCCTTGGCCATTTGCAGCGCGGCAACGCCGACGCCCGACGACACGCCATTGATCAGCAGCCATTCATCAGCGGCAAGACACCCCTGCAGCACCAGCATGTCATAGACCACCAAAAAGGTCAGGGGAACGCTGGCAGCTTGCTCCCATGACAGGCCCTCCGGCATGACCATGGCCTCGCGCACATCCATCAGGACGTATTCGGAAAAGGCCCCTGGGCAGCGGCCCATGACGCGGTCGCCTGCTTTCAGGCCGCGCACGCCCGCACCCAGCCCGACCACCTCGCCCGCCCCCTCCATGCCGACAGCCTTGGCGCTGCCGGGCTTGCCATGCAGGCCATGGCCGGCGATGAACTCGCCGCGGTTCAGGCTGGCGGCGTGCAGCCGCACCAGCACCTGGCCGGCCCCCGGCTCGGGCTGGGGCACGTCACGCAGTTCCAGCGTGGCGTGATCCGCGTTCATCTGCATCCAGTAAGACTGCATTCGCTTGCTCTCTTTCGGTGTCGGTGTGGGTGGGTGTGTCGGCGTGGCCGGGCCAGGCGCCGGTTATTTCCCGGTAAAAGCCGGTTTGCGTTTTTCCATGAAGGCTTTGCGCCCCTCGGCATAGTCGGCGCTGTCAAAGCAGCCGCGAATCAGGCGCTGGCACAGGTCCAGGTCCAGCTCGGGTGAGGGCTTGAGGATTTCAGCCGTGATGGCCTTGCCCGCGCGCACGGTCAGGGGCGCATTGGCGGCCAGCGCCGAGGTGTATTCCGCCAGCAGCGCAGGCAGCTCGTCGGGTGCGCAGGCGCGCGAGATCAGGCCCAGCGATTTGGCCTCGTGGGCGTCAATCTTGCGGGCGGTGAAGAACAGGTCCTTGGCCGCACCCGGGCCGATCAGGTCGACCAGGTTTTTCATGGCCGAGTAGCGGTAACCCAGGCCCAAGCGGGCTGCGGGAATCGAAAACACCGAATCGGTCGAGGCGATGCGGATGTCGCAGCTGATCGCCACATTCACACCGCCGCCGATGCAAAAGCCGCGGATGCACGACAGCGTGGGCTTGCTGAAATTGTGGATGCTCATCAGGGCGTTTTCCGCCATGTGCTCATAACGGGTCACCGCTTCCCGGGCGGCACGCATGTCCTCAAATTGCGAGATGTCGGCGCCCGACACAAAGGCTTTCTCGCCGGCGCCCGAGAACACCACCAGACGCACCCGGTCGTCGGTTTCGGCCTGTGCCAGCAAGGGCGGGACGGCCTCCCACATGTCGACCGACAGCGCGTTGTGGCGGGCCGGATTGTTAAAGCGGATATGCAGCGTGGAGGCGTCCAGCCAGGTCTGCACGCGTTCGGTGGGGGAGTCATAACTCACGGTCGACATCAATACACTCCAGTTGATTTCATGCGCGCCAGATCGCCGGCGCTTAAACCCAATTCGGTCAGGATTTCCTCGGTGTGCTCGCCACGGCGCGGCGCGGCACGGGCGATGGTGCTGGGCGTGCGCTCCAGCTGCATGGGCTGGCCCACCAGGCGCTGGGCGCCCAGATGGGCAGACACCACGTCCTTGACCATGTTGAGGTGCTTGATCTGCGGCTCCTCAAAGGCCTCCTGCATACTGTTGATCAAGCCGCAGGCCACGCCGCCCACATTCAGGCGCTCGATCCAGTAGGCGCGGTCCTGCGCCGCCAGCAGCCGGTTGATTTCGGCGTTGAGCGAATCGCGGTTGACCGAGCGGCCCATCTTGTCCTTGTAGCGCTCGTCGCTGACCCATTGGGGCGCGCCCAGGATCTCGCAAAAGCGCTCCCATATCCTGGAGCCGAACACCGCGATGTTCATGTAACCGTCGCGCGCCTTGTACACCCCGGTCGGAATGCTGGTGGGGTGAAAGTTGCCGGCCTGGGTGGCGACTTCGCCGTCGATCAGCCAGCGCGAGGTCTGGAAGTCCATCATGTAGACCATGGACTCCAGCAAGGACGTGTGCAGCCACTGGCCCTTGCCCGAGGTTTCGCGCTCCAGCAGCGCCACCAGGATGCCCTGGGCCGCAAAAATGCCGGCGCACAGGTCTGCGATGGGAATGCCCACGCGCATCGGCCCCTGCTCAGCCAGGCCGGTCACCGACATCAGGCCGCCCATGCCTTGCGCAATCTGGTCAAAACCGGGGCGGGCGGCCAGGGGGCCCGACTGGCCAAAGCCGGAGATGCTGGCGTACACCAGGCGCGGGTTGTCGACGCGCAGGGTTTCGTAGTCGATGCCGAGGCGGAACTTCACGTCAGGCCGGAAGTTCTCCACCACCACGTCGGCCCCGCCAATCAGACGCTTGAGCACGCTGATGCCCTCCTCCTCTTTCAGGTTGAGGGTGATCGAGCGCTTGTTGCGGTGGGTGTACTGGTAGTCGGAGCCTTCCTGCCCGCCAAGCGTGTCATCGCCCCGCATGTGCTCGGGCATCTGGACCTGGATGACGTCGGCGCCCCAATCGGCCAGCTGGCGGCAGGCCGTCGGGCCGGCCCGGACCTGGGTGAGATCCACCACGCGAAAGCGCTGGAGTGCGGAAGAGGCTGGCAGGTGAGGCATGGAATATCCAGAACAGAAAGAGCAGTAAAAACAGACAAACGAAGCGAAAGTGTCTCCCATACCAAGATAAAGTGTCAACACTTTTTTAATAAGTGAGAACACTTATGCCTGTTTCGTCTTCTGAAAATATATTTTTCAGGTACCATCTCTGCACCGGAAGCACGCGCCAGATTGCGCGGGCCCGGCCCCTCCAGCCATGACCTCACTCAAAGAAAAACCTGAACAGGGACTGCCGCTTTTCATTGCGGAAGAGCTCAAGCACCTGATCTACACCGGCGCACTCAAGCCCGGCGAGCGCCTCAATGAAGCGGCGCTGGCGCTGCGCATGGGCACCAGCCGCGGCCCGATCCGGGAGGCCATCCGCGTGCTGACGGGCCTGGGCATCGTCAAGGCGGTGGTCAACCGCGGCGTCTTCGTGCGGCAGATTTCAGTGCGCGAGATGCTGGAGATCTACGAACTCCGGGCGCTCGTCTTCGGCTTCGCCGCCGAACGGGCCACGGAACATATCAACGAAGAGCACAAGCAGCAGTTTGAGCGGCTACTCGCGCAGATGGATGCAGCCTGCGACGCTGAAGACGCCGATCTGTACTACGACCTGAACCTGCAATTCCATGCGCTGATCCTGCGCCTGTCCAACAACCAGCGGGCCCATGAAACATATGACGACTATGTCAAGGAGCTGCACCTGTTCAGGCGGCGCTACTTCAACTCGCCCGGCAACATGCGGCGCTCCAACATCGAGCACCGGAGCATCTACGAGGCCATCGTCAAAGGGGCCAAAGCCCGGGCGAAATCGGCCGCTGAACGCCATGTGCTGTCGGGACGGGAACGCCTGCTGGCCAGCATCGATGACAGCAGCCCCCTGTCGTCCTAGGAGCCCACTGTGCGCAGGGTGAGCGACGATAATCTGGCCATGAGTTCCCCGCCCGCGGAAGTGCGCCCGCAACCCAAATCCCTCACCGACCTGTTTGTCTCATTCACATTGCTGGCCCTGCAGGGCTTTGGCGGCGTGCTGGCCGTGGTCCAGCGCGAGCTGGTGGAAAAAAAACGCTGGATGACGCGTGAAGAATTCATCGAAGACTGGGCGGTGGCGCAAATCATGCCAGGGCCCAACGTGGTGAACCTGTCACTGATGGTGGGCGGGCGTTACTTCGGCCTGAAGGGCGCCATGGCGGCGCTCGCGGGCATGCTGACCGTGCCGCTGGTGCTGGTGTTGCTGCTGGCGGTGCTGTATGCCCAGTTTGCGGCGCACCCGGGCGTGGCGGGTGCCCTGCGCGGCATGGCGGCAGTGGCCGCCGGCCTGATCGCGGCAACCGGCATGCGGCTGTCCGGCGCACTGGCCAAAAACGTGCTGGGACTGCGCCTGTGCGCCGTGTTCGGCGTGACAACCTTCGCCGCCATCGCCCTGCTGCGCTGGCCGCTGGCCTATGTGCTGCTCGGGCTGGGCGGGGTGGCCTGCCTGGCGGCTTTTTATAGGCTCAAGCCATGACCGATGCGCCCCACCTGGTTTTCGGCGCGCATGAATGGTTTGAGCTGTTTTTGCACTACCTGTCGCTCTCGCTGCTGTCGATCGGAGGCGCCATCAGCACGGCGCCCGACATGCACCGCTTCCTGGTCGACAAGCAGCACTGGCTGACTGACGCGCAGTTCAACGCCTCCATTGCCATTGCACAGTCGGCCCCCGGCCCGAATGTCCTGTTCATCGCCCTGCTCGGCTGGAACGTGGGCATGAATGCGGGCGGCATGCTCACCGGCCTCCTGGGCGTGTTTCTCGCCTTGCTGGGCATTCTCATCCCCAGCACCGTGCTCACTTACACGGCGGCCCAATGGGGCCACCGGAACCGCGAATTGCGGGCAGTGCGCGCCTTCAAGCAGGGCATGGCGCCCATCGTGGTGGCGCTGCTGATTGCCACCGGCTGCATTCTGGCGGGAGCCAACGGCAAGGCAGGCAACAGCGTTGCGCAAAACTGGCCCGTGTGGCTGCTGACGGGCACCACGGCCCTGATCGTCTGGCGCACCCGAATTCACCTGCTCTGGCTGCTGGCCGCAGGCGCTGCACTCGGCTGGTTCGGGTTAATCTGAGCTTGCTCCGAAGCTGATCTGCCCCGGGAGGGGCACCTGGTCAGGTTAGCGGGGATTCTCGAAAAAGATGTAGTTTGAGCCGTAATCGCTGACCTCGAAATACACCTTCTTTTCGCCGGCGTCGACAACCATGTTCAGGTTTTCATCCAGCACGCCATACCCAAACCGGTAGGAGCGCGCCTTGCCGTCATCGGTGCCCATGGCGGTGCTCAGTTTGTCAATCTTGATGAAGCGGCGCATCAGCTTGTCGCCCGCATAAAACTCCAGAACGCCATTGGTGCCGGTCCAGTTCTGGATGTCGCGGCTGATCTTGTTTTGCTGCTCCTGGGTACAGGAAGCCAGCATGGTTAACACACCGACAGCTATTAAAACAGGAGCAATCAAGTACCGGAAATTCATCGTAGTCATCTCCAGGAAAATGCGGGTGACAGAAGCCCGGTCAGCTGCGCTGGCGCAGCGCTTCGTACAGGCAAACGCCGCTGGCCACCGACACGTTGAGGCTTTCGACAGCCCCGCGCATCGGAATGCTGACCAGTTCGTCGCAGGTCTTGCGCGTGAGCTGGCGCATGCCCTCTCCTTCAGCGCCGAGCACCAGCGCAACCGGGCCCTTGAGGTCCACGTCGTAAATCGTTTTGGGGGCGTCGTCGCTGGTGCCTATGCACCAGATGTTGCGCTCCTTGAGTTCGCCCAGCGTGCGGGCCAGGTTGGTGACCATGAAGTAAGGCATGGTCTCGGCCGCGCCGCTGGCAACCTTGGCCACTGTGGCGTTGATGCCGGCGGCATGGTCCTTGGGGGCGATCACGGCATGGGCGCCCGCGCCGTCGGCCACCCGCAGGCAGGCGCCCAGGTTGTGCGGATCGGTCACGCCGTCGAGCACCAGCAGCAGGGGCTGCGCGGTGCCGGCCTCTTCCAGTTGCTCCAGCAGCTCATCGAGGGACTTGACCTGGGCCACCGCATCGACGCGGGCGACGACACCCTGGTGGCCGTGGCTGCCACACATTTTGGCCAGGCGCAGGCCGTCGGACTCAATCAAGCGAACGCCGGCTTCGCGGGCGCGGTCGGTGAACTGGCGCATGCGGGCATCGCGGCGCGAGGCATCGAAAAAAACCTCCAGAACCGATTGGGGCGCGGTTTTAAGGCGCACGCCCACGGCATGAAAGCCAAAAAGAACTTTGGGGGAAGAGGACATACAAGGATTATCACTGCACATGCCGACATGCCGACATGCCGACATACCGACAGGCCACCCTGCCCGCCGTCAAATTGCCAGGCAAGCAATGGCAAAGGGGAAACGCATTACTTGCCCCAGGATCGTTTTTTCGATCAAGCCTTGACGATCCGCCCGGCATCAATGGTGATGCGCCGCTCGCAGCGTGCGGCGATCATCGGGTCGTGCGTGACCAGCACCAGCGTCGTGCCCAGTTCCTGGTTGAGTTCAAACATCAGCGCCATCACGGTTTCGCCGGTGGCGAAGTCAAGGCTGCCGGTCGGCTCGTCGGCCAGCAGCACGGCGGGCTGCACCACGAAGGCCCGCGCCAGTGCCACGCGCTGCTGCTCGCCGCCCGACAGCACTTTGGGATAATGGCCCAGCCGCTCGCCCAAGCCGACCCGCTTGAGCATGTCGGTCGCCAGCGCGCGGGCATTTCGCTGATCGGCCAGCTCCAGCGGCAACATGACGTTTTCAAGCGCCGTCAAATTGCCCATGAGCTGGAAGCTCTGGAAGACAAAACCCACTTTGCGGGCGCGCAGGGCCGCGCGGTCATCCTCATTGAGGGCAAACAGGTCTTGCCCCGCCATCCGCACCGTGCCCTGGGACGGCGTGTCGAGCCCGGCGATGATGGACAGCAGCGTGCTTTTGCCGGAGCCGGAGGCACCGACAATAGCGGCAGTTTCCCGGGGCGCCAGGGAGAAATCAATATCGCGCAAAATGGTCAGTGTGCCGGTCGAGTCGCTCACCGACTTGAAAACATGCTCAACGGAAATAATTGAAGGAGTCGGGGAAGCCGGCGCGGAGGAAGCGTCGCTCACGGCAGTCACTGCGGGTTCAAACATGTCAGCCTTGTCAGAAAACTTGAAATCAGACTTTACCAAGCTTGCGCGGATGCCGGCGGCCCGGCTGCTAAAACCATTCGGCACGCTGCTGCTCGCGGTGTTCATGGGCGCGCCAGGGCTGGCCCCGGGGCAACCGGCCCAGGCCGCCTCAGCGTCGCAAACCATTTTGATCGTTGGCGATTCTCTGAGCGCCGAATACGGTCTCAAGCGCGGCACCGGTTGGGTACCATTGCTGGAGAAACAGCTGGCCGGCGAGAGGAAAGCCGCCAGGGTCATCAACGCCAGCATCAGTGGCGACACCACCTCCGGCGGGCGCTCGCGCCTGCCGGCCCTGCTGGCGCAGCACAAACCCGACACGGTGGTGATCGAGCTCGGCGGCAATGACGCCCTGCGCGGCCTGCCGCTGGACATGACCGAGAAAAACCTGACGGCCATGACGCAGGCGTCCAAAAAGGCGGGCGCCAAAGTGCTGCTGGTGGGCATGCAGGTGCCGCCCAACTACGGCGGCGCTTATGGGGCTGGCTTTGCCGGCCTGTTCCCGAAAGTGGCCAGGGCCGAAAAAGTGGCGCTGGTGCCCTTCTTCCTCAAAGGCGTGGCCGACGCAGAGGACCCCGTCGCCAACTTCCAGGCCGACCGCATTCACCCCAACGAACAGTCGCAAGCCAGGATGCTGGCCAATGTCTGGCCCGAACTGAAGAAACTGATCAAGTGAGCCTCGAACGCATTTCCGCCGAGGACGCTCTCGGCAAACTGGGCAGTTTTTCCGCCATCATTGACGCCCGCAGCGAAGGTGAATACGCGGAAGACCACCTGCCTGGCGCCGTCAACTGGCCCAGCCTGAAGGACGACGAGCGAAAAATAGTCGGCACCCAGTACAAGCAGATCAACGCGTTTGAAGCCAAAAAGCAGGGTGCGGCGCTGGTGGCCAGGAACATTGCCGCCCACATCGAGCGCGAAGTGCTGGACAAGCCGCGGGAATGGCAGCCGCTGGTGTATTGCTGGCGCGGCGGCAAACGCAGCGGCTCGCTGGCGCTCATCCTCGACCAGATCGGCTTCAAGGTCACCCTGGTCGATGGCGGCTACAAGGCCTTCCGGGCGGCGCTGGTGGCTGATTTGCCGCAGCTGGCAGCACGCCACAGCTACCAGGTTGTTTGCGGCACCACCGGTTCGGGCAAGACCCGCCTGCTCCAGGCGCTGGCGGCCCAGGGTGCGCAGGTGCTGGACCTCGAAGCCCTGGCCAACCACCGCAGTTCGGTACTGGGCATGATTCCGGGCTCGCCGCAGCCCAGCCAGAAAGCCTTTGACAGCCGCATCTGGGCCGCCTTGCGCGGCTTTGACCCGACTCGCCCGGTGTACATCGAGAGCGAAAGCAAAAAAGTCGGCAATGTGGCCGTGCCCGAAGGGCTGATTGCCGCCATGCGTGCCAGCCCCTGCCTGCAGCTGGAACTGCCCGAAGACGAACGGGTGGCGCTGCTGCTGGAGGACTATGATTTTTTTGTCAAGGACATCGCCTTTTTCTGCGACCGGCTGGGCGCCCTGACCGAGGCGCGCGGCAAGGAAACCGTGCAGGACTGGCAGGCACGGGCCCGCAACGGCGACGTGGCCTCGGTGGTTCGCGAATTGCTGGTCAAGCACTATGACCCGGTCTACCTGCAGTCGATGCGGCGCAATTTCACCCACTACGCCACGGCGCGGGTACTGCAGCCGCAGGACCACAGCGTGGCTGCCATGGCGGCGCTGGCGCGGGAAATGCTGGCCCGGCCCTGAAAGAGGCCTCTCGGCGCGGTCCGTCGTGCCGCGTCTAGAAATCCCCGCTCGATCCGCTGGCCAGACTCTCAAACTTGGTGATGCGGTTGATAAACGCCAGCTTCACCGTACCCGTGGGGCCGTTACGCTGCTTGCTGATGATGACCTCGGCCACACCCGGCTCCTTGCAGGCCTCCTTGGTGTAGTACTCGTCGCGGTAGATGAACATGATGATGTCGGCGTCCTGCTCGATGGCGCCGGACTCACGCAGGTCGCTCATCATGGGACGCTTGTCGGTGCGAGACTCTACGCCACGGCTGAGCTGTGACAGGGCAATCACGGGGCATTGCAGTTCCTTGGCCAGCATTTTCAGGCCACGTGAAATTTCGCCGACGGCCGTCGCGCGGTTCTCGTCGTTCATGCTGGTCGACACGCTCATGAGCTGCAAATAATCGACCACGATCAAACCGAGCTTGCCGCACTGGCGGGCCAGGCGGCGCGCGTTGGCGCGAAGCTCGCTCACCGTGAGACCGGGTGTTTCGTCAATGTGCAACGAGACGGTGCGCAGCTTTTCAATGGCTTCGGTCAAACGCGGCCACTCTTCGTCGGTCAGGGCACCGGTGCGCAAATGGGTCTGGTCAATGCGGCCGATGGAGCCGACGATACGCACGGCGAGCTGGGAGGCTCCCATCTCCATGGAGAACACCGCCACCGGCAGGCCTTCGTTCAGCGCCACATGCTCGGCGATGTTGATGGCCAGTGCGGTGTTGTGGGTCACCACGTCCTGATCGGTGATGTAGAGCTTGCTGGGGTGGCTGACCGAAATGCACTGGCAGAGCGCTTTGCGGGTTGGCGTGATGGACGAAACAGTCAGACGCTTTGCGCGCTGCCATTGGGCGGGTGCCCTTGCAACTTTTTCAGCCAATGAAAACAAAGTCTTTGGTTCTGGGTGGGAAATGTTGCAGACATAGGCTGGTAAACCCGCCATGCGCATCCCTGCGACATTGGTGAAGTACGGCTGCTTTTGGTTGATGGAACACCAGCCACCCAATGAGCGCACAAGTTCCTGAACATCCTTCGCCAGTTGATGACTGGCGGTAGAAAACCGCACGCTCCCCCATTTTTCGACCCATCCATCGGTGTCAAGCAACCCCCGCAACACGCCAAGGCGCACGGTTTTTTGTGCTTCAAGGTAGATGCGTGGAATGAATTTTCTGTCGCTCGGCAATCCCGACAAACCCAGCGCCTGCAAACCCAACCGCAACGGATTGGACTGCACCCCGGCTACCCCTTTGGCGTGGGCGCCATTCTGCCGCGCAATGCGCCAGTCATAGCGTCCCGCATGGTTTAGCGACATCCCTTGCCCCAAGCCCTCAGACATGAGCGCCAGCATTTGCGGCGCAGCTGTGGAAAAGCGCACTGTGCCCGCTCCAGTCAGGCACCCATCGCCCAACAAACCGCCCAGAACCCAGGGATCAATCGGAACAGGATCTTCATGGCCAAATTCACCGGAGGCTGGCTCGACCCACAAACGATTCATATACCGTTTGCATTGAAGCATTACAGACAGTCTGGTCGTATTGACCACTCTGGGTACATCCCACTCGCGGTATTGCACCTGCCACAGGTGTTCGGCGCAACATTCGGTGCTGCGACCGTCAGAAAAACTGATACGAAAAACCTCTTTCTCTCCCTGCGGAAATACGGCTGTCACTATGGATGGTTGCCCATCAACGGAAGCCAGCGCGTCCCCCACAGCCAAATCGCCCATCGTGCTCCAGCCCGTGCGGGTGCGCACGCGGGCATCCAGGGGCTGCGCTTTTCCCATCGATGGGCGGGCGGCAAGAATCACCAGATCACCGGCCTGGAAGCCGGAGGTCATGCGGTCCAGATCGTAGAAGCCCGTGGGCACGCCGGTGACGTCCTGCGGGTTCTCGGCCATTTCGGTCACGCGGTCGAGCAGGCTGACCACCAGCGTGTCCATGCTCTGGAAGCCTTCCTTCATGCGCGAGCCCTGCTCGCCAATCTTGAAAATCTTCTGCTCGGCCTCGTCGAGGATGGTGGCGACGTCCTTGCCCTGTGGGTTGAAGGCGTTGGTGGAGATCTCGTCGGAGGCCGACACCAGCTTGCGCAGGATGGAGCGCTCGCGCACGATCTCCGCATAGCGGCGGATGTTGCTGGCGCTGGGCACGTATTGCGCGAGCGAATTCAGGTAGCCCAGGCCGCCCACCTCGTCAGCCTTGCCCTGGTTCTGCAGGTGCTCGTAGACCGTGATGATGTCGGCCGGCTTGGAAGCGTTGATGAGCGCGCCAACAGCGGCGTAAATCAGTTTGTGCTCGTGGCGATAGAAGTCTTCATCGGTCAACAGGTCGCCCACACGGTCCCAGGCGCCGTTGTCGAGCAGCAGGCCGCCCAGTACGCTGGATTCGCCTTCGATGGAGTGCGGCGGAATGCGCAGCTGGGCGATTTGCCGATCGGCGCTGTAGCCGGGGTCGTTGTAGGCAGAAAGTACGGCAGACATGGGTTTCCTTGACAGCTTTGGATGCTATCGCCGCGGTGCTACGGCGTCATCGGATAACACTGTTTATAAATGGTGAATAACAGGGGTACAACCCTGTAAAAGATGTGAATTGACGCCCCATGAAAAAAGCCGCTCCGAAGAGCGGCTTTTTTAGCAGCGTAACCGGATTTAAGCGGTTTCGCCGTAGACCGTCACAGTGATGTCGACTGCCACGTCAGTGTGCAGTGCCACGCTGACAGCATGGTCGCCCACGGTCTTCAGCGGGCCGTTGGGCATGCGGATTTGCGACTTCAGGACGGGGAAGCCCTGTTTGGTCAACTCGGCCGAGATGTCGTGGTTGGTGACGGAGCCGAACAGGCGGCCATCCACACCGGCTTTTTGCGTGAGCTTGACGGTGGTGCCGCCCAGCTTTTCGCCCTGGGCCTGCATTTCCGCGAGCTTGGCGGCGGCGGCTTTTTCGAGCTCAACGCGCTTGGCCTCGAACTCGGCCTTGTTGGCTTCGGTGGCGCGACGGGCACGGCCGGAAGGGATCAGGAAGTTGCGTGCGTAGCCGTCCTTGACTTTGACGACTTCACCCAGATTGCCCAGGTTCACGACTTTGTCGAGCAGAATAATTTGCATGGTCGTGCTCCTTACAGGCTACGGTGCTGGTCGCTGTAAGGCAGCATCGCGAGGAAGCGAGCGCGCTTGACGGCGGTGTTGATCTGGCGCTGGAAAATCGCGCGCGTGCCGGTCAGGCGTGCGGGGATGATTTTTCCGTTTTCGGCTACGAAATCGCGCAGGGTGTCGATGTCCTTGTAGTCGATTTCTTCAACGCCAGCGGCTGTGAAGCGGCAAAAACGCTTGCGCTTGAACAGCAGGGATTGGGTATTGCGCTTGGGGCGCTTGTCTTTGTTGAAACGTTTTGGTCCGGCCATGATGGACTCCTTAAATGGGATTCAGTACTTGATCGATTGCTTGAATATGAAAAACAACGCCTTTGCTGGTGCGCGCATTGATGAGGAACCCGGTGAACCTGAAGGGCTTGCCTAGCGGGGACTTGGCTGATTGCTCAGCCAGCGTTCCGAAGGCAACCGCCCTGACCGTCAATTTGACCTGTCTGGCAACACCTGCTTCGACGATTTCGGACTCGTGTTCGAGGACGAAATTGGCGGCGGGGATTCCAGCGGGCGTGTAGCGAAGAGGACTGGCCTCGGCGATACAGGCGGTCAGTTCAACGTGGTTCACTGCGGGCTTTTGCTCAATGGCAGCTGCGCGGCAGCGAGGCGTTCAACAGCATGTGTGGCGACTCAATGAAGAGTTAAGCCGCATACTCCTGCTGCTGGGCTTTACGGGCTTCTTCCCTCTCGACGTTGCGCATCATGAGGGATGGGCCGGTTTCAGCCTTCTTCTTGACCACGGTCAGGTGGCGCAGCACGGCATCGTTGAACTTGAACGCGTGTTCGATTTCTTCCATCACGGCCTGGCTGGCTTCGATGTTGATGCACAGGTAGTGGGCTTTGGCGAGTTTCTGGATCAGGTACACCAGCTGGCGGCGGCCCCAATCTTCAACACGATGCACTTTTCCACCGCCGGCGGTGATCATGCCCTTGTAACGTTCCAGCATGGCTGGCACTTGCTCGCTTTGATCCGGATGGATCAGCAAGACGATCTCATAGTGACGCATAAACTCTCCTTGTGGTTGATTAAAGCTGCCCCAGCGTCGTTAAGGGTGCAGCAAGGCGAAGCCCATCATTATAGCCCGTTGGAGAGGCCGGGCGCAAATCCGAGCCTTATCCAACGAGGTATGAGCCTGAAGCGGGTTCCGTGATTCCAATGAGGTATGAGCCTGAGCGGCGGGTTTGGGTCGATCATTTTTCGCATGGTGATCGACATGGACGAGACCCGTCTGCAAACAATTTCCCAACTTCAGGCCTTTCTGGCCGGCACGCTGGAGGTGCGCTTTGGCGTGCCCGACAACGATGACGCCCGCTATGCCCACATCGTCTCGGTGGCCCAGCGCTTTGGCTACGCTCGCCTGAATCGGCCCGACAAAGGCGTGGTGCTGCGCTACCTGCTGGCTACCTGCGGCTACTCGCGCGCCCAGCTCACCCGGCTGCTGGCACGGGTCCTGGACGGTCAGCCCTTGGGTAAACGATATCGCGCTCCCGCCCACGCCTTTGCAAAGCGCTATACCCCGGCGGACGCCCTGCTGCTGGCCGAGGTGGACCGCGCCCACGGCACGCTCTCGGGGCCTGCCACCGCGCATTTGCTCAAGCGGGCATGGCATGTGTTTGGCGATGCCCGCTTCGAGCGCCTGGCCAGCCTGTCGGTGTCGCACCTGTACAACCTGCGCCATGGCAAGACCTACCGGAATCAACGCGTGAGCTTAACCAAGACGCGCCCCGTGCTCAATCCCATTGGCATGCGGCGCGCTCCGCGCCCCGAGGGCCGTCCGGGCTTCATCCGCATCGACTCGGTGCACCAGGGCGATCTGGACGGCACCAAGGGGGTGTATCACGTCAATGCGGTGGACATCGTCACCCAGTGGGAGGTGGTGGCCACCTGCGAGCGCATCAGCGAGGCCTACTTGCTGCCCGTGCTCGAAGACCTGATCGAGCAGTTTCCGTTCAGGATTCTGGGCTTTCACTCGGACAACGGCAGCGAGTACATCAACAAAACGGTGGCCCAGTTGCTGGAGAAGCTGCGGGTGGAGCAGACCAAGTCACGCTCCCGGCACTCCAATGACAATGCGCTGGCCGAGAGCAAGAACGGCGCGGTGGTCAGAAAGGCCTTTGGCTACAGCCACATTCCCCAGCGCTTTGCCGCCCCCATCAACGCGTTTTGCCGTGAGTTCCTTAACCCCTATGTCAACCTGCACCGCCCCTGTCTGTTTGCCAAGGAAGCGGTCGATGCCAAGGGCAAGGTGAGGAAGACTTACCCGCACGAGATGGTGCAAACCCCGCTGGACAAGCTGGCAAGCCTGGCTGGCGCGGGCAAGTTCCTGCGCAAGGGCATCACCATCAAACAGCTTCAATCAAAGGCCCAGGCACAGAGCGATCTGCAGGCCGCCAACGCCATGAATGCGGCCCGCCTTAAACTGTTTGACTTGTTCCACCGACGATCCAAATCCGCCGCCTGATTCATCTCTCTATCCGGCTTCGCTCAGGCTCATACCTGAATTGGAAAATACTATCCGGGTGTTCGAGGTCCTGCCAAGGGCGCTTTCAAAGGGCCGTTCAAGGCTTTTTAAAGGCTTTTCAGGTCCGGATAACGCACATGGTCCACCAGATCGCAGGCTTTCTGGGGAGGGGGACGGGTCACCAGGCTGACCAGCACGATCACGGCAAACCCGACCGGGACGCCAAACAGCCCTGCAGAAATGGGCTCGATCCCCCACCAGAGCTGGATGGGCGAGGTGACGCCGAAGGCCTCCCGCAGCCACGGCTGGGTGGTCAGCATGTAGAAGGAAGTCACGCCCAGGCCCGCCATCATGCCCAGCACCGCCGCAATACCGGTCGCGCGTTTCCAGAAAATGCCCAGGCTCAGCGCCGGGAAAAACGAGGCCGCCGCAAAGGAAAAAGCCGCCGACACAAGAAACAGGATGTCGGCCGGTTTTTGCGCCGCCACATAGGCCGCCGTCAGGGCCACGACGAGCAGCAGAATCTTGGACACCGTCACCCGGCTGACCGTCGAGGCGTTGGGGTCGATCATCTTGTAATACAGGTCATGCCCCAGCGCATTGGCAATCGTCAGCAGCAGCCCGTCTGCGGTGGAGAGCGCGGCCGCCAGACCACCGGCCGCCACCAGCGCTGAAATAACGTAAGGCAGCCCTGCAAGCTCAGGAGTGAGCAGCACGATGACGTCGCCGCCTACCGTCATTTCATTGAGTTGCAGGATGTTGTCCTTGTTGACATCGGTGACCGACAGCAGCGATGGGTCCACCCTGCTCCAGGTGTTGACCCAGGCAGGCAGATGGTCAAACGGCATGCCCACCAGCACGGTGAAAATTTCATATTTCACCAGCACGGCCAGGGCCGGCGCCGTGAAGTACAGCAGGCAGATAAAAAACAGCGACCAGGTGACCGACTGGCGCGCCTCCCGCACGCTGGGGACGGTGTAGTAGCGCATCAGGATGTGCGGCAAGGCGGCCGTACCCACCATGAGACAAAAGACCAGCGCCAGGAAATTCCGGCGCGACGTGTCGTAAAGCACTTTTTCTTTTGGCGTGCCGTCCGGGTCACCGGAAAACTGGGCCGCGTGGGGCGGCATGCCGTTGAGCGGCTGGCTCTTGATGTCCGCAGTGGCTTTGGCGGCCGACCAGCTGCGGACCGCGGCCGCCTCGTTCCTGGGCATTGCCGCCAGCGCCCTCGCCGCTGCAGACACCTGCGCAACGGAGGCGTTACCACTCTTCAATTCCTCCATCTTCCGGCTGGCATCCAGCCGGTCGGCGGTCAATGACGCCGCGGGATCCTCGATCTTGTTGGCCAGCGCCTCCGATCGCTGCCGGAAGAGCGCCCGCACCTGCTGTTCCCCAGGATCATTGGCCAGCTGCTTTTCCTTGGCGGTGACCTTTTCCAGCTGATAGCCGTAAACCAGTTGCGGCACCGGTACGCCGGTTTGCTTGGCCGACAGCCAGATCACCGGAATCAGGTAAGCCACGACCAAAATGATGTATTGGGCCACCTGGGTCCAGGTCACGGCGCGCATTCCACCCAGGAATGAGCACACCAAAATACCGCCCAGCCCGAGGAAAATCCCGAGCTCGAACGCGATACCCGTGAGATAGGACGTGATCAGGCCGACACCATAAATCTGGGCCACCAGGTAAGTAAAGGAACACAGGATGGCGGCTATCACCCCGATGAACCTGGGCAGGCTTCCACCGTAGCGCTCGCCCAGGAAATCCGGGATGGTGAACTGGCCAAACTTGCGAAGGTAAGGCGCCAGCACCAGCGCGACCAGGCAATAGCCGCCCGTCCAGCCCATGATGAAAGCCAAACCGCTGTAACCCGTGAGGTACAGCGTTCCCGCCAGGCCGATAAAAGATGCCGCCGACATCCAGTCAGCCCCGGTAGCCATGCCGTTGTAGACCGCCGGGACGCGGCGGCCCGCCACGTAATATTCGGCCGCGTCAGTGGTACGGCTCATGATCCCGATACCCGCATACAGGCCAATGGTGGCCATCAGAAAGGTGGAGCCTATCCACAACCGGGGCATTCCCAGGCGCTCCAGGCCGGCGAGCACCGCCACAAACAGCACCAGGCCCACCGTGTACCAGCAGTAAACCTGGTTCAGCTGGGCCTTGAACTGCTGCTTTGAGAGTCGCTCCCCTTCACGGGACCCGAAAAATCCGGCCATGGCTCAGTGATCTCCATCATCTGCGAGGTCTGCCACGCCATGCTTGACATCCAGATGGTTCATGTACCACGCATACACCCCGATGATGAGGCAGTACACCAGCAAAGCCCCCTGCGCTCCCATCCAGAAACTGAAGGGCCAGCCGAAAAACCTGAAGCTCAACGCCCGAGCGAAGTAGCTCACGCCAAACGTCACGACCGCCCAGATCAGCAAAAGCGCGGCCGTCAGGACGAGGTTCTTGCGCCAGTAGCGGCGCTGGCTGTCAGTGAGCTGCATTGCCCACCATGTCCATCGCGGCGCCTTGGGGCGGCACCGCATGTGCCAATTGGCCCGCCCTGCCTTGCACGCCGAACTCGTTTTCCAATTGCGCGGCCATCCGCGGCTCACACTGCCGGAGGTGGTCGATGATCTTCCGCGCCTTCTCATGGCGGCCAATAGCAAGCCAGGCCACCGCCTGGGCTCTGAACCAGTGATAGCTCAGCGTTGCCTTCATTTGCACAGTGCCACGCCTATCCGCAGGCATATACCGACCTTGGCAATGGCTGCCCCGCCCCAGATGAACAACAGGACGAGGCCTGCCACCAACGGCAGGTGGCGGTCGAGCACCACCCGGGGTGCAAGCCAGCGTGCGGCCCGTACCCAGGTGCGCCCGACCACTTGCAGCAGGCGATAAAACAGGTTGTGGTCGCGGGCCGGGCCCGACAGCAGACCAATCACCCATATTGGCCCAACAGCGCGAGCCCTGCGATTTCGGCGAGCAGTTTGACAGTGGTAACAACAGCAAGCATGGCATTTAGGGGAAATGCCCCGATTGTCATCGGAGGGCTTGCCAGTTGCTTACCGCGCGCACTCAGCGCACCGGGGGTTTTCCCTCAGTTGGCCAGGCGCTTCCAAGTGTCGATCACGGTGTCCGGGTTCAGCGAGATCGAGCCGATGCCCTGCTCCTTGAGCCAGAGTGCAAAGTCCGGATGATCGCTGGGGCCCTGGCCGCAGATGCCCACGTATTTGCCCTGCCGCCTGCAGGCGCTGATGGCCTGGCTCAGCAGAGCCTTGACGGCCGGGTCGCGCTCGTCGAAGTCCGATGCCAGGATCTCCAGGCCCGAATCACGGTCCAGTCCCAGCGTCAGCTGTGTCAGGTCGTTCGAACCAATCGAGAAACCGTCAAAATATTCGAGGAACTGGTCGGCCAGAATCGCATTGCTCGGCACCTCGCACATCATGATCACGCGCAGGCCCCGCTCGCCGCGCTTGAGGCCATGCTGCGCCAGCAGATCGGTCACCTTTTTGGCCTGCCCGAGGGTGCGGACAAAAGGCACCATGACCTCAACATTAACCAGACCCATGTCGTTGCGCACGCGCTTGAGCGCTTCACATTCCATGGCAAAGGCTTCGCCAAAATCCGGGCTGAGATAGCGCGATGCGCCGCGGAAACCGAGCATCGGGTTTTCCTCCTCGGGCTCGTAACGCGAACCACCAATCAGCTTGCGGTATTCGTTGGACTTGAAATCCGACAGACGCACGATCACCGGCTTGGGCCAGAAAGCCGCGCCAATGGTGGCGATGCCTTCGGCCACCTTGTCCACGTAAAAAGCGCGTGGCGATGCATGGCCGCGCGCCACGCTTTCCACCGCCTTTTTCAGGTCCGCATCGACATTCGGGTAGTCGAGAATCGCCTTGGGGTGCACACCGATGTTGTTGTTGATGATGAATTCCAGCCGCGCCAGGCCAACGCCATGGTTGGGAATCTGGCAAAAATCAAAAGCCAGCTGTGGGTTGCCGACGTTCATCGTGATCTTCAGGTCGATAGGCGGCATGGTGCCGCGCTGCACCTCGGTCACTTCGGTTTCCAGCAAGCCGTCGTAGATGTTGCCGGTGTCGCCTTCGGCGCAGCTGACCGTCACCAGCATGCCGTCCACCAGCCGCTCGGTGGCGTCGCCACAGCCGACCACCGCCGGAATGCCCAGCTCGCGCGCAATGATGGCCGCGTGGCAGGTGCGCCCGCCGCGGTTGGTCACGATGGCGCTGGCGCGTTTCATCACCGGCTCCCAGTTGGGGTCGGTCATGTCGGTCACCAGAATGTCGCCAGGCTGAACCTGGTCCATCTCGCTGATGTTGTGCACGATGCGAACCGGGCCGGTGCCGATCTTCTGGCCGATCGCCCGGCCTTCGGCCAGCACGGTACCGGTGCCCTTGAGCTTGTAGCGCTGTTCGGCCTTGCCCTTGGACTGGCTTTTTACCGTCTCGGGGCGGGCCTGCAGGATGTAGAGCTGGCCGTCGGTACCGTCCTTGCCCCACTCGATGTCCATGGCGCGGCCATAGTGTTTTTCGATGATGACTGCGTAGCGGGCGAGCTGCTCGATGTCTTCGTCGCTCAGCGAATAGCGGTTGCGCAGTTCCGCAGGCACGTCGGTGGTCTTGACGAGTTTGCCGCCGGCCTTTTTCTCCTCGGCCGTGGTGAACTCCATCTGCAGCAGCTTGGAACCCAGGTTGCGACGAATCACGGCACGATTGCCTGCCTCGAGCATGGGCTTGTGCACGTAGAACTCGTCAGGGTTCACCGCGCCCTGCACCACCGTTTCGCCCAACCCGTAACTGGAGGTGATGAAGACCACGTCTTCAAACCCGCTCTCGGTGTCGATGGTGAACATCACGCCGGCCGCGCCCAGATCGCTGCGCACCATGCGCTGCACGCCGGCCGACAGGGCCACGTCGGCATGGGCAAAGCCCTTGTGCACGCGGTAGCTGATGGCTCGGTCGTTATAGAGCGAGGCAAACACCTCTTTCATCTTGTGCAGCACGTCTTCAATGCCGACGACATTCAGGAAGGTTTCCTGCTGGCCGGCAAAGGAAGCATCGGGCAGGTCTTCGGCCGTGGCGGACGAACGCACCGCAAAGCTCGCCTGCGCATTTCCGGCGCTCAGGGTGGCAAAGCTGCCGCGAACGGCTTGTTCGAAGTCCGGCGGGAAAGGCTGGGCTTCGACCAGGGCGCGAATTTTGGCGCCGGCCTCGGCCAGCGCGCGCACGTCGTCGGTGTCGAGCGCATCGAGCAGCGCATTGATTTTTTTATCCAGACCGTCGTAGGCCAGAAACACCCGGAAAGCGTGCGCGGTGGTGGCAAAACCCGTAGGCACCCGCACGCCTTGCGGGCCGGTGGGCAACTGCGAGATCATCTCGCCGAGGCTGGCGTTTTTGCCGCCAACGGCCTCGACATCTGTCATTCTCAGGTTTTCAAACGGTACGACCAGGGCGGTCGCCTCAAACAGGTTGGACATGAAAATACTCCGGGAGGTTTAAAAACCGGGGAATTCACCATGCGCGGCAAGCAACCTTGTTGTTGTTTGAAGGGGCTGTGGCGGGGCATGGCGTGACAATCGGGATAATTGCCACGATTGTAGGGGCCTGCGGCCGGATGTGCCGCGTCAGCCTTTCACCCAGCTTTCAATCAGACAGACGCCCACCATGTCCCAACGCACCGTGTTTTTCATCTCCGACGGCACTGGCATTACCGCCGAAACCTTTGGTAACGCCATCCTGGCGCAGTTTGAGTTCAAGCCCCGCCATGTCCGGCTGCCGTTTATCGACAGCGTGGACAAGGCCCACCAGGCCATCCGGCAGATCAACCACGCGGCGGAAGTGGAAGGCAAGCGGCCCATTGTTTTTACGACGCTGGTGAACATGGAGATCCTGGCCGTCATCAAAACCCACTGCAACGGCATGCTGCTGGACATGTTTGGCATGTTTGTGGCGCCGCTTGAGAGCGAGCTGGGCATCAAGTCCAATCACCGGGTGGGCCGCTTTTCGGATGCCTCCAAAAGCAAGGAATACGACGACCGGATCGAGGCGATCAACTTCTCGCTGGCCCACGACGACGGCCAGAGCAACAAGGACCTGGCGGGCTCTGACGTGATTCTGGTGGGCGTGAGCCGCAGCGGCAAGACGCCGACCTCGCTGTACCTCGCCATGCAGTACGGGCTCAAGGCCTCCAACTACCCGCTGATTCCGGAAGACTTTGAGCGCCGCCAGCTACCGCCTGCGCTGGTGCCGCACCGCAAGAAAATCTTTGGCCTGACGATTGCTCCCGAGCGCCTGAGCCAGATCCGCAACGAACGCCGGCCCCACTCCACCTACGCCAGCCTGGCCAATTGCCGCCATGAAATCCACGAGGCCGAAGCGATGATGCGGCGCGAAGGCATACGCTGGCTGTCCACCACCACCAAGTCCATCGAAGAGATTTCCACCACCATCCTGCAGGAAATCCGGCCGGAGCGGCTGGAGTACTGACTGCCGAAATCGATTTTCCAGCTCACCCGGAGCTGCAGTCGCTATCATTTTTGCAGCTCGTTACGCCCACTGATATCGGCATACAGCCACATTTTCGCCAGCGTGCGCCAGGTGAACCCGTGCCTTTTCACGCCCGAGAGCGTGTGGAGGGCGCGGTGCTGCAAGTGATCACTGCAGCGCCACGTGGCTGACTCACAAAATGCGACGAAAGTATGCGCGAATAACTCTCATTCGCAACAATTCAATGCAAAAATAGCCCACCGCAACAACCGCGGATCAAGAGAAAGCATAGCGAGTGGCAATTCGATAAATAGTAAATACCTATCAAAGTCAATAAATTAAAAGACATATACTATCAATTCGCAAGCACTCAAGTATTTTTTTAACCAAGCCATAGAAAGCAAAAATGTCTCTGATCAACACCGAAATCATTCCCTTCAAGGCCACCGCGTATCACAACGGCAAGTTCGTTCCTGTCAGCAACGAGAACTTCATGGGCCATTGGTCCGTCGTGGTGTTCTACCCGGCCGACTTCACCTTTGTCTGCCCGACCGAACTGGGCGACCTGGCCGACCACTACGCAGAATTCCAGAAGCTGGGCGTCCAGATTTACGGCGTGTCGACCGACACCCACTTCACCCACAAGGCCTGGCACGACACCTCCGACACCATCCGCAAGGTCCAGTACCCGCTGATCGGCGACCCCAGCCAGCAGCTGTCCCGCGCCTTCCAGGTGCTGATCGAAGAAGGTGAAGACGCAGGCCTGGCCTATCGCGGCACCTTCGTGATTGACCCGGCAGGCAAGATCAAGACCATCGAAGTGCACGACAACGGCATCGGCCGTGACGCTGCCGAGCTGCTGCGCCGCGTGAAGGCTGCCCAGTACGTGGCCGCCCACCCCGGTGAAGTCTGCCCCGCCAAGTGGACGGAAGGCGCCGAAACGCTGAAGCCTTCGCTCGACCTGGTCGGCAAGATCTAAGCCCAGCCTGTTTGCGCCAAGCCCGGGCGCGCCAGCTCCCGGGCTTTTTTATTCCCCCATGCATTCGAAAAGTGAGTTCCCCATGCTCGACGCCAGCACCAAAGCCCAACTGAAGAGTTACCTCGAGCGCGCCACGCAGCCGATCGAAATCATCGCGTCGCTCGACGACGGCAAGGCCTCGGGCGAGCTGCTGTCGCTGCTCAAGGATGTGGCTGAATCGTCGCCGCTGGTCACGCTGACCGAAAGCCGCGACGACCCGCACCGCAAGCCCTCGTTCTCGGTCAACCGCCCGGGCGAAAACCACGGCCCGCGTTTTGCCGGCCTGCCCATGGGCCATGAATTCACCTCGCTGATCCTGGCGCTGCTGCAGGTCGGCGGCTACCCGCCGAGAGTCGAGCAGGCCGTGTTGGAGCAGATTCGTGCGCTCGACGGGGATTTTGAATTTGAGATTTATGTTTCACTTACCTGCCACAACTGCCCCGACGTGGTCCAGGCGCTGAACCTGATGGCGGTGCAGAACCCGCGTATCCGCACCACCATGATCGAAGGCGGCACCTTCCAGGACGAGGTCAAGGAGCGCCAGGTCATGGCCGTGCCCACCGTCTTTTTGAACGGCACCGAGTTCGGCCAGGGCCGCATGAGCCTGGAAGAAATCCTGGCAAAAATCGACACCAGCGGTGTGGAACACGAAGCGGCCAAAATCGCCGCCAAGGACCCGTTCGACGTGCTGATCGTCGGCGGCGGCCCGGCCGGTGCCGCAGCGGCGGTGTACGCCGCGCGCAAAGGCATACGCACCGGCGTGGCGTCGGAGCGTTTCGGCGGCCAGGTGCTGGACACCATGGGCATCGAGAATTTCATCTCGATCAAGGAAACCGAGGGGCCGAAATTCGCGCACGCGCTGGAAGAACACGTGCGCAACTATGACGTCGACATCATGAACCTGCAGCGCGCCAAGGCGCTGGTTCCGAATACCGGACCAGGCAAGGACCTGATCGAGATCCAGCTTGAAAGCGGTGCCTCGCTCAAAAGCAGGTCGATCGTCATATCGACCGGCGCGCGCTGGCGCAACATCAACGTGCCGGGCGAGCGCGAGTACAAAAACAAGGGCGTGGCCTACTGCCCGCACTGCGACGGCCCGTTGTTCAAGGGCAAGCGCGTGGCGGTGATAGGCGGCGGCAACTCCGGTGTCGAAGCGGCGATCGATCTGGCCGGCATCGTCGGGCATGTGACGCTGATCGAGTTCGACACTGCGCTGCGTGCCGATGCCGTGCTGCAGCGCAAGCTCACCAGCCTGAAGAACGTGACCGTGTTCACCCATGCGCAGACCACCGAGATCACCGGTGACCAGAAGGTCAATGGCCTCATCTACAAGGAGCGTGCAAGCGGCGAGTTGAAGAAGGTCGAACTGGAAGGCGTGTTCATCCAGATCGGCCTGGTACCCAACACCGACTGGCTCAAGGGCGTGGTTGAGTTGTCCCGGCATGGCGAGATCGTGGTGGATGCCAAGGGCCAGACCTCTGTGCCTGGCGTATTTGCAGCCGGCGATGTGACGACCGTGCCTTTCAAGCAGATCATCATCGCGGCAGGCGAAGGCGCAAAGGCCGCGCTGAGCGCTTTCGATCACCTGATCCGCACTTCAGCACCGGCAGCCTGAAGCCATGCGCCAGTTGGCCGGCAGCATGTTTCTGCAAAGAAGAACGCCTATCAATCCCATTCGCCCTCAAAACGCACCTGTAAGGTCATGGCATTTTGCTTGCCGAACCCAGCCAGTCTGAAGACAATGGAATTCGTCAAAAAAACCAGAAGGATCTCCCATGAAAGGCGACGCCCAAGTCATTGAGCACCTGCAGGCCCAGCTTAAAAACGAGCTGACTGCCATCAACCAGTACTTTCTGCACTACCGGATGTACAAGCACTGGGGCCTGGACAAGCTGGCCAAGAAGGAATACGAGGAATCCATCGGCGAGATGAAGCATGCCGACAAGCTGATGGACCGCATCTTCGTGCTGGAGGGCCTGCCTAACCTGCAGGACCTGGGCAAGCTGATGATCGGTGAAGACGTGCTGGAAGCGCTGAATTGCGATCTGAAGAGCGAGCAAGGCGCCCAAGCCACGATCAAGGACGGCATTGCGCATTGCGAAACCGTGCGTGACTATGTCTCGCGCGACCTGCTGCAGGAAATCCTCGACGACACCGAAGAACACATCGACTTTCTGGAAACCCAAATCGATCTGGTCGACAAAGTCGGCATACAGAACTACCTGCAAAGCCAGATGGGCGAGGTCAGCTGAGCGCAGTACCGCAGCACGCTTCGGGCAAATAGCCCGGCGCACTGAACAAAGGGGCCTGAACGGCCCCTTTGTCGTTCCGGAAGCCCCATCCCGGATGCCCCATCTATTGCATTAGAACCACATCCAACCTGATTTCTGGCGGCTTTTGGGGGAAGATCGACTCAAAGTTATTACGAATCATTATCATTTGACATACACTCGGAGACGAACTTTACGAGCCAGCCAAACTCATTGTCCCGACGGGACAGCTTCGAGCATAGCCAAGCTATTTCCTGAAACCCCATCCGCCTGCGTCCAGGTGGATGACGCTTGGAGGCCAACTTGGCACACCCTTCCGCTCGCGCCGCACGCTCTGCGCGCAATAAGAAATCCCGTCTGTCGCCCGTTGCCATCGCTACAACGAACACGTCGGCATCGTCGAGCCCAGCCCTCTTGCCTCTTGGCGCGTTGATGCTGGCTGTGTCCGTTTCCAGCTGGGCACAAAACGTCACGCCAACTCCCAGCGCCACACCCGCTGCATCGTCTACTCAGGCTGAAGGTAAAACCCTGGCTCCCGTGGTGATCAAGGAAAAAGCTGAAGCCGAAGAAGGCAAGGACTCTGTGCGCGCCACCCGCTCCACCATCGGCAAAGGCAACCAGGAACTACGCGACATACCCCAGTCTGTCACGGTGGTCACGGAAAAACTGATTGACGACCGCAATCTGGATACCGTGAAAGAGGCCCTGAAAAATACCGCGGGCATCACTTTTCTGGCGGCAGAAGGCGGCGAAGAAGATATTCGCTTGCGCGGCTTTGCGTTGCAAAGCACTGGCGACGTTTTTGTCGATGGCATTCGTGACCCGGCGTTCTACGAACGTGACACGTTCAACCTGGACCGCCTTGAGTTGCTGCGCGGCTCAGCATCCATGTTGTTTGGCCGCGGCTCCACCGGCGGTGCGGTCAACCAGGTCAGCAAATTGCCACGCCTGATCAATGAAAACGAGATTTCCACCACCCTGGGCAGTCACAACTACAAGCGCGTGACGGGCGACTTCAACATCAAGACCGGCGAGGACGCCGCACTGCGCATCAATGCCATGGCTACCAAAGCCGACAACAACGGCGCGGGCAGCAGCATCGACAAAAAGGGCCTGGCGGTGTCTTACCGCCTGGGCATCGGCACTGCCGACGAGTTCCTTGCCAGCCTGTACTACCTTGACAACAACAACGGCATAAACTACGGCCTGCCGTGGATTCGCCCCAACGCCAGTTCACCAGCCCGCGACACGACCATCCTGCCGGTGGATCCCAAAAACTATTACGGCGCAGCCAGTGACTACAACGCCGGCAGCGCCACCATGGCAACGCTCGGCCACATACACCGCTTCAGCAGCGACAGCGAACTGAAAACACAATTGCGCGTCGGAAAATTCGAGCGCGACCAGCGCGCCAGCACCATCCGTCTTGGCGCAGCGGCACTGCAACCCGGCGGCGTGGCTGCCACGCTGGCCAGCTTCGGCCCGAACACCGTATTGACGCGCGGCACCCAGCTCAAGATCCAGAACCTGGATACCGTGAATCTGCAAAGCGACTTCAGCACCAAGTTTGCTGCTTTGGGTGTGCAACACGAGTTGCTGACCGGTGTCGACTTTTCCCAGGAAAAAAAGAGCGTGTATGCCGCCCGAACCGCTGCCCAGGGCGGTGTCAACCTGACCAAGCCCAACACGCTTGCCGGCACGCCCGACGACGGCGCCTCGATCCTGGAATCCCGCCGCGTGCTGCGCACCTCCAGCGACTTCTCTTCCGATGGCGTTGGCGTTTATGCGCAAGACCTGATCCAGATTGCGCCGCACTGGAAACTGCTGGCCGGCCTGCGCTATGACCACATGAAGGGCAACTACAACACCTTCAGCATACCGGCTGCAGCCGCAGGCCCTGTCACGACCACGTCGTACAGCCAGAGCATCGGCGAGTGGAGCAAGCGCGCTGGCGTGCTGTACCAGCCCAACCCGCTGCACTCATACCACGTCTCCTACGGCACATCGTTCAACACGTCAGGCGATACCTATTCGTACAGCGCGGCCACGGTGAACACACCGCCGGAATCCAGCCGCAACTTCGAAATTGGTGCCAAGCTGGATACGGCAGACAAGCGCTTTACCACCCGCCTGGCCGTGTTTCATTCGACCAAGCTGCACGAACGCAACACTGACCCGCTCTTGAATATTGCTGTTTTGTCAGGCAAGCGCCACGCGGCGGGTGCGGAGATCGACATCACCGGACGCCTCACGCCGCAATGGGAAATCTACGGCTCCTACATGTGGATGCCCAGCGCCCGGATCGATATCGGGGCAGAAGGCGCTGAAGGCCAGGGTTCGCGCCCATCGCTCACACCACGCCACAGTGGCACCGTGTGGACCACTTACCAGGTCACGCCCAAAGTGCGTGTGGGTGGTGGCCTGAACTTCCGCGGTAAACAAACACCAAACCGCAACCCGGGCTGGGAAGTGCCGAGCTTCGTGACGGCTGATTTGATGGCCGAATACGCCTTGAGCGACCAGATCACGGTAAAGGCCAATCTGTCCAACGTCAGCAACAAACTGTACGCTGACGCACTGTATTCAGGTCACTACATTTCCGGTGCTGGCCGCATCTTCCAGGTGACTGGCACCGTGAAGTTCTGATTCTTCAGAGCTTTCAGTTTCTTCAAGGCTTTTGCCACCTCACTCCGGGGTGGCTTTTTTACTTGCATAACCACCCCCATGCTGCTCACTCTTCCCGACATCCTCAGCCCGCAGGACCTGCAGGCAGCTCGTCAACTGCTCATCGACGCCCCCTGGGCCGACGGCAGGGACAGCGCTGGCGCCCAGGCACGGCAGGTCAAGAATAATGCCCAGCTACCGCACGATTGCGAAGCGGCACGAGCCATTGGCACCATGGTCGTCGGTGGACTGGAACGCAGCGCGTTATTCCTCACGGCTGCACTGCCCAAAAAAATCTTCACGCCCCGCATTAACCGCTACAGCGGGGCGGCCAATCACTACGGTAACCACGTTGACAGCGCCATACGCACCATGGCGGGCAGCGGACAGCGCGTGCGCACCGATGTTTCCTGCACCGTCTTCCTGTCAGAGCCCGATGACTATGAAGGCGGCGAACTCACCATTGCCGATACCTACGGCGAGCAGCGCATCAAACTGCCCGCCGGCCATGCTGTTTTGTACCCGGGCACCAGCCTGCATCAAGTGCAGCCCGTAACACGCGGCCAGCGTCTGGCCTGCTTCTTCTGGGTAGAAAGTCTGGTGCGCGGCAACGAACAACGCCGCCTGCTGTTTGACATGGACATGGCCCTGATGCAGCTTCGCCAGGAGCACGGCGAGAGCCAGGCCACCGTCGCGCTCACAGGCGCCTACCACAACCTGCTCCGCATGTGGGCCGACACATGAGCGCAGTCAAAACAATCGCCGTACCTGCCGTCGAGCCCTTGCCGTCCGGTCTGGTCACACTGGCCGACCATGAGGCTCAAGCACGCGAGCGGCTGGATGACAACGCCTGGGCATATTTCAGTGGTGGTGCCGGGGACGAATTGACCCTGCGTGCCAACCGCACGGCCTGGGACAACCTGACCTTGCTGCCCCGCGTACTGCGTCCGATGGCTGGTGGACACACCAAAATCGAGTTGATGGGGCGCACACTGGCCCACCCGCTGTTATTGGCGCCGGTGGCTTACCAGCGCATGGCCCACCCTGACGGGGAGATCGCCACCGCCCATGCCGCGGCCTCCCAAGGCGCGGGCCTGGTGCTCAGCACGCAAGCCAGCGTGCCACTGGAAACCGTAGCCGAAGCTTTTGGCGCCTACGCTGAACGCGGGCCGTTATGGTTTCAGCTTTACTTCCAGCACGACCGCGGCTTCACGCGTGAACTTGTTCAACGCGCGGAACATGCAGGTTACGAAGCGCTGGTACTTACCGTAGATGCACCAACCAGCGGTGCGCGTGACCGTGAGCGGCGCGTCGCCTTCAAGCTGCCGGCGGGAATCTCCGCCGTCAACCTTGCGCGCCTTTCACCGCAGCCCTCGAATCCCGGGCCTGGATACAACGCCCTGTTCGACGGCCTGCTCGCGCATGCGCCGACCTGGGCCGACGTCGAATGGCTCCAGTCCACGACACGGTTACCGGTGGTACTCAAAGGCGTACTGCATCCCGAAGACGCGCGCCAGGCTGCAGCGCTGCGGCTTGCGGCCTTGATCGTCTCAAATCATGGCGGCCGCACACTGGACACCGCCCCTGCGACGGCCACCATACTGCCGCGCATTGCCGAAGCGCTGGCCGGTGATCTGCCGCTATTGGTGGATGGCGGAATCCGCCGTGGCACCGACGTGCTCAAGGCTATCGCCCTGGGGGCTCGTGCCGTGCTGGTCGGACGTCCGTATGTGTATGGCCTTGCCAATGCCGGAGCCTTGGGCGTAGCGCATGTGCTGCGCCTGTTGCGCGACGAACTGGAAATCGCCATGGCCCTGTGCGGCTGCGCCACGCTGGATCAGGCGACCCCCGAGCTTTTGTTCAAGGCCTGTTCACGGTAAAAGGGGAGATGCGTTTTAGCGTGAGCAGGCCCTAGTCAAATATCCTGAAATTTCCGTGGCTATTGCTCAGATATTGCAAATGCGATAGATTCGCATTTATAATTGCGGCACTGCTTCAATTTTGAGCAGTTAACCCAACAGCCAAGCCCATCCATGATCGTTTGCGTCTGCCGCCGAGTCTCTGACCGTGAAATTGCCCGCCATGCCCGCGCCGGCATGGGTTTTGACGAGATCCAGTTCGAACTCGGTGTGGCCACCCAGTGCGGCCAGTGCGAAGGTTGCGCCCGAGACGTGGTGGCCCAGTGCAGCACAAGCTGCCCGACGGCCAACATCAAGCTAGCCAACCAATCCCAGGAAGGCAGCCCGTGGAACACTCCGCAACCCTCTTTGCAGCTCTCCCCATCAGCCTGATACTGGTGCTTGGCGCCGCGTGGTGGATCTTCCACCGCGCATCTTGACCCAATCTGTGGCACGCTGGTGCCCTGCAAACCTGATCCATTTCGCGATGAACGCCACTGCCTTCACCGGTGCCCCTGCCCCCCGGGCGGATGTGCCGCGTCAGCCCCTTAGCCGCAATGCGGTGATTGCCCTGGTGGTGGTGGCCCTGCATGTTGGCTTCATCTGGGCGCTGCAAAGCGGCCTGCTCATGCGCGCTGCGGAACTGGTGGTGCCCGCCGAAGTCCTGTCGCAGTTTATCGATCCACCTGCACCCAAGGCGGAGCCGGTGCCACCCGCACCACCGACACCGGTTGTCATACAAAAGAAGGCCATCGCCAAGGCCCCCCTGCAACCGCAGCCCCTGGCCATAGCAGACCCCAGCCCGTCCCCTGATGCCCCAACGGGCGCCATCGCGCCCCCCCTTCCCGCGGCGCCTGTAGCCGTCGCGGCAGCGCCCACCGCCTCCCCTGCGCCAGCTGCGCCGGCTGCGGTGCAACTGCCTTCCAGTGATGCCGACTATTTACAGAATCCGAGACCGCCGTATCCCGCCCTCAGCAAACGGCTGGGCGAACAAGGCCGCGTAGTTCACAGCGTGCTGATTGGCGTGGATGGACGGGCAATCAGCGCCAAACTGGTGCAATCCAGCGGTTTTGAACGCCTCGACAAAGCGGCTTACGACGCCATCATGAAATGGCGCTTCGCACCTGGCAAACGCAACGGTGTCCCGGAAGCCATGTCGTTCAATGTCCCCTTCAACTGGGTTCTTGAGTAATTTTTTGAAAACTGTGGAGTATTGATTCATGAATTCCCAATTTGGCCTTGCCAACGTCTGGAGCCAGGGCGACATCGTCACCAAATCGGTCGCACTGCTGCTGCTCGCCATGTCGCTCGCCTCGTGGATGGTCATCATCATCAAGACGCTGGACCTGATCAAGTACAAGAAAATCGCCAGGGCTGCTGAAGACTTCTGGCACAGCGAAGATTTCGCAGCCGGCCTGACCAAGCTGGGCGCAGACCCCACCAACCCGTTCCGTCAGCTGGCACTGGAGGGTCGTGAGGCCACGCTTCATCACCGCAACACCAAGGCGCATCTGCATGATGCGCTGGATGTGAGCGACTGGGTCACGCGCACGCTGCGCAACACCATCGACGAATTCACCGCCCGGCTGCAGTCCGGTCTGGCCGTCCTCGCTTCCGTAGGCTCCACCGCCCCGTTCATTGGCCTCTTCGGCACCGTCTGGGGCATTTACCACGCGCTGTTGTCCATAGGCGCGGCAGGCCAGGCGACCATCGACAAGGTGGCAGGCCCCATCGGCGAGTCGCTGATCATGACGGCACTCGGCCTGGCCGTGGCGATTCCGGCGGTGCTGGGTTACAACGCACTGGTGCGCGGCAACAAGGGCATTTTGCAAAAACTCAGCCGCTTTGCCCACGACCTGCACGCCTACTTTGTGACCGGTGCACGCATCACCACCAGCAACGGCCCGGCCAATGTCGTGCCCATGAAGAAAGCCTGAGCCCGGCGCTTCAAACCTGCAAACCCAATCGTCCTGTCGCACCATCGCGCCAGGCTAATTTTCAGTGATCGAGAAGCACCATGGCCTTTGGCACCCAAGACGACACCGATGATGTAATGAACGAGATCAACATGACACCCATGGTGGACATCATGCTGGTGCTGCTCATCATCTTCATCATCACCGTTCCCGTGATGAAGCACTCCGTCAACATTGACCTGCCGCGGGCCACCAACGAAGCGCAAAACATCAAGCCGGAAACGGTTCGCCTGAGCGTGGATGCGCAAGGCAGCTATTTCCTGAACGAAACCGCCATCACCGACGAAGACCTGGCGCCGCGGCTGAAGGCTGCAGCGGCGCAAAATCCGCAGCCCGACCTGCATATCCGCGGCGACAAATCGGTTCGCTACGAACGCGTCGCCCAGGCCATGGCCACGGCGCAGCAGGCAGGCTTGCGAAAAATCGGTTTTATCACCGAGCCCAGGAACTGATTTCCAGCTGCACCGCAAGACGGCCGCGCAAGCTTTAACAAATTCACCGCAGAAAAATACGCACAACGGCGCAGTTTGAATGAAATCCCCTTGATTTTTAAATGAGAATGGTTATCATTCACTCAACAAAGCGCAAACCGGTTTAAACCATCATGTCCCCAGCCCTGCCTACTTCAGACAACCAGAACCCATCCGCTGGCACACCCGCGCATCCAGGAGCTGGGTCGGGCGGTGCCATAGCCCCTTCCAGCTGCCTGGACAGTCATGAAATTTTGCGCGGTCAAAAAACAGTGGCCATCAGCCACAACGGCTCGACTTACCGCCTGCAGGCCACACGCCTGGGCAAATTGATCCTGACCAAGTAAGCGCAGCACCAGCCGGTTTTAGCCGCAAACCTCAGCACCCGTTTCATCGTGGGGCGATCCGGAGCCTGTAGCGGGCTCCTCAGGTCGTTTTTAGCCAGCCACGGGCCCTTCAAGGGGTCGTTTAGCCAGGCTTTTTTTCACGTTCACCGTTCAACCTCGCTGTTTCCCGTGCGCCACGCGACTGTTCGCACAAGCGCCACACCACTGGGCGGCCTGGAGAACAAAAAAGCCGACCCCGGGGTCGGCTTTTTCATGGGGCGGGCACTTCAGGTCAGCGCCGGATCAGGATCTCTCTGACAGGCCGATGGCCGCGATGCCGGCCCGCGCAATCTGCGCATCCTCGCTGGATTTCACACCGCTCACACCGACAGCACCGATGCACTGCCCATCCTTGACAATCGGCACCCCACCTTCGAGCATGCCCTGGACGTAAGGCGCTGACAGGAAGGACATGCGGCCACCATTGATGACATCTTCATAAACCTTGCTCTCGCGGCACCCCATGGCGGCGGTATTGGCCTTGGACGGTGCGATATGGGAAGAGATGGGTGGCGCGCCATCAAGGCGCTGCAGGTGCAGCAGGTGGCCGCCGTCATCGACGATGGCAATGGTCACGGCCCAGTTGTTTTTAAGGGCTTCAGCCTCGGCGGCGGCGGCGATGGCCTTCACGTCGACGGATTCAAGAACTGCTTTTGATTTCATGGTTTTCCAGAAAGGGGGTTGGCAAGAACATCGAGCATACGCAAGTTTGGCCGCCTTCCGGGCTGTAATTGCCCCAAAATTAGCTTGGAGAACCCTCACAAAAAGTAGGAGGTGGGCCGTACGCCTTTCTTGAAAAAGGCACATTGACCCCTAAAATGACTTTGTCTGCATTTGCAGGCTCCCCTGGAGATGTTTTCATGAATGACAATGTTCAGACCCTCGACTATGGCTCGGCCTCGTCGGCCCTGCAGCGCAACAAGGTGCTGCGCAACACTTATTGGCTGCTGGCGCTGAGCCTGCTGCCAACCGTGCTGGGCGCATGGGTGGGCGTGGCAACCGGCATTACCCTTGCGCTCACGGGAGGCCTCGGCCTGATCGTGTTCCTGGGCGGTGCATTCGGCTTCATATTCGCCATCGAGAAGACCAAGAACTCGGCCGCAGGCGTGCCTGTATTGCTGGGCTTCACGTTCTTCATGGGGCTGATGCTTTCGCGGATGATCGGCATGATCCTCGGCTTCAAAAACGGCTCCGAACTGATCATGACGGCCATGGGCGGAACAGCCGGCGTGTTCTTCGTGATGGCGTCGCTGGCCAGCGTGATCAAGCGCGACATCTCCGGCATGGGCAAATGGCTGTTTGTCGGTGCCGTGGTTGTGATGATCGGCAGCATCATCAACGTTTTTGTCGGCTCCACGGCCGGCATGATGGCCATCTCGGTGGCCGTGATCGCCATTTTCAGCGCCTACATGCTGTACGACCTCAAGCAGATCCTGGACGGCGGCGAGACCAATTACATCAGCGCCACGCTGGCGCTGTACCTCGACCTGTTCAACGTGTTCCAGGCGCTGCTGGCGCTGCTGGGCATCTTTGGCGGCGAGCGCGACTGACGCCGCGCGGCGTCCTGCCTCCCCCAAAAAAAGGGCCTGCGGGCCCTTTTTTCATGCCCGCTCAACCCCGCTCAAACACCGCGATGCTCTCCACATGCGCCGTATGGGGAAACATGTTCACCACACCAGCCAGCGTGCAGCGGTAAGCGCCGCTCTCCACTAATACGCCAGCATCGCGCGCCAGGGTCGCCGGGTTGCAGCTCACGTAAACAATGCGCTGGGGCGGCGTCCAGTCGCCCAGCACCAGGCTTTGCTGTTGTTCCCCGTCGTCGCAGGGCACGCCCGTCACCATTTGCTGATGCAGCGCCGCCAGCGACTTGAACAGCTCGAATGCCCCCTCGCGCGGCGGATCCACCAGCCACTTGTCGGCCATACCATCTTTCACCAGCATCGCGGGTGTCATTTCAAAGAGGTTTCTTGCCACGAATTCAGTAGCAGACAGCGCGCTTCTTGATTGCGAAGCCGGCTGATTCTTCTTGAAGTTCTGGCAGGAGCGTGCCACCAGGGCCTCGCTGCCTTCAATACCCAGCACTTCGCGTGCGCAAGTCGCCAGCGGCAGTGTGAAATTCCCCAGGCCGCAAAACCAGTCAATCACACGCTCATGCGGCTGCACGGCCAGCAGGCGCAACGCCCGCGACACCAGCACCTGGTTGATGTGCGGGTTCACCTGCGTGAAATCGGTCGGCTTGAAGGGCATCGTGATGCCAAACTCGGGCAGGTCGTAGCTCAACTCGGGTACGCCCTCGTCGAGCAGCTTCACGCTGTCCAGGCCACCTGGCTGCAGCCACCACTGCAGGCCTGGATGCGATACCGCGAAAGCGCGCAAGCGTGCCAGATCGCCGCTGCTGAGCGGCTCCATGTGGCGTAGCACCATGGCCGTGACGGTATCGCCGCAGGCCAACTCGATTTGCGGCAGGGTTTCCCTGGCATCCATGCCGGCAATCAGTTCACGCAGCGGCACCAGCATGTCGCTGACATGCCGGGGCACGACATGGCACTCAGTCATGTCGGCCACATAACTGCTCTTGCGTTCATGAAAGCCCACCAGCACCGCATTCTTCTTGCGCACATAGCGCACCGACAGGCGCGCCCGGTAGCGATACCCCCAGGCGGGCCCCTCAATGGGCCTGAGCAGGTTGTCGGCCTTGACCTTGCCGATGTGCCAGAGGTTGTCTTCCAGCACCCGCTGCTTGACAGCCACCTGCGCACCCACATGAAGGTGCTGCATCTTGCAGCCGCCGCACGCGCCGGTATGCAGGCCAAAATGCGGGCAAGCCGGGCGCACGCGCTGCGAAGACTCGCGATGAATAGCCATCACCACCGCTTTTTCAAAGCTGCTCTTCTTGCGATACACATTGGCGGTCACCCGTTCAAAAGGCAGCGCACCCTCTATGAACACAACCTTACCGTCTGCCCGGTGGGCAATGCCCTGCGCTTCCATGTCCAGGGACTCTACCGTGAGGATGTCTGGCAGGTATTCAGGCGCTTTCACAGTGTGGTCATTCAGTTTTTCATCGGTCATGCCTGAATTGTCTCAGGTCCGACTCCGGAGCGATGTCCGCAGGGTTCAGCATCGTGGTTCGAATGGGCGCCGCACATCGCGCCGCACCGCAATACCGTTCGCAGTACCATTTCCAGACTCCCTACAACAGACAGGAAAGGTTGCAGCATGGAACTGCGTATCTGCATCGATGTGGATGACATGGAACGGGCCATCGCGTTTTACACCGGTGGCCTGGGCCTGCATGTCGGCCGCCGTTTCAAGAGCGATTTCGTGGAAATTCTGGGTGCAGGCAGCCCGATAGACCTGCTGCTCAATGCCGCGGGCACCCAGCCAGTGGCCAACAGCACCGGCACGCGGCACTACGGCCGCCACTGGACGCCCGTGCACCTGGACTTTGTGGTCCAGGACATTGAGGCGGCTGTCCGAAGACTGCAGGCCCATGGTGCAGTCCTGGAAATGCCGGTGGCCGAGCGCGCGTGGGGCCGAATTGCCGGGCTGGCAGACCCTTTTGGCCACGGGCTGGATCTGCTCGAATTCAGGGGACGAGGTTACGACGAAATAATGCAAACGTCGTGATGCCGGGGCGCAGTGAATCTGTCAATCTGCTACAAATAAAATAGCAAACCACAACCATAAAATATAGGCGCATCGCTCGCCTGCCGTTCGCCGATCCCTGCCGAAAAAAGCCCCGCAGTGCGGGGCTTTTTTCGGCAGGCAGGTGCAACCTGGAAACGCGAATTACTTGGGGGGCAGGTATTTCGCTGGGTCCACAGGTTTGCCCTGGCGGCGAATCTCGAAATGCAACTTCACGCGGTCAGCGTCCGTATTGCCCATCTCTGCAATCTTCTGGCCCTTTTTGACCGTCTGGTCTTCCTTGACCAGCAGCGTCTGGTTGTGCGCGTAGGCCGTGAGAAAGGTGTTGTTGTGCTTGAGGATGACCAGGTTGCCGTAGCCCCGCAGGCCCGCGCCCGCGTACACGACCCGGCCATCGGCAGAAGCAAGCACCGCATCACCGGCCCTGCCCGCGATATCGACGCCCTTGTTTTTGGCCTCGTCAAACCCCGTCAGCAGCGTGCCATGGGCGGGCCAGATCCATCCCACGTCTTCATCCCCCGTGGCCGCTGGTGCAGCGCTGGGCGCAGCTACCGCAGCGGCTGGAGCAGCGCCAGCACTGGCTGGCGCCGACGCAGGCCGGGCGCCGCTGACGGCCTGGGCCGGCGGGATGGCGGTTGCGCTTGCAGCCGAGCCGGGCGACACCGGCCGTGTCACCACGGCGGTGGTTTCGCTGGCGGGCGGTACGACGCGAAGCACTTGCCCAACTTCAATCACGTTGGGATTGTCAAGGTTGTTCCAGCGCACGATGTCGCGCCAGTTCTGGCCGTTTTCCAGGCCAATGCGGATCATGGTGTCGCCAGGTTTAACGGTGTAGTAACCGGGTTTTCCGGCATTTTCAAAACCTGGCGGCTGCTTGATGTTGGCGGGGTCGACCGCAGCGGGAAGCTGGCGCGACAGCCCCGTACCGCGGTCTTCAACCGGCGCGTGGGTGGGGGAGCGCGAGGCGCAGCCCGCTGCCAGCAGCAGGGTGGCAGCCAAAGCGCACGGCAGCGTCAAATTGGCCAGCCGGGTGCGGATGCCCTGGCCAGCGCCCGAGATGACGACAGACTTTGCGCTGTTCGACCTAAAGGTTTGATTCATTGGTTCTTTCGTCTTCTTGACTTCAATATGACTTCAATATGGACTCGATCTTCATGGGATATTTCATGAGATCTTCATGGGCTGTTCAAGCCATCTTCAGCTCGTACCCGATTTTAAAGGTACAAAATGGACGGCTTCCAGCACTGTCTGCTTGACGCCCAGGGGCGTTTTGTCCACCACCACCAGCGCCTGCACGCCGGCGGCAGTTTGCAAGGGCGCGACAAGACGCCCGCCAACGGCCAGTTGCTCCACCCAGGCGGGCGGAATGGCTTCACCGCCCGCCGCCGCAATAATGGCCGCGTACGGCGCTCCCTTGGCGTACCCGATCATGCCATCACCGAACAACAGGTGGACATTGGGCAGGCGCAAAGCCCGCAGGTTTTCCCGGGCCTTGTCATGCAGGCCGCGCAGCCGCTCGATGCTGTAGACCTCGTTTGCCAGGTGGCTGAGCAGGGCGGCCTGGTATCCACAGCCGGTACCGATCTCCAGCACCCTTCCCAACCGGTCCAGCTTGCCCGCCGCCCCCTGGCAAAGCAGTTCCAGCATGCGCGCCACGACGTTGGGCTTGGAAATGGTCTGGCCCAGGCCAATCGGCAGGCTGGTGTCCTCATACGCCTGGTTGACCAGGGCGGTATCGACAAAGCGGTGGCGCTCCACCAGGCCCATGGCAGCCAGCACCCGGGCGTCTGATACGCCCTGTGCCGCGAGCTTGTGCACCATGCGCGCACGCACCGCGTGGGAATCCAGTCCGACACCGTCAGGCGCTGCCGCTGGCACTGATTTCTTGAAACCATTTTTTGCTGCATTTCCCGTAGGACGTGCTGCAGTAGCTACCAATTTAGTAGCAGACGGCATGCCCTCCCCGGGTTTCAATCGCACCGGAAATGCGGGACGGCTCGCCACGGCAGGTGCTTTGGCGGTGGGATTGAAAGGAGGCTTGAAGCTGGATTTCATCGTCTGCGGTCAATGCGCCTGGGTGAGCCGGGCCGCGGCCTGCTCCCAATAAGGCAAACGCTCGTGGTCGGTCAAGTCCACGTGAAGCGGCGTGATGGACACAAACTTCTGGCTGGTCGCGTAGAAGTCGGTACCCTCGCCCGCCTCCTTGGCGGGCCCGGCTCCGCCGATCCAGTACATGGTCTCGCCACGCGGGCTGGTCTGCGTGATGACGCGCTCGGCCGCGTGGCGGCGCCCCAGGCGCGCCACCTTGACGCCCTGGATCTGGTCGTCCGGCAAGTTGGGAATGTTCACATTGAGCAGCCACGGCGCCAGCGCCGGCTGCGCACCTTCAGCCACCACTTCAAGCGAAGGCATCAGTTGTTCCACCAGCTCACGCGCGCGCCGGGCCGCGACATCGATATGGGCCCAGCCTTTTTCCGTCTGTGAAAACGCGATGGAAGGAATGCCAAACAGATAGCCCTCCATCGCGGCGCCCACCGTGCCTGAATAAATCGTGTCATCGCCCATGTTGGCACCGTTGTTGATGCCTGAAACCACAAGGTCCGGCCGGTAGCCCAGCAGGCCTGTCAGGGCAATATGCACGCAATCGGCGGGGGTACCGTTGATGTAACGAAAACCGTTGGCCGCCGTTTGCACGTACATCGGCGAGTGCAGGGTAAGCGCATTCGATTTGGCACTGTTGTTCTGCTCGGGCGCCACGACCTCGACATCGGCGACGATTTTAAGCGCCTCGTAGAGGGCGATGATGCCGGAGGCCTGGTAACCGTCGTCGTTGCAAATGAGGATTTTCATGCAGTGATTTTACGGGTCACGGCTGCGACAGCCCGGACCGGTTTTGCCAGCCCGGGAATCACAGCTTTGCCTATGATGTCGTGAAAGCATCCCGCCCGCTTTTCTTTCCCCCTTGGCCCCATCTCCGGAGACATCCCATGCAAGCCTGGCTTTGTGAAAATCCCACTGGCGTAGACGCCCTGACCTGGAAAGAGCTGCCGACGCCGCAGCCCAAAGAAGGTGAGGTACTGATTGAGATCAAGGCCGCCAGCCTCAACTTCCCCGACCTGCTGATCGTGCAGAACAAGTACCAGATCAAGCCGCCCCTGCCCTTTGTGCCGGGCTCCGAGTACGCCGGCGTGGTGCAGGCCGTGGGCGAAGGCGTGAAGCACCTGCAGGTGGGCCAGAATGTCGCCTGCCTGTCTGGAACCGGTGGTTTCGGCACACACACCATTGCGCCGGCAGCCCTGTGCATGCCCCTGCCCGCCGGGTTCTCGCACGTGGATGCAGCCGCCTTCATCATGATTTACGCCACCTCCTGGCATGCCCTGATGGACCGCGCGCAATTGAAGGCCGGCGAAACCGTGCTGGTGCTCGGCGCTGCGGGCGGAGTCGGCACCGCCGCCATCCAGATCGCCAAGGCGGCAGGCGCCCGCGTGATTGCCGCCGCCTCGACCGATGAGAAATGCGCGTTTTGCAGCGCCCTCGGCGCAGACGCCACGATTAACTACACGAGCAAAAATCTGCGCGATGAAATCAAGACGCTGACCGGCGGCAACGGCCCGGATGTGATTTATGACCCGGTGGGCGGCGACTTTGCTGAGCCGGCTTTCCGCTCGATTGCCTGGCGCGGCCGCTACCTGGTGGTTGGTTTTGCATCAGGCCCCATCCCTTCGCTGCCACTGAACCTGGCGCTGCTCAAGGGTGCCTCCATCGTTGGCGTGTTCTGGGGTGACTTTGCCAGGCGTGAACCCAAGGCCAACGCGGCCATGATGGCCGAGCTGGCCCGCTGGTACACCGAGGGCAAGATCAAACCAGCCATCGACCGCACCATGCCCATGGCTGAACTCAAGGCAGCTTATGCCTACATGGGTTCCCGTGGGGTCAAAGGCAAACTGGTGATGATTAATTGACAAAATCAACAGCGCGTCGGAAAAATCGATAGAACTGACATATTTTTAAAATCGACGAAAAAATTTCGCAATGCGGGCATTTTCCGCAGTTTGACGCGGCACCATCAACACCATCAATTACTGCAACACATTTAAAAGGTATATTGAAGACTCATTACCGAGGAGCAGCCAATGAGCACACCGACGATGCTGGTGGTAGAGGACAATACCGACCACCTCGAATTGACCTTGACCACGCTGCAACAAAACGGGGTGCCTCATGACATCGTGATCGCCCGGGATGGACGCGAGGCCCTCGACTATTTATTTTGCGAGGGTGTTTATAAAGACCGCAACGCCAACAGCCAGCCCGAACTGGTCCTGCTGGATCTGGGGCTGCCCAAGCTGAGCGGCCTGGAGGTGATGCGGCGCATGCGGGAGGATCCCCGGACGTTTTTTGTTCCGGTCGTGATGCTGACCCTGGTGAGCGAGCAATCCGAGGCGGTGCGCGCATTCAAAGGCGGGCTCAACAGCTACGTGAGCAAGCCGCTCGACTACCGTGACTTTGAGGAAAAGCTCCAGCAGGTCCGGGAATATTGGCGCACCTCCAACTTCGCACCGCTTACCATCATCTGACCAGCCGCGAAACCTGCCCGAGGCCAGGCACGCTGGTGCCCGCCGGTCTTTCTTTACTTGCTCGTGACGTTTTTAGCGTTGCAGGCTGCCTTGATGATGCGGGCATTCAGGTGCTCGCCAATGTCCCTGAAAGCCACGAGACTCAGGTCTTCCTTGGCAGAAGTGAGCACCTGAAGGCCTGCCCCTTGAAGTCAGGCTCGCTGTAAAAAGCGGCGTTCAGGTAGCGAGCGGATTGCCGGTCACAGTCAATCAGCACCTCAGCCTCCGCAGAGCGAAACTGAATGCCCTCTTCCGTAGTCCACGTCGTAGCCCGGCTGATACGGACCGGAATCATGCGCATGTCAACTGCACCATGCTAGGCAATCAGATGAACTGCACCACCCGCTGAAAGGGACGCAGTGCAAGTCCACTGGTTATCGAAGCCAAGGCGTTAGCCATTAGAGATAAACGTCACCGCCCCAACCAAGAAAGCCCGCCGCGTGCGGGTTTTCTTGCGTATGGGACTGGCAAATTTGGGCAAGTTGCCTACAGATTGCCTACAACCGGCACCAAAGAAAAAAGCCCACTATCGAATTGATAGCAGGCTTTCCTTTATTCATCTGGGGTGGCTGATGGGGCTCGAACCCACGACAACAGGAATCACAATCCTGGACTCTACCAACTGAGCTACAGCCACCAGAACTTCACATTATAGCGGCAAAGCAGCGGGCGTTTATTGCGTCACGACCTCGTCTGCATTCACGGATGCGGGCTTTGCGACCAGGATTTCCGCCTTGAAACGTTCCTTCAGGCCGTTGTAATAAGCCAGATTCTCGGCAGACGTCCACCATTGGGCGTACTGGTTGCGCTCCTGTTTGGCTGCGGCGTCAGGTCGCGCATCGCGGGGCATCACTTTAGCGACCTTCACGATGGCATAGCCCTGGGCACCCAGGTCAACGCCCGCAAACACCGGCAGTGCACTGGCGTCAACGCGCAGGGCAGCATCAATCACCTGAACCGGCAGGTTCTGGGTTTGCTCACGCGACACCAGCACCGGCGCTGCCAGCACGGCCGAAGCCGGAGCGGCCTTCCAGGCCACCAGTTTGGCGAGACCTTCCTTGCGAGCTTCTTCTGCACTACGTTGAGCCAGCCAGCGCTGGCGCACGATGTCTTTCACCTCTGCAAAAGGCTGGGTACGCGCCGGGGTGTACTGGAGGATGCGGCCCGAAACCAGTTGGCTGGGTGCCACTTCAATGGCTTCGGTATTGCGCTTTTTCTCGACCGCATCGGGCCCAAACAGTGCATTGAGGAATTTCGGATTGGCGAGCACACCCGTAGTACCTGCTGACGGTTGACGCGTCACGTTGCTGGCCGTCTTGATATCCAGCTTGAGGCGCTCCGCAACCGGCTTGAGGCTGCCCGCCTGCTCATACACGCCATTGGTGAAGGCTTCTGCGGCTTCAGAAAACTTCTTCTGGGCTTGCTGCTTCTTCAAGTCGGCTTCCAGCTCGGGCTTCATCTCTTCGAAACTGCGCTGCTTGGGTGCCTTGATGTCGGTGAGCCTGATGATGTGGTAGCCAAACTCGGACTCCACCACAGCACTGATGTCCCCTTTTTTCATCGAGAACACGGCATCTTCAAACGGCTTGACCATGGCGCCCCGGGCAAAGAAATCGAGATCGCCACCACTGGGTGCGGAACCCGGGTCCTGCGAATTCTTGCGCGCCACGTCGGCAAAGGTATCGGGAGATTTTTTGACGGCAGCCAGCAGCTCCTCGGCCTTGGCCTTGGCCTTCTGGCGTTCCTCGGCAGACGCTGTCTTGGGCGAGGTAATGAGGATATGGCTGGCTCGCCGCTCTTCGGCGCCACTGAGCCTCTGGAGGTTCTGCTCGTAATAGGTCTTCAGGTCCGCCTCATTGATCGTGATACTTTTCCTGACCGTCTCCACGTCCAGCATCACGTACTCGATACTCGCCTGCTCCGGCGCCTGAAAGAGTTTTTCGTTCGCCTTGTAGAACTGATCGAGATCGGCATCTGTAGGGCTGAGCTTCGCCGCGAAATCAGCCGCATTGAAACGGGCAAGCTGAATTTCTCGTTTTTCGAAATAGGCGTTGAGCGCCAGGTCGGCCGCGGAGCTGGAAGAAAAACCGCTGGCGCCAATGCCCGTCAGCACCTGGCGATTCGACAGATCGGCCCGCACATTGGCCTCGAACATCTCGGGGCTCATGCCCTGGCTGCCCAGCACCTGGCGATAGCGCTCCATGTCGAGGTTGCCATCAGAGCGGCGCAGTGACGCAATCTCGGAACTCTGCTGCAGTTCGCGGGCCAGACGCTGGTCACTGATGACAAGCTTGAATTTGTCGGCCGCGGCGGCGATCACGCGATCGCGCACCAGGCGCTCCAGCGTGGCATAACGGGCCTGCGGTGAATCCAGCAGCTTGGCATCCAGCGAAGGCATGGAAGCCCGCAATCTGTCAACTTCCAGCTGATGCGCGCGGTCCCACTCGGACTGGATGATGTCTTTTCCATCCACCCTGGCAACCGCCACGCCTTGTTCCCTCGATCGGTTGTAGCCATCGAGGCCAAACAAAATAAACGACGGAACAATCAGCAAAAACAGCAAGGCCATGGTGACTTTGGTGTGCTTGCGAATGAAATCAAACATCTCGAATTTCCTGTACGACTGACTGCTTTACCGATAAAACCAGGGGGCCCACAACAAAAAAGGCGAACCTCGTTCGCCTTTTTCAATGGGTGGTGGGTGCTGACGGGCTCGAACCGCCGACCTACGCCGTGTAAGGGCGCTGCTCTACCAACTGAGCTAAGCACCCCACCTTAAACCTTTTGCATCAGTTCAAAGCGTCTTTGAGCGCCTTGCCCGGACGAAACTTTGGAACCTTGGCAGCCTTGATTTTAATCGCATCGCCGGTGCGCGGGTTGCGGCCAGTACGGGCAGCGCGTTTGCCCACGGCAAAAGTGCCAAAACCCACAAGAGACACGGAGCCTCCTTTTTTCAGGGTTGTTTTCACAGCACCAATGGTTGACTCCAGCGCGCGCGTGGCGGCAGCTTTGGAAATGTCAGCGTGTTTGGCAATGTGCTCGATCAGTTCAGTCTTGTTCACAAGGAGCCCCTCGTTATAAAAAGTTAATCTGTTTGTCTCTAAAAAATATCTCCCGGGACACCGCGATGGGGGTGTCAGCGGGAGCGGCATGTGCAGGTTTTCTGCTGATTGCCATTAGAGCCATGGACTTCTAACGTGTCAATACAGCATCGGGTTTTTACAACGTGCGGAGGCGGATTCTAGTCGGTTTTTTCCCGCTTTAATCGGTTAATCATAAGTGCAACGCGTAATTTTCGCGCTTGACAAAATACCGTTACACCTCTGCCAGCGCAGCCGCCACAGCCTTGCCAACATCGGCCGTACCGGCCTTGCCACCCAGGTCCGGGGTGCGCGGTGCACCGCTGTCGGGGCGCAGCACTTTCTCAATCGCGGCAAGAATGGCATCATGCGCCTCCTTGTGCCCCAGGAACTCCATCATCATGGCGCCGCACCAGATCTGGCCAATGGGATTGGCAAGGTTGCGCCCTGCGATGTCCGGCGCCGAGCCATGCACCGGCTCGAACAGCGAAGGGAACTTGCGCTCCGGATTCAGGTTGGCACTCGGTGCAATACCGATCGTGCCGGTGCAGGCAGGTCCGAGGTCGCTCAGGATGTCGCCGAACAGATTGCTGGCCACCACCACATCGAAAAAGTCCGGGCGCTGCACAAAATGCGCGGTCAGGATGTCAATGTGAAACTTGTCCAGCCGAATCGCCGGATAGCTCTTGGCCATCTCGGCCACCCGTTCATCCCAGTAAGGCATGGAGATTGAAATGCCGTTGGACTTGGTCGCGCTGGTCAGGTGTTTCTTGGGGCGCGACTGGGCCAGCTCAAACGCAAACTTCAGAACGCGATCCACGCCGACCCGCGTAAAAACCGACTCCTGCAATACAAACTCGCGATCGGTGCCGGGAAACGCCCTGCCGCCGATGCTGGAGTACTCGCCCTCGGTATTTTCACGAACGATGTAAAAGTCGATCTCGCCGGGTTGCCGCGGGCTGCCATCACGCCGTACCACCGGTGCGATGATGCCGGGCATCAGCCGCGCCGGCCGCAGGTTGATGTATTGGTCAAACTCGCGCCTGAACAGGAGCAACGAACCCCACAACGATACATGGTCGGCAATTTTCTCGGGCCAGCCCACCGCACCAAAGTAAATCGCGTCATGCCCGCCAATCTGGTCTTTCCAGTTGTCCGGCATCATCTGGCCGTGCTTTTCGTAATAGTCCCAGCTGGAAAAATCGAAGTGGTCAAAGTGCAGGTCGATGCCGAATTTGCGCGCCGCCGCATCCAGCACGCGAACGCCCTCGGGCATGGTTTCCTTGCCGATGCCGTCACCGGCGATGACTGCGATTCTTTTCTTGCTGGCCTGGTTTGTCGTGGTGATGCTCATGATGTGGTCCTCTGGTTTAAGTTTCGAAAAAATTCAGGGCTTGTTCCAGCAACAATGCTGGCGCTTCTTCCGCAATATAGTGCCCGCACGGCAGGCTTATCCCCGAGACGTCGCTGGCACGTTCCCGCCAGAGGCCGAGCACATCGAAGCACTGGCCCACGGCGCCATGCGCGCCCCACAGCACGCGCAGCGGCTGCGCCAGCTGGCGGCCGGCGGTTCGGTCGGCGCGGTCATGGTCCAGGTCAATCGTGGCTGAGGCCCGATAGTCTTCGCAAATACTCATGGCGGTTCCGGGAATCTGCGCGCAGCGTTCGTACTCGGCCAGCGCAGCCGGTGCAAACGCCCCGAGGCCGGCATGGCGTTTGCCCATCACGCTTCTCACATAGCGCACCGGATCGGACTCGATCAGGGCTTCCGGCAGGGGCGGCGGCTGGATCAGAAAGAACCAGTGCCAGTAAGCGCGTGCAAAAGCATCGGACGTGTTCTCATACATGCCCAACGTTGGTGCAATGTCCAGCAGCATCAGCCGTTGCACCATGGCGGGATGGTCCACCGCAAGGCGATGCGCCACGCGCGCGCCACGGTCATGGGCCAGTATCTGAAAGCGGTCAAAGCCGTGGTGGCGCATCACCGCCACGGCATCCAGCGCCATCGCCCGCTTGGAATAAGCGCGATGTTCCGGGTCGGCGCCGACCCGGGCTGAATCGCCGTAGCCACGCAAATCCATCAGGACCACGGTAAACACCTTGGCCAGTTCATCGGCCACCGCGTGCCACATCACATGCGTTTGAGGGTGGCCATGCAGCAACAGCAGCGGCGCCCCATGGCCTCCCCGCAAGGTGCGCAGAGCACCGGCGGGGCCATTGATCTCGGAGGAGGAAAAGCTCTCGAACATCAGTCAGCCTTGATTCTCTTTTTCGGCACCCGGTTTTTTCTGCGCCGGCTGCCAGGAAACGCATGCTCCGCGCCGGGTATGCGGCAGCCAGCGCATCAGCAAGCGCCGTGCTTGTCGGGGACCGGGATCGGGACGGAAGATGGATTGCATGCAGATCTCGTGGGCCTCAGTGATTTTCAGTCGATTGTGCAGAAACAGGGATCCCGATTCAAGCAATAATCAGGCAATTGATTATTGCTTTAAAGGAATAAATGGATCGCAGCGATCTGGAGCTGGTACTGGCCGTCCGCGAGCACGGCAGTCTGACGGCGGCCGCCCTCAGCCTCGATGTGGCGCCGCCCGTGGTGACCAAGCGGCTTGCCGCGCTGGAGGCCCGCCTGGGCCAGCGACTGTTCCAACGCACGACCCGGCGCGTCAGCGCAACGGCCGAGGGCGAGACCATGTGCGAACGTGCCCTCGCACTGCTGCAAGGCTTTACCGCGCTGGAAGCCGAGCTCCAGGAGCGCCAGTCGGAGCCCACGGGTTTGATCCGGCTGGCAGCGACGTTTGGCTTCGGGCGTTTGTGGCTGGGCCCGGCGCTGGCCGACTTTCAGGAGCGCTATCCGCGCATCGAGATCCAGTTGCAACTGACCGAGCAATTGCCCGACCTTGCGGAGGGCGGATTCGACGGCGCCATCTGGCTGTGGGAAGTTGAAGGCCGACAGGCGGCGCAATGGGTCTCACGCCGGCTTGCGCGCAATCAGCGCGTGCTGGTGGCATCGCCCCGCTACATCCGGCAACACGGCGCACCGGCCAGCCTGGAAGACTTGCAGCGCCACACCTGCCTGATCGTGCGCGAAAACGGCAATGCCACCGGCCAGCGCTTTGATGTCTGGCCGCTGCACAAGGAGCGCGAAAAAACACCGGCGCGGGTACGGGTACGCGGGCCGCTGTCGAGCAACTCGGGTGAACTGGTACGTGACTGGTGTGTCGAGGGCCGCGGCATCATGCTGCGCAGCCTCTGGGATATTGCACCCCAACTGGCATCCGGCGAGCTGGTGCGCGTGCTGCCGGGCTACGCCATGCCCGATGCCGATATTCACTGGCTGGCCCCCTTCCGGCCCGATTCACCGCGGCGTATCCGCCTGCTCGTTGACTTTTTGCTCGCCCAGTTTCAGGGTGCACCGTGGAAAAACAGTACGGTGACGGATGCCCGCAGGCGTTCCTTCGCTACGCCGCCGCCGGAGGCTTCGCGGACCTCACCACGAAGCTCACGCCCAGCGCGGTGAGCGCCGTACCCACCACGGTAGTCATGGTGATGGCCTCATCAAACAGCAACCAGGCCATCAGGGCCGTCGTCGGCGGCACCAGGTAAAGCAGGCTGGTCACCGACGTGGCCGCGCCGCGCTGGATCAGCAAATACAGCAGCGAGCTGCCGCCCAGCGTAAGCACCAGCACCGACCAGGCCATGGCTCCCACAAACTGGTGGTTCCAGACAATCGCCCCGGTTTCAAAAAAAACCAGCGGCAAGGTCACGAGCAGGGCCGCGCCCATCTGGACCGCACCGGCACAGCGCACATCGGCAGGTTTGACAAAGCGCTTTTGATACAGCGTACCGACGGTGATGCTGAACAGCGCAAACAGCGTGGCGGTCAGCGTCAATGCCGTCACCTCATGTCCGCCCCCCAATTTGTGTGACACCACCAGCAGCAAGCCGCCCAGGCCCAGCGCCAGCCCCATCCATTGCCGGGACGTAACTGTGGAGCCCTGCTGGCGGGTGTCACCCGACGCCATCCATGACACCCACAGCGCCGTCAGCACCGGCTGCAAGCCGACGATCAGCGCCGTCAGGCCCGAACCCATGCCAGCCTTCACCGCGACCCAGACACCGCCCAGGTAACCTGCCTGCATCAGCACGCCGGTGACGGCCAGGTGCAGCCATTGCCGGCCCTCCCGCGGCCACGACGCGCGCGCCAGCGCTATCCAGATCAGAAAGCAGGCAATGGAGAGGAAATAACGGATCGCCAGGAAGGTCAGCGGCGGCGCATACGGCAAGCCGTATTTGGCGACGATGAAGCCGGTGCTCCAGATCAGCACGAACACGGCGGGCATGGCCCGGATCAGGACACCGTCAGCGGGAGAAGACCTCACGGCGGGTTATTTGGCCCGCGCCCGGATTTCCGGTATGGCTTTTTGCAGGTAGTAAATCATGGACCAGACGGTCAGGATGGCCGAGATCCAGATCAGCCAGGTGCCCCAGACATGGGTGTTGATCATTCCCAGCAGCATGCCGTCAAACAGCAGGAAGGGAATGGCAATCATCTGCACGGTGGTCTTGACCTTGCCCAGCATGTGCACGGCAACACTCTTGGTGGCACCTATCAGCGCCATCCATTCGCGCAGCGCCGAAATGGCAATCTCCCGGCCAATGATGATGAGCGCCACAAACACATCCGCACGCTGCAGATGCACCAGCACCAGCAGCGAAGCACACACCAGGAACTTGTCAGCGACCGGATCCAGGAATGCACCGAAGGAGGAAGTCTGGTTCAGCCGACGCGCCAAAAAGCCGTCCAGCCAGTCAGTGGCGGCGAACACAATGAACATCACGGTGGCGATCAGGTTGCGCTCGGCGGGGGCGATGTTCAGGTAGAAAACGCCCACGATCAGTGGAATCGCAACAATGCGGGTCCAGGTCATCAGCGTCGGGATGGTCAGAAACATGGCCCTGATTTTGGCACGAGCCGCGAACCCCTGCCAAAGTGGTGCTCCGGGCTCGCCAAATCGGTGCACTTCGTTGCGCAAAAAACGTCTGCACAGGTCTGCACAGCCCCGGGCGACGCAGTCAATGCAGCGCGCGGTAAATCTCCTCGGCCAGGTCTTTCGAAATGCCGTCCACCGTGGCAATGTCTTCGGCGCTGGCCGACGCAATGCCGCGAATACCGCCAAAACGCTGCAGCAGGCTGGCGCGCCGCTTGGGACCAATGCCCGCAATGTCCTCAAGCTTGCTGCCGCCCACGCGGACCTTGGCCCGCCTCGCGCGCATGCCGGTGATGGCAAAGCGGTGGGCCTCGTCCCTGATTTGCGCAATCAGCATCAGCGCGGCGGAATCACGGCCCAGGTAGACCTTCTCACGCCCGTCGGCAAAGACCAGCTCTTCCAGCCCGACCTTGCGACCCTCGCCTTTTTCAACGCCCGCGATCAGCCCCAGGTCCAGGCCCAGCTCCACAAACACCTCGCGCGCCATCGACACCTGCCCCTTGCCGCCATCGACCAGCACCAGGTCGGGCAGCCTGGCGTTGCCATTGCGCGCGGCTTCGGCCAGTTTGGTGTAGCGGCGCGTCAGCACCTGCCGCATGGCCGCGTAGTCGTCACCGGGGGTGATGCCTTCGATGTTGTAGCGGCGGTACTCGCTGTTCTGCATCTTGTGCCCCTGAAACACCACGCACGAAGCCTGCGTCGACTCTCCCGCGGTATGCGAGATGTCAAAGCACTCGATGCGCAGGGCATCCAGGTTGTCCAGCGACAGGTCCAGCGCTTCGGCCAGGGCACGTGTGCGCGCCTGTTGCGAGCCCTGCTCGGCCAGCAGGCGCGCCAGTTGCAGGGCGGCATTTTTCTGGGCCATGTCGAGCCAGATGCGGCGCTGCTCGCGCGGCTGGTGTATGGCCGTGATCTTGCTGCCGGTCTGCGCGGCGAGCGCACTGATCAGGTCCTTGTCCACCGGCTCGCTGCACACCAGCGTGGGCGGCACGGGTACGTCGATGTAGTGCTGGGCAATGAAAGCCTCCAGCACGAGTGCTTCCAGCGATTTGGCGGGCCGCGCCGGCAGGGGGACAACGGTTTTGCCGGCTCTATCATCGCTTTCAGGGCCCCCGCCGCCCGCGCCCTCATCGGCCTGTGCGTCGAGCGCGGCCACATCGGTGGCGTTTTCGACATGCGTCGGAAAGTAAGGCCGGTCGCCCAGATGGCGGCCACCACGCACCATGGCCAGGTTGACGCAAGCCTTGCCGCCCTGCACTTTCACCGCCAGGATGTCCACGTCCTTGTCGCCGCCGATCTCCATGGATTGCTGATGCAGCACCTTGGACAGCGCCGACATCTGGTTGCGCAACTCGGCTGCCTGTTCGAACTCCAGCCGGTCGGCATGCGCCAGCATTTTCCTTTCCAGTTCAGTCAGGATTTCCTGCGTCTGGCCCTGCAAAAACCGCTCGGCATTGGCCGTGTCCAGTGCGTACTGCTCGGGCGACACATGGCCCACACAGGGCGCCGAGCAGCGCTTGATCTGGTACAGCAGGCAAGGGCGCGTCCGGTTGTTGAACACCGTGTCTTCGCAGGTGCGCAGCCTGAACACTTTCTGCAGCAGCAGCATGGTGTCCTTGACCGCCCAGGCACTGGGGTACGGACCGAAGTAGCGGTGCTTCTTCTCGACCGCGCCGCGGTAGTAGGCGATGCGCGGAAAAGCCGTTGCCACGGGGGCGCTGCCCGCCTCGCTCGGCTGCACGGCGGTCAGCTTGAGGTAGGGGTAGCTTTTGTCGTCCCGGAACAGGATGTTGTATTTCGGGTTGAGCGTCTTGATCAGGTTGTTTTCCAGCAGCAGCGCCTCGGCCTCCGACCGCACCACCGTGGTCTCCATGCGGACGATCTTGGTCACCATGTGGCCAATACGCGTGGCGCCATGGTTTTTCTGGAAATAGCTGGACACCCGCTTCTTCAGGTTGCGCGCCTTGCCCACATAGAGCACCCCGCCCTCGGCATCGAAGTAGCGGTACACGCCGGGCATCGCCGGCAATGCGGCCACCTCGGCGAGCAACTCGGGGGTATGGCTGGCGGTCATGTTTTGGGGCATAAGCTGTATTTTGCCGCCTGCGACAAACCCTCACTGCGAGCCGAAGAAGGACGGCAAGCCGCAGGTGCGCGGACTCAGGCGGGGGCGGGGGCGGGACGGCCGGCACGCCGCTGGCTGGCCACGCCCCAGATCAGCAGCGCGGCACAGCCTGCAAGGCCAGCCCACTTGGCCAGCGTGGCAACCGTCATCACCAGACCCAGCAACAGCTCCGCCTGGCGAAGAAATGAAGCCGGAAACCAGCAAACAATCATCACGGTGAACAGGTTTTCTGCAAGATCGGCCGCAACCATGAGCAAGCCGCTCAGGCCCAGGAGGTTGAGCACCGCCGACGGCCGCTGAAAAGCCCGGCGCAGTCCGGCCACGCGGGCAAACGCCCAGGTCATCCCGCGCGAAACAAGGTAGGCGTAGGCGGCGATCACGCCCAGATCAGCCAGCAACGCCCACACCACGGACCCAAAGGCAGGCAGGCTTGCCGTGGGGTAGGCCCACGACAGCCACCAGCCGGCCTGCCAGCGCGCGAGCGCCAGGTTGGCTGCCGCGGCCTCCGGCAGCGCGGTGACAAGAACCTTCAGGCATTGCCACAGGGACATCGTGCCCGGGGAGATGGCTCCTCTCAACAACCCGCCCGCGGCCGACCAGAAAGCCAGCAGCAGCACCACTGCGACGGCCAGCCCGAGAAGCGGGCGCGATTTGACCCACACCGTGTCCTCTGGAAAGGACAGCTTCAGTTGCGCGACGCAGGGATGCTCGACCGGATACGCCAGCAGCGTGGCGCCGTTCGGAGCCTCCACCCCATGCGGATTGCGCTGCTGCAGGCCGGTCAGCGCCCACAGGGATGTCTCGCGGGTTTCGCTGTGCACCTGCGGCACGGCCATGAAAGGCGGCAGACCTGTCGTCGTTCTCTGGGCGTCCAGCACGGCCTGGGCATCCACCTGGCCCGATGCAGTCATCAGCACCGCCGGCAGGCGCAGCCCGCATGCCACAGACTCTTCCAGCATCCATTGCAGCGACTCATTGGACAGCCGCGCGGCCGAGGTGACGTAGCCGCCGCCCACATCGCAGTGCGACCCGGAAAACCACAGCTGCCGGATGCTTTGCCTGTGCGCCGCGTAGTCGAAGGCCGGGTCGATGTAATACGGGCGGGGCTCGAAGGAGCGCCGGTACTCGTCCAGCGCCAGCGCCTGGCGCACATGATGAAAGCGCTTGCCCACGATGGTGGGCGACGCGGTGATGGTCCGGCTGAGGAAAGGCGCACCGACAGATGCCACGGTGTCCCACACGCCGACAAACCAGATCGGGGCAAGCCGGCTGTCACTGGCGCAAAACAGCTCGTTGATCTGGTCTCTGATGCGCTGATATTGACCTTCACCTTTTTCGCGGTCGGAAAAATAGACATGCAGGAGCGTGGGCACCAGGCCGTCCATTTCGGGCCGCAGCAGTCCGAATTGCGTGACCAGGCCGCCAATGCTGCGCGCCGTGAAAGCCCCGCGTGAAAATCCGTACAAAAAAATCTGGTCGCCGGCCCGGTAGTGGCGCATGAGAAACAGGTAGGCCTCGGCGATGTTTTCGTAGATGCCCTTGCCAAACGCCAAGCCGTACAGCCGTTCGTAGCGGCGGCTAATGCTGTCCGACACCGTCGCGCCCGGCAACTCGCCCGGATTGCCCACGCCAGGGTCGTAGTAAAGGAGCTGGCCGCCAGCTTCAGGTGCCAGCAGGTCGCACAGCTTGGTCACGTTGGTGTCGTGGCTGCCACCCGTGAGGTTGTTGTTGGTGCCGTCGCAGCAGACGATCAATTGCCTCGGTGTCATGGGCCCTCTCCTCTTGCCGTACTGAACTCCACATCGCGCTACAGCAACAAGCATAGCCACAGACCCGGTGTTCGCAGCGTCCTGGCCAATGCATCACGACTGTTCGGGCAATATTCACCTGCGTTACCGACGTTCATCGGCGGACCGGGCGCTGCCAGCCTGTGGCGCAGCTGCACCGACCGCCCCGGCATCACAATACCTGCATGGCTGACGTGCGTTTTTTGGACATCTTTTGCAAGGTCATCGACAACTTCGGGGACATTGGCGTGTGCTGGCGCCTGGCCGCCGACCTGGCCTCGCGCGGCCATCAGGTGCGGCTATGGGTCGATGACGCGTCGGCACTGGACTGGATGGCCCCCGCCCGTTGCAAAGGCGTTCGCGTGCTGCCCTGGGGCGAACCGCTGGACCTGGCCGCAGCCGGACTTGACCAGCAGCCATCCGACGTGATGATTGAAGCCTTCGGCTGCGAAATTGCACCTGAATTCATCGCTGCCTGTGTCCGGCTTGAAAAGGCGGGCGGCAAAAAACCCGTCTGGATCAACCTCGAGTACCTGTCCGCCGAGCCCTATGTGGAGCGCTGCCACGCCATGCCGTCGCCCGTGCAGGGCGGACCGGCCGCCGGCTGGATCAAGTGGTTTTTTTACCCCGGCTTCACCCCTTCGACGGGCGGCCTGCTGTGCGAAGCCGACCTGGCCGAGCGCCAGGCCCGGTTTGACCGCGCCGCCTGGCTGGCCTCCCAGTCCATCCCATGGCGCGGCGAAAAGCTGGTTTCGCTGTATTGCTACGAGCCGTCCGCGCTCCCAGGGCTGCTCGCGCATTTTGCGGCGCATGGCCTCGAGGGCCAGCCGGTGCGCCTGCTGGTAGCGGCTGGACGGGCGGGGAATGCCGTGAAAGCCGCTTTGAGTCATGAAAATTGGCCCCTGCCCTTGGCAAACGGTCACAAATTGTTGTCAATTTCACACCTGAAGCTGCTGCCGCAAGCGCAGTTCGACCACCTGCTGTGGGCCTGCGACCTGAATTTTGTGCGCGGTGAAGACTCCGTGGTGCGCGCCCTCTGGGCCGGCAAACCTTTCGTCTGGCAGATCTACCCGCAGCACGATGACGCACACCAGGCCAAGCTGCACGCCTTTCTCGACATGCTGGATGCCCCTCCTTCATTGCGGGCCTTTCATGCGCACTGGAATGCGGACGAAATCGAACTGGCCGGCGGTGCCAGCCCGGCGCCGGACTTGCCGGCATGGCAAATAACCACACTGGCAGCCCGGTCCCGCCTGCTGGCGCAGCAGGACCTGAGTACCCGCCTGCTCGAATTTGTGGCAAAAAACCGTTAAAATCAAAGGCTTTGCGGATCAGCCTGTTGGGCGAGCCGCACAACCCGCCGCAGAACCGCACACAGGTGCAAGCGTTCGGCGGCCTACCCTCAAGTAGAACTGCTATGAAAATCGCTCAAGAAATACGCGCTGGCAATGTCATCATGCACGGCAAAGACCCGATGGTGGTGCTCAAGACCGAATACAGCCGCGGTGGGCGCAACTCCGCCACCGTGCGCATGAAGCTCAAAAGCCTGATCGCCAACTTCAACACCGAAGTCGTGTTCAAGGCTGACGACAAGATGGACCAGGTCATCCTCGACAAGAAGGAATGCACCTACTCCTACTTCGCCGATCCCATGTACATCTGCATGGACTCCGAGTACAACCAGTACGAAGTCGAAGCCGAAAACATGGGCGACTCGCTGAACTACCTGCAGGACGGCATGGAGCTTGAAGTGGTGTTCTATGACGGCAAGGCCATTTCCGTCGAGGTGCCTACCAGCGTCCAGCGCGAAATCACCTGGACCGAGCCCGCCGTCAAGGGCGATACCTCAGGCAAGGTCCTGAAACCTGCCAAGATTGCCACCGGCTTCGAGATCGGCGTGCCCATTTTCGTCGCCCAGGGTGACGTGGTCGAAATCGACACCCGCACCGGCGAGTACCGCAAGCGCGTCTAAAAAGAATGAGGGCTTGCCGTCGGCTCAAAAAGGCTCCTCACGGAGCCTTTTTTACTTGGCGGCCGCTCCAATCGTTCACAATGGCTTATGGACCAAACACAAGACTTATCGGTAAACCGGCTGGCCGATGCCTGGGCGGAGTTGCAGGCGCATTCCAACCAGGGCTATCCCCTCCATGCCGATGCCAACCGGCTGGCATTTGCCGACCCGGAATTCCTGCTCCGGCGCGAAACCCGCGGTATCCGTTTTCAGCTGGAGTTGCTCAAACCTGACCTGGAGCAGCAGGAACAAGGCATTGAAAACACCATTGTGGTGTTCGGCAGTGCGCGATTCCCGCCGCCTGAACAGGCCAGCGCCAGCGTCAAACTGGCCGAGGAGAGTGGCGACGAGGAAGCGCTCCTGCTGGCTCGCCGCCATGCGCGCAATGCGCACTATTACGACCAGGCACGCCTGTTCGCGCGCCTGGTTGCGACCTACAGCAACCATCGCCCGCCCTCCGAGCAACTCTTCATCTGCACCGGCGGCGGCCCGGGCATCATGGAGGCAGCCAACCGCGGTGCCCAGGAAATGGGCGCGCTGACCGTGGGACTCAATATTGTGCTGCCCCACGAGCAGTCGGCCAACCCCTACATCTCACCCTCGGTGAACTTCAAGTTCCACTATTTCGCATTGCGCAAGATGCATTTCATGATGCGTGCCAAGGCACTGGTGGCTTTTCCGGGGGGGTTCGGAACGCTCGATGAACTGTTCGAGGTCATCACGCTGGTGCAAACCGGCAAGGCCAAGCCGGTGCCCATCGTGCTCTTCGGCTCCGAGTACTGGAAGCGGCTCTTCAACTTTGACGTGCTGATCGAAGAAGGCGCGATTGCGCCGGAAGACCTCAAGCTGTTCCAGTATGTCGACGAACCGCAGGCCGCCTGGGACGCCATCAAGGATTTTTACCACCTCTAAGCGGGGCGCCTCCACGCTCGCCCTGCGGGGCTAAACCCTTGGGGATACCGGCGCACCAACGCGGGTCTGGCGGAAATTGCCTTTGGATCTCGCGCAGATCACTGCGGCCGATTCTGCTCGGGGTGCCCGTCATGGAGTGGCAGGCTGTGCTGCAGCAGCCAGGCCGTGCGCGAACCGGCCCCCACCAGCGCACCAGTGACCCAGAAAACGCCCGCAATGCCCACCAGGGCGCCGGCGAAACCAAACAGCATGGGCATCAGCACACTGGAGGCGTTGATCGCCATCAACCGCAGCCCCAGCGCCTCGCCGTGGCGGGCTTCTGGAGTGATCTGGTGCAGCATGCTCATGATCATGGGCTGCACCGTGCCAAGGGCAAAACCCAGCAACACCGAGCAGACACCCATGCCCAGCGCCGACCGCATCAGCGGGTAAATTGCGAACAGCGCTGCCGTGGCCAGCATGGCGCTGGCCAGCACCCGCCATTCCCGCAGGTGAGCGGCCAGCAGCGGCATCACCATGCGAATGACGGCCGCGGCGATGGCAAAGGCACCGAGGATGGAGCCGATGACCGAAGCGCTGATGCCTCTTTCAAAGCCCAGCACCGGCACGACAAAGGTGTGTACATCCCAGCAGGACGACAAAAACCAGTTCACCAGCATGAGCCGGCGAAACGTGGGCTCGCGCAGCAGATCCCAGGCCTTGGGTTGCACACCGCCCGTTGCGGCAATCACCGGCGGCAGTTCACGGGTGCGCCGAACCAGAAACCAGCTGGCAATAGGCAACACCGCCATCAGGAAAAAAGCTGCCCGATAGCCCTCCAGGCTGCCGGGCACGGCGCCCGCGTGGTCAATCAGCAGGCCGGCCGTGAAAGGCCCAATGAAATTGGAAACCGCAGGGCCAATCGACAGCCAGCTGAAGACCTGCCTGAGCTGCAAGGGCCCGGATGCCGCCCGCCCCACGTGGCGCTGCAGCGAAATTACCGCAGCCCCCGTAGCGCCGCCGGTCAGCAATGCGGCCAGGCACAGCACCGGGAACACCGGAAAAGCCACTGCGGCGCTGGCACCGGCCACCGCAGCCATCACACTGAAGCCCATGGGCCGCCTGAGGCCATGGCGGTCGGCAAAGCGCCCTGCGGGCAGGGCGAGGAATACCTGGGTGACGGCAAAAAGTGCCAGCAGCACGCCGACCGCCGCAGGACTATAGCCCTCACGCAGCGCCAGCAGCGGTGCCGTCATGCGTGTGCCGGCCATGCAGGCATGCAGGCAGATCTGCGCCAGGATCAGGCGGGCCAATTCACGGGTCATGCGGGACGGGTCATGAAACGCGACTCAACTCTCATCCACATCCTTGTCCATCGGAATCAGCCGGGCCGACTCGGCGTCCGGCAAGGCCTCGACGTTGCGCAGGGCCTTGCCCATCACCCGGCTGCGCTGCTCGGCGCTGCTCAGGGTGTTGAGCACGCTTTCGGTTTGCGACTTCACCTTGGCCAGCACATCACCGAACTTGGCGAATTCGGTCTTCACCGCACCTAGCACCTGCCACACTTCGCTGGAGCGCTTTTCAAGGGCCAGTGTCCTGAAGCCCATCTGCAGGGAAGTCAGCATGGCCAGCAGCGTCGTGGGGCCGGCCAGGGTGATGCGGTGATCGCGCTGCAGGCTCTCCATCAGGCCGGGGCGGCGCAGCACCTCTGCGTAGAGGCCCTCCGTTGGCAGGAACAGGATGGCGAAGTCGGTGGTGTAGGGCGGCTCAATGTATTTTTCAGATATCGACCTGGCTTCCAGCCGGATCCGGACTTCCAGCGCCTTGCCGGCCACGTCCGCGCCCAGCACATCGGCACGCTGCTGCGCGTCGAGCAGGCGCTCGTAGTCTTCGTTGGGAAATTTCGCATCAATCGGCAACCACAGGGGTTCACCGGAGTCGGACCGGCCCGGCAGCTTGATGGCAAAGTCGACTGGGTTCTTACCGCCACGCCGGGTAATCACCTGGGCCGCGTACTGGTCGACCGTGAATACCTGCTCCAGCAGGGCCGACAGCTGGGCCTCGCCAAAAATACCGCGCGTCTTGACATTGGTCAGCAAATGCTTGAGGTCGCCCACGCCCTGCGCCAGGGTCTGCATCTCGCCCAGGCCCTTGTGCACCTGCTCGAGCCGGTCTGCCACCTGCTTGAAGCTCTCGCCCAGCCGCGTCTCCAGCGTGGTCTGCAGTTTTTCATCGACCGTCTTGCGCATCTCGTCGAGTTTGGCCGAGTTGGTCTGCTGCAGTTGCGCGAGCTGTTTTTCCAGCGTTTCGCGCACCTCGACCATGCGTCGGGCATTCGATTCGCTGACGGATTGCAGCTGCGTCGTCAGGGTGTCCGACAGGGTTTTCTGCAACAGCGCCAGTTGCTGCGCAAACGCATCGATCTGCGAGTTTTGCGTGCGTATGGCTTCGGCACTTTGCTGCACCAGCGTCTGCTGGAATGTGGCAAAGATGCTGGCCAGTTCCTGGCGGCCGTTGCGGGCGCTGTCGGTGATTTCGCGCCGCAACTCACGCTCCACCCGGTCGTGGCCTGCCGTCATGCCGGCGAGCAATTCGGTCCGGCCGCTGTCGGCGGGCTTGCGCACCAGCAGCCAGACCAGCAACAGCAGGTTGGCCAGCAGCAGGGCCATCATCAACCAGTAATCCATAGGGTCTGCGGTTCGCTATTTATGTTGCTATTTATTGGACAGTCAACACCGCAGGATTCAGCGGAGTCAGGGGCTTTTTTCCATCGAAGAAAGCAATCAGGTTGTCGGCCGCCAGGTTGGCCATCGCCAGTCGTGTGGGCACGGTGGCGCTGGCGATGTGGGGCGTCAGCACCACATTGGGCACGGTCAGCAGGTCAGGATGCACCTTGGGCTCGCCTTCAAACACATCCAGGCCGGCAGCGGCGATGCGCCTGTCACGCAAGGCAGCGGCCAAGGCGGCGTCATCCACGATGCCGCCGCGCGCAATGTTGATCAGCGTGGCCGTCGGCTTCATCAGGGCCAGCTCGGCCGCGCCTATGGTGTGATGTGAGGCCAGCGAGTACGGCAGCACCAGCACCAGGTGGTCGGCGGTCTTGAGCAGCTCATCCTTGCTCACATAACTGGCCAGGCATTCCGCTTCCAGTGCGGCCTCCAGGCGGGACCGGTTGTGGTAAATCACCTTCATGCCGAAACCCAGCGCACCTCGTTTGGCGATGCCCTGCCCGATGCGGCCCATGCCCAGAATGCCCAGCGTGGCGCCATGGATGTCGGAGCCGGCAAACATGTCGTAGCTCCACTTGGTCCATTTTCCGGCACGCAGGTAGTGCTCGCTCTCGGTGATGCGGCGGGCGGTGGCCATCAGCAACGCAAAGCCGAAGTCCGCCGTGGTTTCGGTCAGCACATCGGGGGCATTGGTGGCCAGCACCCTGGCCGCCGTCATGGCATCGACATCAAAGTTGTTATAGCCCACGGCCATGTTGGCGCAGATCTTGAGCCGGGGACAAGCCGCAAGAACCTCTGCGTCAATGCGGTCACCGCCGGTGGTGAAAGCACCATCCTTGTCACGCAGGCGTTCCGTGAGTTCGGCCTTGGACCAGGTTTGGTCGTCCTGGTTGGCCTGCACCTCGAAATGCTGCTCCAGGCGGGCAATCACTTCAGGAAAGACGGCTCGTGCGACCAGAATTTTGGGTTTGCTCATGAGAAGATCTCGACTTTCTTTGCTTGAACGGTTGAATGGTTGGCTTGAATGGTCAATCTGGAATGGTCGACTAGAACCAGATGAAGGTGATGAGGACAAACAGGGGAATCAGGACCGCACCCGACCAGGCCATATAGCCAAAAAAGCCGGGCATACGCACACCGCGGTCTTCTGCCACGGCCTTGACCATCAGGTTGGGGGCATTGCCAATGTAGGAGTTGGCACCCATGAACACCGCACCCGCTGAAATGGCCGCCAGCGTAGGAGCCAGCGTCGTCATCAGCGCTTGGGGGTCGCCGCCCGCCGTGTTGAAGAACACCAGGTAGGTCGGCGCATTGTCCAGGAAAGAACTCAGCACCCCGGTTGCCCAGAAGTACATGGCCGGATCAGGCTGGCCATCGGGCCGGGTCACGGCCGAGATGATGGCGCTGAACGGGCCGTTGATGCCCGCCCTGAGCATGGCAATGACCGGGATGATGGTCAAAAAGATGCCGGCAAACAGCTTGGCGACTTCCTGCATCGGCCCCCATGAAAACTGGTTGTCCGCATGGACACTGTCCGGCGTAAGGCGAAGGGAAATCAAGGTCACCGCCACCAGGCCGACGTCGCGCAGCAGGCCCGGCAGGCCCACCTCGGTGCCCAGGACATTGAACACCACGGCGGACTTCCAGAAACCGCTAACGAGTACCAGGGCCACAACGGCGGCCAGCAACCAGAAATTCCGCGCGCCGTCAAAGCCGATGCGCCGGGTGTCGGGGGTGGGATCGACCGGCAGCACACCCTCCTTGCTGTAGTACCAGCGGTCCAGCAGGTAAAAAATGCCCAGCAGGCTGCCCGCCAGGAACAGCGTTTCCGGAAAGATGTGGCTGACGGTCCAGAAGAAATCGACACCCTTCAGAAAACCGAGAAACAGGGGCGGGTCTCCCAGCGGCGTCAGCGAGCCGCCGGCGTTGGACACCAGGAAAATGAAGAACACCACCACATGCGCCTTGTGAACGCGGTTGTCATTGGCCCGAATCAGCGGGCGAATCATCAACATGGACGCGCCGGTGGTTCCCATCAGGCTGGCCAGCACGGTGCCGATTGCCAGAATCGCGGTGTTGAGGCCCGGGCTTCCATGCAGGTTGCCCCGAATGAAAATGCCGCCGGACACGGTGTACAGCGCGGTCAGCAAGACGATAAAGGGAACGTATTCGGCCAGCAGCGCATGCACAAAACTGCTGCCCGCCAAAGCCGGCCCGAAGACCGCGGCAAACGGCAGAAAAAATGCCAGTGCCCAGGCCGCTGAAACCTTGCCGAAATGGTGATGCCAAAAAGCCGGAAGCGCGAGCGGCATCACGGCAATCGACAGCAAAATTCCCACGAAAGGTATCGCCCATATCCAGTGCAGCCTGGTACCGTCGATCTCGGCGGCCAATGCCAGCCCGGGCAAACAGCACAGCAGGGCCAGGGCGGCACACCAGCGCAAAACTCTCATTGTTGTCTCCTCATTCTTTTATTCATTTGTTCAACTTCTCAACTTCTGACCAGAGTTTTCGTGGCGGGCATGGCCCCGCGCTCGCTGGCCAGCGGGCAAGGGCAGGCACTCGCCAGGTAGCCATTGCGCCTGGCGAAACGCCGGATACCGGCATCAGCCAATCTCGAAGACCTGACGCAGATAGGCCAGGTACTTTTCGTCCTCGCACATGTTTTTGGAGGGCGTGTCCGACAGCTTGGCCACCGGCTGGCCATTGCAGCGAATCATCTTGATGACGATCTGCAGCGGCTCGTAACCCAGGTCGTTGGTCAGGTTGGTGCCTATGCCGAAAGCCAGCTGGCAACGCCCCCTGAACTGCTGGTACAGCTCAATGGTGCGCGGCACGGTGAGCGCGTCGCTGAAGATCAGCGTCTTGGTTCTGGGATCGACGCGGTTTTTAACGTAGTGCGCGAGCATGCGCTCACCCCACTCGAACGGGTCGCCGCTGTCATGGCGCGCCCCGTCAAACAGCTTGCAGAAGTACATGTCGAAATCGCGCAGGAAGGCACTCATGCCGTATACGTCCGACAGCGCAATCCCCAGGTCACCCCGGTACTCCCGGGCCCACGATTCGAAACCGAAGACCTGGCTGTCACGCAGGCGCGGCCCGAGCGCCTGGCAGGCCTGCAGGTATTCGTGCGCCATGGTGCCCAGCGGCGTCAGGCCCAGCTTCATGGCAAACAGCACATTGCTGGTCCCCGCGAGCTGGCCCGACATGCCCGTGCCCAGACGGGTCACCAGCGTGCGCAACACTTCCTCGTGCCAGACCTTGCCGAAACGCCGGCGCGTGCCGTAGTCGGCGATCTTGAGTTCGCGCAGGCCATCGGCCTGCAGCTCCAGTATCTTGGTGTCCAGGCGTTTGCGGCCTTCGGTCAGGTCAGGCTGCTTTTGCGTGTTGCGAAAGTAGACCTCATTGATGATGGCCAGCACCGGGATTTCAAACAGGATGGTGTGCAGCCAGGGGCCCTTGATGGACACCTCGATCTCGCCCGATGGCAAGGCCGTCACGCTCACGTATTTCTCGTTGAGCTTGAAGATACCCAGAAAATCGACGAAGTCGCTCTTGATGAAGCGCATGGCCTTCAGGTAGGCCAGCTCGGCATCCTGAAAGCGCAAATTGCACAACCCGCGGATCTCTTCGCGGATTTCGTTCACATAAGGTGCCAGCTTGCCTATGCCGGGCGCCCCGGCGTTGCGGCACTTGAACCGGTACTCCACCTCGGCACCTGGAAACTGGTGCAACACCACCTGCATCATGGTGAACTTGTACAGGTCGGTATCAAGCAGGCTGGTGATGATCATGGTGGCGGCTTTGCTCCGGGGCGGCTGAAAACGCAGAGGCTCAGGTTGCCAGCAGGTCGACTTCAAACAGCAAGGTGGCATTGGGCGGGATCACGCCGCCGGCGCCGCGTGCGCCATAGCCCAGCTCGGCCGGAATGATCAGGCGGCGCGTGCCCCCGACCGACATGCCCTGCACGCCCTCGTCCCAGCCACGGATGACCTGGCCCGCACCGAGCGAGAACTCGAAGGGCTGGCCGCGGTCCTTGCTGGAGTCGAATTTGGCGCCCTGCGTACCGCCGTTGTACAGCCAGCCGGTGTAATGCACCTTGACATGCTGCCCTGCCTTGGCAATGGCACCCGTGCCCAGCACGGTGTCTTCGTATTGCAGTCCTGATGAAGTGGTTGTCATGTGGATGTCCTTTTTGAAAAATGAGGAAGAAAAGGGGAAATCGCGCCAAAATTCCGGGGTTCGCGAGAAAGCCGGCGAGGGGAAATCAGCGCATGTTCACGAACCCCTGACTTTACCCGCAACCAGCCGGACCAGCCGGTCAGCACTGGCTGCCAGCAGCTGGTTTTGCTCCACCACCAGCATGGGCATGCCGCCCGCCCTGAGGGCCAGCAAGGCATCGCGGATGGACTCGACCAGCACCGGTGCAATGCCTTCGCAAGGCTCATCGAGCAGCAGCAGGCGCGGGCCGGTCATCAGCGTGCGGGCAATGGCCAGCATCTGCTGCTCGCCGCCGCTCATCTGGGCAGCGGGCCGTTTCAGCATGGTCTTGAGCACCGGGAACAAATCCAGCACCCTGGCCTCGTGCGCCGCAACGTCCCGGCCTGCCGCCACGGCCAGGTTCTCGCGAACCGTCAGGCCGGTGAAAAGCCGCCGGTCTTCGGGCACATAGCCCAGCCCGGCACGTGCGCGCCGGTGCGTCGGCCATTGACCGATGTCGGCGCGGCCCGTTTCCGTCTGGTAACTGATGCGGCCCTCGGTGCGCACCTCCAGACCCATCAGGGCTTTCAGCAGCGTCGATTTTCCAGCGCCATTCAGTCCCTGCAGCACGACGAACTCCCGCTGCCGCACCTGCAGGGAAATGCCGAAAAGCGCCTGGGCCGGGCCATAAAAGGCATTCAGCCCCTCCACGTCCAGGGGCACGTCCATTTGCACGTTCATGCGCATATCAGGCATGAGCTGCGCCTTCACCCAGATAGCGCCTGCGCACCGTGCTGTCGCGGGAAATCTCCTCAAACGAACCCTGCGCCGCCAGCCGGCCCTCAATCAGTACCAGCACGCGGTCGGCCACGCCCGCGACCGCATCCATGTTGTGCTCGGTGTAGAGCACAGCCATCGCCTCCCCTGCCTGACCCGCTTGACCGGCCAGGCCTTTGACCAGGTGCATCAGGCCCTCCCGCTCTTCCTCGGCCAGGCCGGCAGCCGGTTCATCGAGCAGCAGCAGCCGTGGGCGGGCGGCCAGCGCCACGGCCAGCTCCAGCCGCTTTTTGGCACCGTAGGGCAGGCTCAACGCCTGCTTGCCAGCCAACTCGCCCAGGCCCGTCTGGTCCAGCAGCGCCTGCGACTCCTCGCGGCACAGCGCATCCAGGCGCTTGAACGCGGAAATCGAATGCGCCCCTTTACCCGCCTGGGCCGCCAGCTGCACATTTTGTAGCGCTGTCAGGGCTTCAAAGACTTGCGCGACCTGAAACGTGCGGGCTACACCGCGCGCCAGACGGGCTGCGGGGGCCAGTCCGTCCAGCGCCTGCCCATTCCACACAATGTGGCCGCCGGTGAGCGGGTATTGGCCCGCAATGCAGGCAAAGCAGGTCGACTTGCCCGCCCCGTTGGGCCCGATCAAGGCCACGCACTCGCCTGCCGAGACCTCAAAGCTCACGCCATCGACCGCCTTGATGCCGCCAAAGTGCTTGACCAGTTGCTGAACCTGCAGCATCAGCCCGCCCTCCCGGTTGCCCGCTCGGCCGGGCGGGTGCGGCTGCCCAGCAGGCCCAGCAAACCCGACGGTGAAGCCACCATCACCAGCATGATGAAGAGGCCCAGCAATCCCCGCCAGTACGTCACTTCACGGCCCAGCTCCGCGCTGACATAGCTCAACACGGCGCTGCCCACCACGGCGCCCCAAAGCTGGTGAACGCCGCCGAGCAAAACCACCAGCAAGGCATCCACCGAGGTAGCCACCGCGGCGATGGAGGGAAACACCGCGCCCTTGTGCGCGGCAAACAGGCCGCCGGCAAGGCCTGCCAGCACCGCACTCTCCAGAAAGACGCGGTACTTGAGCCAGCCCACGGGCAAGCCGGAAGCGGCCGCCCGCGCGGGCGCGTCGCGCACAGCCTGCAGCGCCGCCCCCATGACCGACCGGCTCAGCAGGCGCAGCGCCAACACGCAAGCCAGCGCCAGCACCACCAGCAGCGCGAAAAACAGCGGCCGGCCCTCCTCTTCCACCAGGGCCAGCCCGATCAGGCCGTTGTCGCCTCCGGTGAGGCTGACCCACTGGGTGGCCCCGGCCCAGATCACCTGTGCCAGCGCCAGCGACAGCATGGCCAGGTACACCCCGGCGCTGCGCACCACCGCAGCGCCAAACACGGCGGCGACCACCAGGGCCGTCACGCAACCCGCCGCCAGGGCGACCGGCAGCGATGCACCCCACAGGCTGTGCGACAGGGCCGCACCATAGCCGCCCAGTGCAAAAAAAGCTGCATGGCCAAAGCTGACCAGGCCGCCGAGCGCCATCATCGACTGCAGGCTGATGCCAAAAATCAACAGAATCAACGCATCGGCCGCCAGCGTTTGCCAGTATGCCCCGCCCTGCCAGGCCAGCCCCGACAGTAGCACCAGCACCGCGGCAATGGCGCCGTTCCAGAAGCGCGTCAGGTCCAGGCCGCGAAACCGCTGCGCCGGCTCGCGCACGCCCTCCTGCGAAGCCACCGACAGACCATTGAGCCCCTGGGGCCTGAGCACCAGCACCGCCGCCATGGTCAAAAAGACGATGACCAGCGTGGCCTGCGGCAGCACGGCGATACCCAGGGCATGCACGAGGCCGATCAGCAGGGCCGCCACAAATGCGCCCCCGATGCTGCCCAGGCCGCCCGTGACGACCACGACAAAGGTCTCGACAATCACGTTCATGTCCATTTGCAGGTGCGCCGGTTCACGGGGCAATTGCAGGGCCCCGCCCAAGCCGGCCAGCGCGCAGCCGAGGACCACCGCTCCCAGCATCAGCGGTTTGGGGTTGACGCCGAGCGCCGCCAGCATCGACCGGTCTTGCGTGGCGGCGCGCAGGCGCCGACCAAACAGCGAGTGACGCAGCAGCAGATGAAGGCCCAGCCAGACCAGCGGGCCCAGCGCAATCATCACGAGCTGATACACCGGAAAGAACTCATCACCCATCTGCACCGAGCCCTTGAGCCCCGGAAAACGCGGCGCAAACACCTCGTCGGGGCCAAAGCCCCACTGCATGGCGTCATGCAGCGCCAGCGTCAGGCCGAACGTCGCGACCAGCTGGTACAACTCCGGCGCGCCGCTCATTCTTCTCAGGAGAAGAAAATCGGCTAAAGCCCCAACCAGCCCGGCGCAGGCAGCTCCAAAAAGAATAGCCAGCAGGTAAAGGGGCGCACTCTCGCCCCACGCCGGAAACCATTCGGTGACCCAGTGCGCGGTGAACAGCGCCCCCAGCATGAAGAAACTGCCATGCGCAAAATTGACGATGCGCGTGACGCCGAAAATCAACGTCAGGCCCGCCGCCATCAAAAACAGCGTGGTCGCATACGACAGCCCGCCCAGCAACTGGACCACTGAAACCGTCACGCGATCACTTCTCTGGAGCACATAGGAGGCGAAGCGTCTCGCAAGCCGCGGCCTGCAAGGCCTCGCGCAGTACGCGAAGCGACAAGCGTGGGGGCCACATTAGCCCAGCCAGGTCGTGAACTCGGAAGCAGCAACCCGCGGCGTGCGGAAGGTATTGACCAGCGCAGTCTCGTCGGCATAACCCAGGGACATGCCGCAGACCAGCATCTCGTCAGGCCCCGCGCCGATGTGCGGCAGGATAATCTTGGCAAAGCCGTTCCACGCCGCCTGCGGACAGGTGTGCAGGCCATGGCCGCGCGCGGCCACCATGAGGCTCTGCAGGAAGGCGCCGTAGTCCAGCAGCGAACCCCGCCCCATCACGCGATCCAGCGTGAACATCAGGCCCACCGGCGCATCAAAGAACCGGAAGTTGCGCTGGTGCTGCGCATGCATCCTGTCCTTGTCGCCTTTGGTGATGCCCAGCAGGCCGTACAGACCCCAGCCGTTTTCACGGCGCCGGTCAATGTAGGGCGACACCCATTTTTCCGGGTAGTAGTCGTACTCCTCCTTGTACTCGGCGGCCAGCTCTGGGTTGGCCCGCAGGGCATCATGGGCGCGGCAGACCTTGTCCACCAGCGTGTCGCGGGTGGCGCCCTGCAGCACATAAACTTTCCACGGCTGGGTGTTGGTGCCCGAAGGTGCGCGGCTGGCGACCTCCAGTAGGTGCTCGATGGTGGCGCGGGGCACCGGCGTTGGCAGGAACTCGCGCATCGACTGGCGGCTCTCGATGGCGTGGTCCACCGCGTTGACGGGATGGGCAAACACGCTGCCCGAAGCATCGATTGCGGCAAAGTCGCCGGCAACAACAGGGGGGGAATGAAAAACGGCTTGCTTCACTTGAGGGTCTCCAGTACGCAAAGTAATTGAGGGGGCAAGGGCACCGGGCGGCGCGTGGCGCGGTCGACATACACATGGATGAAATGGCCTTTGGCCGCACACGCCTGCGCATCATCCTGCGGGAACAGCGCCACCTCGTAGCGCGCACTGGACGCGCCCACGCGGGCCACCCGGATGCCCGCCACCACCGGCTCGGGAAACGCGAGAGGGGCGAAGTAATTGCACTGGGTCTCGACCACCAGGCCAATCACGCTGCCCGCGTGAATGTCAAGGGCACCGCGTTCAATCAGCAAACCGTTGACGGCCGTGTCAAACCAGCTGTAGTAAACGACGTTGTTGACGTGGCCATACAGATCGTTGTCGGACCAGCGCGTGCCGATGTCGCGAAAAGCTTTGTAGGCACTGCGGGGCTCTGCCTGGGGGCGCATCGGGGAGGTCATGAGGGTTATTTTGCCAGCCCCCACGCTCCCCACTTCGTGTGGTTCGCTGCCCCCCGAGGGGGCGCTGCGCCTGCGGCCCGGCCAAGCCGGTTCCGCGGCCCCTGCTGGGTGGAAAGCCTCCTGCGATCGCCGCGCGCAGCTTCCTGCCCCTCGGGGGCCGCTGCGCCTGCGGCCCGGCCCCTGCTGGGTGAAGACCTCGCCTTACTTTTTGGCGGGAAGGTGGTCAGGGATTCCATTTGGCCCAGTACTCGAGCGCGACGCGGTAGGTGTTCATCTGCACCTGCACGGTTTCATCAATGTTCACGCCGTAGCCGCCTGCCATGGAAAACGTCAGGGGGATGCGGCGTTGCCAGGCCCAGTCAAAGACGCGGCGGTCACGGGCTTCCAGCCCATCAAAGCTGAGCGCCAGACGCCCCAGCCGGTCGCCCTCGAAAGGATCGGCACCGGCGAGGAACACCACCAGGCCGGGGTCGAAGCGCCGATCCAGTTCGTCGAGGGCATGCTCGAGCGCCTGCAGATACGGCGCATCGGTACAACCATCGGGCAACTCCACATCCAGGTCGCTCGCCTCCTTGCGAAAGGGGAAATTCTTTTGCCCATGCAATGACAGCGTGAACACGCTCGGATCGTTGGCAAAGATGTGCGCGGTACCGTTGCCCTGGTGCACGTCCAGGTCAATCACCGCCACCTGCAGCGGTTTGCGATCCGGCCGATGCCGCCGGCCCCACTCTGCCTGCATCAGCCGCGCCGTCACGGCCGAGTCGTTGAACACGCAAAATCCACTGCCCTTGTGCGCATAGGCATGGTGTGTGCCGCCCGCCATATTGGCCGCGACACCCTGGGGCCGCGTACCGGTGCCCAGCGCCACCCGCGCCGCGGCCACCGTGGCGCCGGCCGAGCGGCGTGCCCGTTCGGCCATCCCGGGACTCCACGGAAATCCGATTTCGCGCTGGGCCGCAGGGGGCAAGCTACCGTGGGTGATCGCCTCAATGTAAGCGGGCGTATGCACCAGGGCGAGTTCACCGTCGCTGGCGGCTGGCGCCTGGGCCATCTGCACATGAGGCAACTCGCTGATGAGACGGTCCCGCAGCAATTTGTATTTGCCCATGGGAAACCGGTGCCCGGGCGGCAGGGGCAGCACGAAGTTATCGGCGTAAAAAGCTTGCAGCATGGGTTGACCGGGGAGGTGCTCAAAAATACCCGTCGCTACAGCGAGGGCGCAGCGCCGAGTTGCCATTGTGGCCCGAAGCGCGCCCGCGAGTGTGAAAGGCCCGGCAAGAAGTCCATGGGTACCACGAAAGACGAAAGGCCCAAACTAGGGCGTTACCCCTAAAGAAATGGTGCACTGCAGCAAAAAAAGCTTGCCTTCGTGTGGTCACTCCCTATAATTGGGCTTATGTTGCAGTGCAGCAATTCGGCGCAAAGCAACTACTGTCCCTCATCAACCATATTGGAGATTAATTTATGTTGACCGCTGAACAAGTCCTGGCATCCCACAAAGCCAACATCGAAACCCTGTTTGGCCTGACCAGCAAAGCCTTCGAAGGCGTTGAGAAACTGGTCGAACTGAACGTGCAAGCCACCAAGGCTGCCCTGGCTGAAACCGCCAACCACACGCAAGCCGTCCTCGGCGCCAAAGACGCACAGGAACTGCTGGCCCTGCAAGCTGGCCTGGTTCAGCCCCTGGCCGAGAAAACCGCCGCTTACAGCCGCCACATCTATGACATCGCTACCGCTGCCAGCGCTGAACTGAGCAAGACCTTTGAAGGCCAGGCTGCTGACGCACAGAAGAAATTTGTTGGCATCGTTGACAACGCCGCCAAGAACGCACCTGCCGGCTCCGAGACCGCAGTGGCCGTGATGAAAAGCGCCGTGGCTGCTGCCAACAACGCGTTTGAGTCCGTGCAAAAAGCCGTCAAGCAAGCCAGCGACATCGCCGAAGCCAACTTCAACACGGTGGCCGCCTCTGCCGTGAACGCTTCCAAGACTGTCTCCAAAAAGCGTTAAGTCGTCGGGGGACAAGCAGTTGCGCTGAGGGTCAACACTTTCCAGCGCAAACGCCCACCCTCACGGAGCCTGCTACCGAAATCCTGTTTGACTGAACAGGTCTTCAAACCAGTTGTCTCCTCGGGTCCTTTCAGAAATTTGTTTCACGGACCCCTTGAAGCCCTGTCGAAAGACGGGGCTTTTTTTTTGTTCTTGACCCGTCCTGCCATAGGTTGACACCTATGAAACACAAATAGCTGAGCCGTGAAGGCCAGCCAGAGACGCCCGGTGAACCTCACCGGGCGTTTTCAATTGTAGGGATAGGTGTGGTCTTTCCTGGTTGTAGATATGCACGGATTGCTGAACCATTTTTCTGGCCTGATCGAGGTCGGCCGGTCTTTGAAGCAGGAACTCCATCTTCAGAATCCCGTTGACGCGCTCGGCCAGCGCATTCTGGTAGCAGTCGTAGCCATCGGTCATCGAACACACAATGCCGTGGCGCGCGTGAATCGCCTGATACTCGCTCGAGCAGTACTGGATGCCGCGGTCCGAGTGATGCACCAGCGCCTGCCTGGTCTGCCGGCCCTTGAGCGCCGTCTTCAAGGCCTGGCTGACCTGCTCTGTGCGCAGGCTGTCATGCACGTGGTGCCCGACGATCTTGCGCGACCAGGCATCCGTGACCAGGCTGAGGTAGACGAACCCCTGGTCGGTCGGCAGGTAGGTGATGTCGGCCACCCAGACCTGCTCGCCAGCGCTCGGGCGCACTTGCCGGGGCCCCGCCTTGAGCAGGTTCGGGTGCCGGTGAAACCGGTGGCAGCTGTTGGTCGTCTTGTGATACGCCCTGCTGGGCGCCACCAGCAGGCGGGCCTGGCGCAGCACGTCAAACAGCGCATCGCGCCCCAGGCTGGCCTGCGCCTGTCCCAGGGGCTGGCTGAGCATGTGGTGCAGCTTGCGCGTGCCTATCCTCGGCTGGCGCAGCCGCACCGAGCGCACGAGCTCGATCACGGTGTCCGCACGCTCACAGCGGTGCCGGTCATGCTGCAACTGCTGGTAGTAGGCCTGGCGGCTGACGCCCCAGTGGCGGCAAGCCTTCGCGACGCTCAACTGCGGGAGGAGCTTTTGCGCGAGGACTTGCCCAAAGGCTTTTTTACGACACGCACGCCGTAGTCCTTCTTCAGGACATCGAGCACGGCTTCGAACAGTTGGGCCTTCTCGCGCGCCTCGCGAAGCTGCACTTCGAGCGCTTTGATCTTCTGCTCGGGCGTGAGCGGCACGTCTGATGCGGATCGGGGTGATTTGGGGGATATCGGCATGGTCGGCCTTGATGATGCCGCATCTCCCCACGCCTGGCGTCCGTGCTTGCGCAGCCACACCAGCACCGTCGAGCGGCCCTGGATACCGTAGCGGTGCTGGGCCTGTTTGTACGTGAGATCGCCTTTTTCTACCTGCTCGACCACCGACAGCTTAAAAGCCAGCGTGTAATCGCCCTGCTTGCGTTTAATGCCTGATTCCATTGACTTGCCTTTTCCTGGATAGAAAAGTGTCAACCTTATTCAGGACGGGTCATCTGGTGGACCTGAAACCGTCGCCTGAAACCGGCACCTGAACCATCTGCGTCAACCGCAGGGACAGCTCTCTCGCGCTTTCCCTGAAAGCCCCGCGCGTCCTTCAGCAGAGCGCCCGGTATCGGCCCCTCAGTCCTCAATGCGCCGGCACCGCCCCGGCGTCCAGTTTGGCCCGCAGCGCGGGCAGCGCCGCGAGCATGGCGGCCCGACCCAAATCGATAGCGCGTTGCCGGGCCGAGAAGTCGGCGCTCTTCAGGCCGGCCAGGGACGGCCGCACCACCACATCGGCATCCTTCAGTTCATACTGGTTGATGCTTTTGCCCATGATGGCAAAGGTCTGCAGCAGTATCTGCAGCGTATCGCCGGCCGGGTTGGCCTCCGGCGGGCTGGAGATATCGACCGCAATCACCAGGTCGGCGCCCATTTGCCGCGCAAAACGCACCGGCACCGGCGAGACCAGGCCGCCATCGACATACTCCCGGCCATTGATCCTGACCGGCACGAAGACTGCCGGAACAGCGCTCGATGCCCGCACCGCCGTGCCGGTGTCGCCGCGCTGGAACAGCACGGCCTGACCGCTGTTGAGGTCGGTAGCCACAATGCCCAGCGGAACGGGCATGTCTTCAATCAGGCGGCCCGCCAGCAATTCATTGACATGCCGTGCCAGGGCCTCGCCGCGAAACATGCCCCGGCCCACAATCGGCAGCATCCAGTCGGTGATGGCGACCTCCTGCATGTTCAAGGCGGTCTGCTGCAGTTGGGCACTGGTTCTACCGCTGGCATAAAGTGCGGCGACCAGGCTGCCAGCCGAGGTGCCGACCACATAATGAGGCTTGAGCCCGGCCTCTTCAAGCACCGCAATCACGCCCACATGGGCAAAGCCCCGCGCCGCACCGCCACCCAGCGCCAGGCCGATTTTCAAAGGCTTTTTCGGGACGGCCTCGGCCGTCGGCGTGGATGGGGCGGATCGCACCGGTGGAGCGGGTGGCGCAGCGCACCCCGCCAGCAACACCAAGGCCCAAGCCAGCGCCATGCGCCTGCCTGACACGGCCCTCCATCCTCGCCAACCTGAAGCAGCGCAGCCGGGGGGTTTGCCATCGACGCCAAGGCAATTACGAATAATTCGCGTTTGTATTACACTCACTCCGTTCCAACCTTTCAGGATTTTTTCACCATGTTCAAAAAAGCTCCTTCACTGGCCTGCCTTGCGCTGGCCACCGCAGCCTTCTTTGGCGCCGTGGGCAACGTCAACGCCCAGGAGCAGGTCGTCAACCTGTATTCTGCACGCCACTACCAGACCGACGAAGCGCTGTACACCAACTTCACCAAGGCTACCGGCATCAAGGTCAACCGTGTCGATGCCGATGATGCCGGCATTCTGGCGCGCCTGAAAGCCGAGGGTACGGCCTCGCCTGCCGACGTGATTTTGCTGGTCGATGCCGCCCGCTTGTGGAAAGGCGACGTGGAAGGCCTGTTCAAGCCCATCAAGTCGGCCGCTCTGGAAGCCGCCATTCCGGCCAAGCTGCGCGCCCGGGAAACCGCCGAAGGCACCACGTGGTTCGGCTTTTCCACCCGGGCCCGCGTGGTGGTGTATGACAAGCTGAAAGTCAAGAAAGCCGACGTGGACACCTACGAAGAGCTGGCCGATCCGAAAAACAAGGGCCTGCTGTGCACCCGCTCGGGCTCGCACCCCTACAACCTCTCGCTGTTTGGCGCCGTGACCGAGCACCTCGGCGAGGCCAAAGCGGAGGCCTGGCTCAAGGGACTGGTGGCCAACATGGCACGCGACCCGAAGGGCGGCGACACGGATCAGATCAAGGCAGTGGCCAGCGGCGAGTGCGGCATCGCACTGACCAACACCTACTACCTGGCGCGCATCATGCGCTCCAGTACGCCTGAAGACAAAACGGTAGCCGACCGCGTCGGCGTGGTGTTCCCCAACCAGGACAGCTGGGGCACGCATGTGAACATTGCGGGTGCAGCCGTTGCCAAAAATGCCAAGAATACCGCCAACGCCATCAAGTTCATGGAGTACATGGCCAGCGCGGAGGCACAAAACTACTTTGCCAACGGCAACAACGAATGGCCTGCCGTGTCCAGCGTGAAAGTCAGCAACCCCGCGCTGCAAGCCATGACGGGCGGCAGCTTCAAGTCGGAAACCATTCCCATCAGCGCCGTGGGCGGCAACCAGCTGAAAGTACAGCAGATGCTTGATCGCGTCGGTTATAAGTAATTTGAATAAAGAGTAAACCCCCAGAAAGCCCCAAACGGCCTTCAACACGCGCCCAGGCGCGGCTATTCGCAAAAAGCCCGGTCATCTTTTGGTGACCGGGCTTTTTTCATGCGCCATAATTCACATCATTGACGTTTACGTCAACGTCAACATTCCCCCTCCTTTTCTCCCCTTCTTTTATTTCAAGGAACAAGCCATGGATATCGCAGGCAAAGTATTTATCGTCACCGGCGGCGCATCAGGTCTGGGTGAAGGCACGGCACGCATGCTGGTCGCCAACGGCGCCAAGGTGGTGATTGCCGACATGCAGGCCGACAAGGGCGAAGCCATCGTCTCCGAGTTGACCAAAGAACTCGGGGAAGGCAAAGCCGCGTTTGTGCCCTGCGACGTCAGCCAGGAGGCCGACGGCCAGGCCGTGGTGGCCAAGGCCGTGTCCATGGGCAAGCTGATGGGCCTGGTCAATTGCGCCGGCATTGCGCCCGCCGAAAAAACCGTAGGCAAAAACGGCGCGCACGGCCTGGCCCTGTTCAGCAAGACCATCACCGTCAACCTGATCGGCAGCTTCAACATGATCCGGCTGGCAGCCGACGCCATGTGCAAGAACGAGCCGGAAGCCACCGGCGAGCGCGGTGTGCTGATTTCCACCGCCTCGGTCGCGGCCTATGACGGGCAGATCGGCCAGGCCGCCTACAGCGCGTCCAAGGGCGGCATCGTCGGCATGACCCTGCCCATTGCCCGCGACCTGGCACGCAACGGCATCCGAAACATGACCATCGCCCCCGGCATCTTCGGCACGCCCATGCTGTTTAGCATGCCGCAGGAAGTGCAGGACTCGCTGGCCGCCGGCGTGCCCTTCCCTTCGCGCCTGGGTACGCCGCAAGACTATGCCAAGCTGGCCAAACACATCATCGAAAACGACATGCTCAATGGCGAGGTGATCCGCCTCGACGGCGCGATTCGGCTGGCGCCACGCTGACATCATACGGCTCAGACGCTATTTAACTGATAGCTACTTGCGCCCTATTCTTAAGGGCTATAGGCCGATTTGACTAGTAACTCAGTCGAGTCGGTCCGACTTTTTCCGCTGCTTACAAATCACCTGCGGCTGCGTACATTTCATTGCGGCGCCTGGACTGGCCTGGATTTAACATGGCACGAATTATCAAAGGAGCAGCAATGACTCCCACTCCTGCACGAACGCACTCCGCTTTCCAACTGCTTGCAGCCGCATTTGCCACAATCCTGCTGGTGGCCGGTTGCGCATCGCCGCCCCCGTTTGCCTACAGCGTGCCCCTACAGCCCGAAAGCGCCTCGGGTTACACCGAAAAACCCGGCTGGGCGACCTCGAAATTTGCGGTCGCCGCGGCCAATCCGCTGGCCACCGATGCCGGCTACCAGGTGCTCAAGGCCGGCGGTTCGGCAATTGACGCCGCCATAGCGGTGCAGATGGTCCTGACCCTGGTCGAACCGCAGTCCAGCGGCATAGGCGGCGGCGCTTTCCTGCTCCATTACAACGGCAAGGCGGTCGAGGCTTTTGATGGCCGCGAGACCGCACCTGCGGCGGTGGACGAAAAACTCTTTCTCGGTGCCGATGGCAAACCCATGGCTTTTTACGACGGTGTAGTCGGTGGCCGCTCTGTCGGTGTGCCGGGCACGGTGCGCATGCTGGAGATGGCGCACAAGCAGTACGGCAAACTGCCCTGGGCCCAGTTGTTCGCACCGGCCATCACCTTGGCCGAAGGCGGCTTCAAGGTCAGCGCACGGCTGGCCACCCAGCTCAAAAACGATCAGCACCTGAAAAAAGACCCGGTAGCCGCCGCCTATTTCTACCAGGCCAACGGCGAACCGCTGGATGCGGGGTTCACGCTGCGCAACCAGCCGCTGGCCAATGTGCTGAAAAAAATCGCCGCCAGCGGCTCCAAAGGCCTGCTCGAAGGCGACGTTGCCCAGGCCATCGTCAGCAAGGTGCAAAACCACCCGACCAACCCCGGCAAACTCAGCCTGGCCGATCTGGCGGGCTACCAGGCCAAAAAACGCGATCCGATCTGCCACGACTACCAGGCCCAAGCCAGGGACTACCGCATCTGCGGCATGCCGCCGCCCAGTTCGGGGGCGATTGCCGTCGGGCAGATTCTCGGCATCCTGAACAACACCAACGCGGCGACCCTGGCGCTGGACACCGGCATGGGCGGCATACCCGGCAGCACAGGCGCCGCGCCCTCGGCCGACTGGCTGCATCTGTACACCGAGGCGTCGCGCCTGGCCTTTGCCGACCGCGCGCAGTATCTGGGCGACCCCGACTTTGTGCAGCCGCCGGCCGGCAGCTGGACGAGCCTGCTGGCACCAGCCTACCTGGCCGACCGCGCAAAACTGATTGCCGCACAGCCCGGCGGGCAAAGCATGAAAGTCGCCAAGCCGGGTTCCCCCGGCGGCATGAGGGCCGCGTATGCACCGATGCCCGAGCAGCCCGAGTACGGCACCTCGCACATCAGCATCGTCGATGCTTATGGCAACGCCATTGCGATGACCACGACGATTGAAGACCAGTTCGGCGCGCGCCAGATGGTCAATGGTTTTCTTTTGAACAATGAGCTGACCGACTTTAGCTATGCCCCCACCGACGCCGCTGGCAAGCCGGTGGCGAACCGCGTGCAGCCCGGCAAACGCCCGCGCTCATCAATGGCACCCACCCTGGTGTTTGAAAAAATCACCGGTCAGCTGGTGATGAGCGGCGGCAGTTCGGGCGGTGCGCTGATCATTCACGACATCGTCAAAACGCTGTACGGCGTACTGCACTGGGGCCTGCTGCCGCAGCAGGCGATTGACCTGCCCAACTTTGGCTCGCTCAATGGACCCAGCCTGCTGGAAGAAAAGCGTTTCGCACCCGCCACCGTTGAGGCCTTGAGGGCACGCGGCGCCGAGGTGCGCGAAATGAACATGACCAGCGGCTTGCAGGCCATCGCGCGCGGCCAGGCCCATGGCACGCCGGTGTGGCTGGGCGGCGCCGATCCGCGCCGAGAAGGCGTGGTGATGGGGGATTAGCCCCCACGCTTGCCACTGCGTGTGCCTGCGGCGTTGCGCTGCCCCTTGCACGAGAAAAAGGGGCTGTGCTTGCTCGGGGCGGCCTTCGCAGCGCACCAGTCGTCAAAAGTAGCTTGCGCCCTTACCGCGCGGGCGCAAGCAGCTATTGTTTTGGCAGCGACCGATGCCACCTCAAAGGCAAGGGTGCGGGCTAGTCCATCCGCATGGGCTGGGCCGGGGCGTTTTCCAAGACTGTGCCGATGCGTTCGTACTCGGAAATGACCTGCGCGCCCAGCAACAGCAGCGTGGCGGCGATTTCCAGGCTCAGCAAAACCACGATGGCGGTGGTCAGTGAGCCATACACCAGGCCCACCTGCGACAGCGTGCCAAAGTACCAGACCAAGGCATGGCGCGTCACCTCCCAAAGCAGCGCAGCCGTGACCCCGCCAATCAACGCGTGGCGCAGCGACAGCCTGCCCACCGGCATCACCATGTACACCGATGTCAGCAGAAAAATCTCGCCGGCCAGCCCGAGCAGGTATAGCAACACACCCGAGAATCCGCTGAGCGACCAGCTGTAGCCCAGAAACTCCACGCTTTTTTCGCCCAGCGCCTGCATGCTGCCCGAGACCAGCGTCACCAGTAGCAGGCCTAGCCCCAGGCACAGGATGTAGCAGTAGGGCAGCACGGCAGACACCAGAAAATGGCGCCGCCGAATGACCACGCGGTGCAAAAACACCACCGACATCGCATTTTCAAGCACGGTAAAAGCCAGTGAACTGAAAAACAGCATGGTGGCCAGCAACAGCCAGCCCATGACTTCACGATGCGCCAGGAAATTGGCGAGCTCTCCGACAATGAATTCGGACTGTCCCGGCGCCAGCCAGCCGATGTAGCGGCCCAGCGCTTCCAGCAGTGCCGATTGGTCAATCACATGCGACAGTGCAATCGCCATCAAGATCAGCAACGGAACAATCGACAGCAAGGCGTAGTAAGCCACGGCCCCGGCCAGCAGCAGGCCCTGGTTGGCGCGAAAGCCCTTGAGTACCCGCAACGCAAAGGCGCCGGGATGGCTGAGTACGTAAGTGGCCTGCGGTCCGATCATCATGGTGGTGGGCATGGGGTCTCCTGCCGTTTTCGGCTGCCATGCGGGCATGGTAGCTGCACAATATTTTTTCCGACCGGCCGCCCCTGGGGAAAAACGCCCCTCTCGGGGGCAGCGCAGTACGCGAAGCGACAAGCGTGGGGGTAATCCTGTCGGGGCACAATACCGCTGTGGCCATTCCCCAATCATTTATCCAGGAGCTGCTCGCGCGGGCTGACGTGGTGGACATTGTGGGTCGCCACGTCCAGCTGAAAAAGGGCGGCGCCAACTTCATGGGCCTGTGCCCGTTTCACGGCGAAAAGTCGCCCTCCTTCAGCGTCAGCCCGTCCAAGCAGTTCTACCACTGCTTCGGCTGCGGCAAAAACGGCAATGTCATCAGCTTCCTGATGGAGCATGCCGGCATGAGCTTCATCGAAGCCGTGAAGGACCTGGCCCAGCAATACGGCCTGCAGGTGCCCGAAGACGACGTGTCGCCCCAGGACAGGGCCAAGGCGGCACAGATGCGCGAACAGCAGGCCACCCTGACCAGTGTGCTGGAAAAAGCCGCCATGGCCTACATCAAGCACCTGCGCGGCTCCGAGCGGGCCATCGAGTACTTCAAGGGCCGCGGCCTGTCGGGCGAGATCGCCAGGACTTTTGGGCTTGGTTACGCACCCGAGGGCTGGCGCAGCCTGGCCAGCGTATTTCCCGACTACAACGACCCGCTGCTGGTGGAAAGCGGCCTGGTGATCACCGGCGAGGCGGGCGAGGAAAACGCGGGCGGTGAAGCCAAGCGCTACGACCGCTTCCGCGACCGGGTCATGTTTCCCATCCGCAACGTCAAGGGCGAATGCATTGGCTTTGGCGGCCGCGTGCTGGGTGACGAAAAGCCCAAGTACCTGAACTCACCCGAAACCCCGGTGTTCAGCAAGGGGCGCGAGCTCTACGGCCTGTTTGAAGCCCGCACGGCCTTGCGCGAGCACGGCTACGCACTGGTCACCGAAGGCTACATGGACGTGGTCGCGCTGGCCCAGCTGGGTTTTGCCAATGCCGTGGCCACCCTGGGCACGGCCTGTACCGCCGACCATGTGCAAAAGCTGTTTCGCTTCACCGACTCGGTCGTCTTCAGCTTCGATGGTGACGGCGCCGGTCGCCGCGCCGCGCGCAAGGCACTGGATGCCGCCCTGCCCTTTGCCACCGACGTGCGTACCGTCAAGTTTTTGTTTTTACCGTCCGAGCACGACCCCGACAGTTACATCCGCGAACACGGCAAGGAAGGTTTTGCGGCTTACGTCAGCAAGGCTGTGCCGCTGAGCCGCTTCCTGCTCGAAGCCGCTGCCGAGGGCTGCGACCTGGACACGGCGGAAGGCCGCGCCCACATGGCCAGCAACGCCCGCCCGCTGTGGAGCCTGTTGCCCGACGGTGCCCTGAAGCGCCAGCTGCTGGCCGAAATCGCCGACCAGGTGATGATTGACAGCCGCGAGTTGCTGCAGCTTTGGCAGCCCGCCTCCGCAGGTTACAAAAACAGCTATAAAAACAATAGCAGCAAGCGCCTGCCCAATAAAGACCACAGGCCGGATTTACCCTCGGATTTCGGCAAAAACCACGACGTCCCCGACTATGCAGGCTACGTACCGGACCTACGCGAGGAGGCCGACTATGCCTCTTCCGAGCCGTATTTCCCGCCGCCCGCCATGTCAGCGCAGCGCCCCGGGCGGTCGTCGGGTGGCGCCAGCCGGGCTCCGCGCCGCATCGCGGGCCGCATCCTGCCGGCCAGCCGTGAAGACCGCGTCCTGCGGCTGCTGCTGACCGAGCCGCAGAGCTGGGACCAGCTCAGCACCGAAGAGCATCACCTGCTGCTGGCGTTGCCGGCGCCGCACGGACCGCTGTTTGTCTGGCTGGAAAGCCAGCTGCATGAGCACGGCCCGCAACCCTGGGCCGCCCTGCGCGAGGGCCTGCGCGAGCACCCCCACGAAAAGCACGCCATCGCGCAAATCGCGCAAATACCGGAAGGTATCGAGTGCGACTGGGATGAGGTCAGGAGCATCCTGGACCAGCTTGTCAGGCTCGAACGCCAGCGCGAAATGGACGAATTGGTGCCGCTGGTCACAAAAGATCCCGCAGCCCGTCAGCGCTACCAGGAACTGCTGGAAGCCAACCTCAAAAAAAGCTGAAAAAACAGCTTTTTTATTGCCCAAAAAACAGGCATCAGGGTATAATCCGACTTTCGACGGCAAGCGCGACAGCAACACCTCCGGCACCGGCCCCCTTCAACCAAGGGAACTCAGACACGAGACGGCCACCTTCCCGCAAGGACTGCACACCAAATGTTCGCCCAAACAACTTGCCTGAAAAAGCAACCAGCCGCGTGCTCTGGTCCCCGGCTGCCCTGTTTTTCAATCTTCTTTTTTTGACTCTGAATTTTTGCCACCTGTGCTTGACTGCTGTCAGGCGCGCGGCGCATTTTGTTGACTGGTAGCTGATAGATATTCATAACAATTCCCGACATCTGGAGGTCTCATGCCTAGTGCCACGCCCGGCAAGTCCAAGAAGCCAAAAAAGCCGCAAACCACGCAGTCCAAAGCTGCCGTGATGCCGACAGCCAAAACGGCAGCGAAACCCGCTGCCAAACCGGCCGCAAGGCATGGCCCCCAGAACGTCAAGGTTGAAAAACCCGGAAAACCCGCCATATCCGTTAAAGCCAGTAGCCCGAATGCCCCGGTGAGCAAAAAGCCCCTGAAATCCGCGAAACCTGATACGTCCCTGAAGAAAGTCCCTGCCGTGCCGACAAAGTCCAGCCCCGAATCCAAGCCTGTTGCAGCCGTTGCCGACGTGCCCGTGAAGAAAAAACCGGGTCGCCCGCCGAAAAACCCTGCAGCAGCCGATAGCGCACCTGCAAGCACCGGCGCCAAGCGCGGCCGCAAGCCCAAGAACGCGGGCGCAGCCAAGGTCGGGGAAGACCTCGACCTGTCCGACATTGAAGAGGATCTGGTCGGCGAACCCGTTGCGGAGACCACCGAAAAGGTCAAACCGCTGCGCATGAAGATCAGCAAGGCCAAAGAACGTGCCTTGATGAAGGAATTTGGCCTGGACGAGACGGTGTTGTCGGAAGAGGACATGCTCAAGCGCCGCATGCGCCTGAAAACCCTGATCAAGCTCGGCAAAACCCGCGGCTACCTCACGCACGGCGAAATTTCCGATCACCTGCCCGACAAGCTGGTCGACGCGGAAACGCTGGAAGTCGTCGTCAACATGCTCAACGACATGGGCGTGGCCGTGTACGAGCAGGCGCCGGACGCCGAAACCCTGCTGCTGAACAACACCGGGCCGACCGTGGCCACGGAAGAAGAAGCCGAAGAAGAAGCCGAAGCCGCCCTGTCCACCGTGGACAGCGAATTCGGCCGCACGACCGACCCTGTGCGCATGTACATGCGTGAAATGGGCACGGTCGAGCTGCTGACCCGCGAAGGCGAAATCGAGATTGCCAAGCGCATCGAGGGCGGCCTCATGAAAATGATGGAAGCCATCTCGGAGAGCCCCGCCACCATCGCAGAAATCATGCGGCTGGGCGAGGAAATCCGCGAAGGCAAGATCGTGATCTCGACCGTGGTGGACGGTTTCTCCAACCCCAACGAAGCCGATGACTATGTGGCCGAAGAGGACTTTGACGAGTTCGACGAGGAAGACGACGACGATGGCAAGGGCGGCTCCAAGGCCCTGACCAAGAAACTCGAAGAGCTCAAAAAAGAAGCCCTCAGCCGCTTTGACAAAATTGCCAGCCTGTTCGAGAAGGTGCACAAGACCTACGACAAGGAAGGCTATGGCACCCCGACTTATGTGAAGGCGCAAAAGGCCTTGAGCGACGAGCTCATGACCGTGCGCTTTACCGCCAAGACCATTGAAAAGCTCTGCGACATGCTGCGCGGCCAGGTGCTGGACGTGCGCAAGAAAGAGCGCGAGCTGCGCCGCATCATCGTCGAGAAGTGCGGTATGCCCCAGGAAACCTTCATCAAGGATTTCCCGCCCAATCTGCTCAACCTCAAGTGGGTTGAAAAACAGGTCGCGTCGGGCAAGCCCTGGTCCACCGTGATGGCGCGAAATATTCCGCCGATTCAGGAACTGCAGACCAAGCTGGCCGAATTGCAGGCCCGCGTGGTGGTGCCGCTGGGTCAGCTCAAGGACATCAACAAGCGCATGAACGAAGGCGAGTCCAACTCGCGCGATGCCAAGAAAGAGATGATCGAGGCCAATTTGCGCCTGGTGATCTCGATTGCCAAAAAATACACCAACCGCGGCCTGCAGTTCCTGGACCTGATCCAGGAAGGCAACATCGGTTTGATGAAAGCCGTCGACAAGTTCGAATACCGCCGCGGCTACAAATTCTCGACCTATGCCACCTGGTGGATTCGCCAGGCGATCACGCGCTCCATCGCGGACCAGGCCCGTACCATCCGCATCCCGGTCCACATGATCGAGACCATCAACAAGATGAACCGCCTGTCGCGCCAGCATCTGCAGGAATTCGGCTTTGAGCCCGACGCCAGCATCCTGGCCGCCAAGATGGAGATTCCTGAAGACAAGATCCGCAAGATCATGAAGATCGCCAAGGAGCCGATCTCGATGGAAACGCCGATCGGTGACGATGATGATTCGCACCTCGGCGACTTCATCGAAGACAGCGCCAACACCGCACCGCTGGAGGCCGCAATGCAGGCCGGCCTGCGCGATGTGGTGAAAGACATCCTCGACAGCCTGACACCGCGCGAAGCCAAGGTGCTGCGCATGCGTTTCGGCATCGAGATGTCGACCGACCACACGCTGGAAGAAGTTGGCAAGCAGTTTGACGTGACGCGCGAGCGCATCCGCCAGATCGAAGCCAAGGCGCTGCGCAAGCTCAAGCACCCGAGCCGCAGCGACAAGCTGCGCAGCTTTATCGATACGCTGTAAAAAGCGGCTCGACGGGCCACAGCGGCCGGCACCTGTCAAAGGTGCCGGCCGCTTTTTTTTTCGATTGGCGCGAACTCGATATTCAGTCGGACAGTGCGCGCATTTCGCTGTACAGATCCGCCTTGCCCTCGAATCCGATGCCGGGCAAGGCGGGCAGCGTCACGTGGCCGTTCTCCGCCATCACACCGTCCGGGAAGCCGCCAAACGGCTGGAACAGGTCCGGATAGGACTCGTTGCCCCCCAGCCCGAGGCCCGCCGCAATATTGAGGGACATCTGGTGACCGCCGTGCGGAATGCAGCGGCTCGGGGACCAGCCATGCTCCTTGAGCATGTCCAGCGTGCGCAGGTACTCGACCAGGCCGTAGCTCAATGCGCAGTCGAATTGCAGCCAGTCGCGGTCCGGGCGCATGCCGCCATAGCGGATCAGGTTGCGCGCGTCCTGCATCGAGAACAGGTCTTCGCCGGTTGCCATCGGGTTCTTGTAGTAGTTGCGCAGCGTGGCTTGGAGCTCAAAATCGAGCGGGTCACCGGGCTCTTCGTACCAGAACAGGTCATACTGTGAGAGTGCCTTGGCGTAGGCAATCGCGGTGTCCAGGTCGAAGCGGCCGTTGGCGTCCACGCACAGCTTCTGGCCGTCCTGCAGCACTTCCATGATCGAGTCGATGCGGCGCAAGTCTTCATCGAGCGACGCGCCGCCGATCTTCTTCTTGACCACGGTGTAGCCCCGATCGATGTAGCTGCGCATCTCGTCTTTCAGCTTGTTGTGGTCCTGGCCTGGGTAGTAGTAGCCGCCGGCCGCGTAGACGAATATCTTGCGGTTGGGCTGGCCGTTGCCGTAGCGGTCGGCGAGCAGTTGAAACAGCGGTTTGCCTTCGATCTTAGCGACCGCATCCCACACTGCCATGTCGATCGTGCCGATCGCCACCGAGCGCTCGCCGTGACCGCCCGGTTTCTCGTTGGTGAACATCGTGTTCCAGATCTTGTGCGGATCGAAGTTGTTGCCGCTCGCATCGATGAGCGATTCAGGTGCCGCCTCCATCACACGGGGAATGAAGCGCTCACGCATGAGCTTGCCCTGCCCATAGCGCCCGTTCGAGTTGAATCCGTAGCCGACAACCGGCTTGCCGTCGCGGATCACGTCGGTGATGACGGCCACGAGGCTCAACGTCATCTTGCTAAAATCGATATAAGCGTTGCGAATAGGCGAGCTGATGGGGATGGTCTTTTCACGGATTTCAACGATCTTCACGGGTGACTCCTGAGTTTTTGAGAGGAGCCTCAATGGTCGGCGCTATCGACTTTTTCCGCCAATGCTCTTGTTCTCTGCTTCAATGCTTTGAAAGCACCGATGTTGAACTTTGTCTGGCTCGATGACTTCCGCACCCTGGCGGCCACAGGCAACTTCTCGAGGGCTGCTGAAGAAAGGCACATGACGCAGCCAGCATTCAGCCGCCGCATTCGTGCCCTTGAGGAATGGCTGGGGGCCGATCTATTCGACCGGACTACACAGCCAGCGAAACTCACCGAAGTTGGCGAGTGGTTTCGCGGCGTGGCAGACGAACTTATCGTGAGGGTTGCGCGCGTGCCGGGCGAGGCGCGTATCGTGGCCGAGGCAAGCTCGGTGACGCTTCGAATTGCGGCCACCCACGCGCTTTCGTTCACCTTTTTGCCGCGATGGCTGCGCAGCCTAGAATCGAGAATCACACTCGGCCCGGTGCAACTCGTCTCAGACGTATTGCAGCGATGTGAAGCCTTGATGCTTCAGAGCAAGGTCCAATTCGTCCTGAGTCATGCGCACCCTCAAGCGCAGGGCGCTCTGGACGTCGACACCTACCTGTCTGTCCAGATCGGCAAGGACACGTTGATTCCCGTGTCATCGCCCAACGACAAGGGCAAGCCGCTTCATCACCTTGCGCCTCAGTCTGGTTCGATTGTTCCTGTGCTTCAGTACACGACGGAGTCTGGCTTGGGACGCATTGTTCGCGCAGTCGTCGGTCGGCAGCTCGAATCCGTCCCCATACGGGTCGCTTTCACGGCGCACCTTGCGTCCGTATTGAGGACAATGGCCCTGGACGGGCGAGGAATTGCCTGGCTGCCGGAGACCCTGGTCGAAGAGGACATCACAGCGGGCCGACTCATTGCAGCAGCCGGAGACGATTGGAACATTCCGCTGGAGATTCGGCTTTATCGCGATCAGAGCCCGGCAGCAAGCGCTGCTGAAGCATTCTGGAGCACAGCCGCGGGTCGATAAAGGTCCGCACGGCGCCGGGGTGCCAACGCCTTGAGGTATGCGCTACGGCACCCATGGCGCAATGTTGCAACGTTGCAACGTTGATTTGGCTGGGCTGCGTGCAACATCGCGGCGGCGACACCCGTGACGGCAGCGCTTGTCAGTGAACAAGCGCGGCACTGGATCGACGACTCACCCCAAGGCAGCCGGCCCAATCGATTGAAACGTCACACCGGGTCCGTGCTGAACCGGTACACCGTGCGGCCCACCCGGCGCTGGCCGGGTACATGCACCGATGACGGAAATGCCGGCCGGTTGGGTGCGTTGGGATAGCCCTGTGGCTCAAAGCACAGCCCTTGCTGCTGGAAGTAGGTCCGGCCACCCTTGCCCGGGCCACCCGCCAACGGCTCTTGCGGCTGCAAGCCGCTGTAGAACTGCAGGGCCGGCTCTGTCGACCAGACTTCCATCACCCGGCCGCTTTCCGGCGCGCGAACGCGGGCGCACAGGGCCAGCGTGCCATCGGCGGGATGGTCCAGCAGAAAACAGCTGTCGTAGCCGTCCACCCCATCCCTCGGAGGCGTCCCGGCATCGGCCTGCGGCGTACCCGGCACCCGCGTATTGAGCGCGGTGGCCTGGCGGAGGTCAAAGGGGGTGCCCGCCACCGGCAGGATCTCGCCGGTGGCGATGAGGTCTGTTGTCATCCCGAAGTAGCGGTCCGCACAAATCATGACCTCATGACCCATCGCGCTACCGCTGGCCTCGCCATTCAAGTTGAAAAAAGCATGCGTGGTGAAACTGGCCACCGTGGGTTTGTCCAGGGCCAGGGCTTCATAGTCCAGCTGGAGCTCATTGGCTTCGGTGACGCTATAGACCAGGCGCAGCGCCAGCGTGCCGGGGAAGCCCTCTTCCCCGTCGGCAAATACATAGCGCATTTCCACGCTGGCATCGTCACGCTGAGCGGCATCGAAGACGCGAAAGCGCGACCCCTTCTGCCCGCCGTGCAGGCAATGGCAGCCGTTGTTGGCCGTCAGCACATGCCCGGTCCCGCCCAGTGTGAAGCGGGCATTCTCGATGCGCCCCGCATAACGCCCCACAAAGGCGCCCATGGACGCCGAGCCATTCACCACAGCCTCCAGGCTGTCATAGCCAAGCACCACGTCGTCCAGCAGGCCGTCACGGTCGGGCACCAGCAGCTGCTCGATCTTGGCGCCGTAACTGGTGATGCCCGCCACCATGCCCCGCTGATTGCGCAGCGTGAACAGCCCGACCGGTTTGCCATCGATATCGCCGCGAAAACGGGCAGGATCGAGCAGGACAGCGCCCGCGTGCGGTGGTGGCGATACGGGTTGGATCGGCGGCATGACAATTCCCCCTGGAGGCGAGTATTAAAAGGCCTGGTGCGAACCTGCCCACAGGCCGAAGCCTGTCACCTGTAACCTGTTACCTATCACTCCAGCTTGATACCCGCGTCTGCCACGACCTTGGCCCAGCGGGTTTTCTCGCGATTGAAAAAGTCGTCCTGCTGGGCTGACGTCATGGTCACCACTTCCGCGCCCTGCCCGGCCAGCTTGGCCCGAATGTCAGGACTGCGGATGATCTTGATGAGTTCGGTGTTGAGCCGGTTCACGATGGCGGCCGGTGTGCCGTTGGCCACCAGCAGCCCCTGCCAGGTTCCGGATTCAAAATTGCTGATGCCCTGTTCAGACAAGGTCGGGACGTTGCCGATCAGCGGCATGCGCGTACTCTTGGAAACACCCAGTATTTTGAGCTTGCCGCTCTGCACGTGCGGCAAGGTAGCCAGCATGCCATTCATCAGGACCTGGGTCTGGCCGGCGATGGTGTCGGTGATCGCTTGCGAGCCACCCTTGTAGGGGATGTATTGCCACTTGGCGCCACTGGCGCGCTCCACCGCGACCCCCGCCAGGTGCGGCGCGCTGCCCATGGCGGTCACCGCAAAATTGATATTCGACCGCTTCGACAACTCCACCAGCTCCTTGAGGTTGTTGGCCGGCACGGAGGGGTGCACCACCAGCAAATGCGGTGAATACGCCAGCATGGTCACGCCGCGCAGATCCCTGGAAGGATCAAAGCTCAGCTTGGTGTAGACCGACGGGCTGATGGCCAGCGCGCCGGTGTCGCAAAGCAGCATCGTATAGCCGTCGGGTGCGGACTTCGCCACAAAATCCGCGCCCAGGTTGCCGTTGGCGCCGGCCTTGTTGTCAACGATGACGCTTTGCTTGAGGGCGTCGGACAAGGGCTGGGCAATCGCACGCGCAATGATGTCCGACGATCCGCCCGGTGGGTAAGGCACCACCAGCCTGAGGGGTTTGAGCGGCCAGTTTGGCGTTTGCGCGCTGGCTGCGCCAAACCCCAGGGCCAGGGAAGCACCGACGAATTCTCTTCGATTGATGGACATGATCTTGCCTTCTCTGTTTGGAAAAAAACCAGCCGCAGCCTGCGGCCATGAACCTCTGAAATCAGGTGATGGGGCTGGGGCCTTCAGGCAATCTCATGGTTGGCCATCAGCTCCAGCGCACGCACCAGCGCGGAGTGATCGAGGTCCTGCATGCCGTTGGCGCTGCAGGCCTGCATCAATTGCGCCGCCCCTGCGGTTTGCGGCAGGGCCACACCCAGGGTTCTCGCGCCGGCCAGGGCCAGGCTCAAATCCTTCTGGTGCAGGCCAATCCGGAAGCCCGGTGCAAAAGTCCGCTTGATCATGCGTTCGCCGTGCACCTCAAGAATGCGGGAAGAGGCGAAACCGCCCATCAGCGCCTGGCGCACCTTGGCAGGGTCAGCCCCCGCCTTGCTGGCGAACAGCAGCGCTTCACCGACAGCGGCGATGTTCAGCGCCACAATGATCTGGTTGGCAACCTTGCAGGTTTGCCCGTCGCCATTGCCACCCACCAGCGTGATGTTCTTGCCCATCAGCTCAAACAGCGGCCGGACCCGTTCAAATACCGCGTCGGGACCACCCACCATGATGGTGAGGCTGGCGGCTTTGGCGCCCACTTCACCGCCCGATACCGGCGCATCGAGGTAGTCGCAATCCAGTGCATTGATTTTTTGGGCAAATTCCTTGGTCTCCATCGGCGAGATGGAACTCATGTCGACGACCGTCTTGCCTTTGGTCAAACCGGAGGCCACGCCGTTTTCACCGAACAGCACCTTGGCCACATCGGGCGTGTCGGGCAGCATCAGAAAAATGATGTCGGCCTGCTCGGCCACTTCGCGGATGGAACTGCAGGCTTTCGCCTTGCCCGTGAGCAGGTCGGCAGGTACCTTGCTGCGCGTGTGCAGAAAAACCTCATGCCCTGCGGTGATCAGGTGGGACGCCATCGGCGATCCCATGATGCCCAGGCCGATAAAACCAAGCTTGCTCATTTTGTGACTCCAGTCCAAGTTATTGAAGAAATATCCGTCATGCGCGGTAACGGTCGCGCAGGGCCTGCGTGGCCGAGCGGAAGGTGCCCAGGTCGCTGCCGACGCCCACAAAGGTGGCGCCCATCTCCATGTAGCGGCGCGCATCGGCTTCGACGGGTGCCAGGATGCCGATGGGCTTGCCGGCCGCCTTGGCATCGGCAAAAACGGCGGCAATGGCGGCCTGCACTTCGGGGTGGCCCGCATTGCCCAGGTGGCCCAGGCCGGCCGCCAGGTCCGAGGGGCCGACGAAGATGCAATCCACCCCGTCCAGCGCTGCAATTTCGCGCGTGGCGGCGATACCGGCAAGGCTCTCGATCTGCACCATCACGCAGATCTGCTCGTTGATCAGCTTCAAATAATCGACCACCGTGCCATACCGGTTGCTGCGCTGGGACACCGACACGCCCCGAATGCCCTGCGGCGGGTAACGCGTGGCAGAGACAGCGCGCCGCGCTTCATCGGCGCTCTCGACGAAGGGGATGAGGAAGTTGTAAAAACCGGCGTCCAGCAGCCGCTTGATTTCAACCACGTTGTTGGACGAAGGCCGCACCACGGGCGCAGTCACGCTGTCCTTGAGCGCCATCAGCTGCGGAATGAAGGTGGCCATGTCGTTGGGCGAATGCTCACCGTCCAGCAGCACCCAGTCAAAGCCGGCCACGCCGAGGACCTCGGTGGTTATGGCGTTGGACAGCGACGACCAGCAGCCGATCAGTTGCTTCCCGGCCAGCAGGTCGCGTTTGAAACTGTTGGGAAAGGATTGGTAAGGCGTGGTTTGGGTCATGTGAATTCTTCCTTGAAACTTGAGGCTCAGGTTCGGATCAGGTAATGGGTGCCGGATTGAAAAGCACCAGCGCGTTGTGCAGCTTCCAGTGCTCCGCCCAGGTTTTCTTGCGGCCACTGGCAACTTCCAGCATGAGATGGAAGAGCTCCCAGCCAAGCTCTTCGATGGTGGCGTCGCCGTCGGCAATGCGGCCGGCATTCACGTCCATCAGGTCGTGCCAGCGCCTGGCCAGGTCGCTGCGTGTCGCGACCTTGATCACGGGTACCTCGGCCAGGCCGTATGGCGTGCCGCGGCCTGTCGTGAAGACATGCAGATTCATGCCGGCAGCGAGCTGCAGCGTGCCGCAGATAAAGTCGCTGGCCGGCGTCGCCGCGTAGATCAGGCCTTTTTGTCTGACTTTTTCACCCGGCGACAGCACGCCGCTGATGGGCGCCGTGCCCGACTTGACGATGGAGCCCATGGCTTTTTCGACGATGTTGGACAAGCCGCCCTTCTTGTTGCCAGGCGTGGTGTTGGCGCTGCGGTCAACCCGGCCTTTTTGCAGGTAAGCGTCGTACCAGGCCATCTCGCGGATCATCGCTTCGGCCACTTCCGGCGTGGAGGCACGCGACGTAAGCTGATCAATGCCATCCCGGACCTCGGTGGTCTCGGAGAACATCACCGTGGCACCGGCGCGCACCAGCAAATCGGTGGCAAAACCCACCGCCGGATTGGCCGTCACGCCGGAAAAAGCATCGCTGCCGCCACACTGCACACCCACCACCAGTTCACTGGCGGGGACGGTTTCGCGCCGGCGGGCATCAAGCCGCTCCAGGTGCAGCAAGGCCGTCTCCATGATGGAGTCGATCATCGACATGAAGCCCACGTGGTGTTCGGATTGCAGGCAGACCACATCGAGCTCGGCCTCGGCGCTAATGCCCACATCGGCCACATTGCGTTCGTCGACGATCTGAATGGTGCCGGGCGGCAGCAGGCGCTCGGGCTGGAGCTTTTCGCAGCCCAGGCTCACCACCATCACCTCACCGCCAAAGTTCGGGTTGAGCGTGATGTTACGCAGGGTGCGGATCGGAATGATCGCGTCCGGGGCGTCGATGGCCACGCCGCACCCATAGGTGTGCTCCAGGCCCACCACATCATCCACGTTCGGGAAGCGCGGCAGCAACTCATCCTTGATGCGCTTGACGGCAAACTCCACCACGCCCGCCACACACTGCACGGTCGTGGTGATGGCGAGAATGTTGCGGCTGCCGACCGATCCGTCCGGGTTGCGGTAGCCCTCAAAGGTATAGCCCTCCAATGGCGGCAGCACCGGCGGCCGCACGGTGGCGATGGGCAAATTGTCGAGCTCGCGCGCCGAAGGCATCTCCAGCAGCCGCTCATGCACCCAGCTCCCGGCCGGGATGTCCTTGAGCGCATAGCCGATGGGCACGTTGTAACGCAGCACCGCGGTGCCCTTGGGCAAATCGACCAGCGCGACCTTGTGACCCTGCGGCACCTGCTCGCACAGCCGCAAACCGCTGTCAAATACCGTTCCTGCAGGCAGGCCGCCGTCGTTGGCCACGATCGCAACATTGTCATGATCGTGCATGGTGATGTACAGCGGCGCCCTCTTCGTCGCGGTGCCTGGAGCGGCCTGCGGCGCGGCCTTTGCTGCGGCCTGTGTGGGGGGATTGGGGGAGGTCATGGTGAAACTATCTTCTGACGAAAACGCTTACTTGTACAGCGCCGGCAGCCACAGCGAGAAGGCCGGCACGTAGGTCACCAGCAGCAGACAGACGCCGAGCGCGCCGTAGAACGGGCCGATCGAGCGCATCACCTGCCCGACCGAGATGCCGCCAATGGCGCAGCCGACGAATTGCACCGACCCGACCGGCGGCGTGTTCAGGCCCAACGCGCAGTTGATCAGCATCACGATGCCGAACTGCACCGGGTCCATGCCGAACTGCATCGCAATCGGCATGAAGATCGGCGTGCAGATCAGGATGGTCGCCGCCATGTCGAGAAAGGTGCCGAGGATGAACAGCAGCACGTTGATCATCAGGAAGATGACCCAGGGCTCGCTGCTCACCGACTTCATCAGCTCGCCGGTCAGTTGCGGCACCTCGTACAGCGCCATGAAGTAGCCGAAGGCGGCCGAGATGCCGATCAGCAGCAGGACCACACCGGTGGTCTTGCAGGCTTTGGCGCAAGCCTTGAGAAAGTTGTTCCACGTCAGCGTCTTGTAGACAAGCACTGTGATCGCCAGCGCCCAGGCGACCGCGATCGATGCCGACTCGGTGGCCGTGAATGCACCCGACAGGATGCCGGCGAGGATGATCACCACCACCAGCAGGCCGGGCAGCGCGGCGCCGAAGGCGCGCAACACCTCGCCCCAGCCGGGGAAGGCGCCGTGTGTCGGGTAGCCGCGCTTGACGGCCACGTAGTAGGCAGCGCCCAGGTTGCACAGGGTCAGGATCACCGCCGGAACCAGGCCCGCGAGGATCAGGCTCAGCACACTGACCGAGGCGATGCCCGAGGTGGCCAGCGTGAAGATGATCATGTTGTGCGAGGTCGGCATGATGGCGCCCACCAGTGCCGCGTGTGTGGTGACGTTGACCGCGTAGTCGGCGTCATAGCCTTCCTTCTTCATCAGCGGAATCATCACCGAGCCCATGGCTGACACATCGGCCAGCGGCGAGCCGGCGACGCCCCCGAACAGCGTGCAGCCGATCACGTTGCTCATGCCCAGGCCGCCGCGCACATGGCCGACCAGGCTGTTGGCGAAGCGCACGATGCGCTCGGCAATGCCGCCGTAGAGCATCAGCTCGCCGGCGAAGACAAAAAACGGAATAGCCAGGAACGAGAACACCTGCATGCCGCCGACCATTTTCTGGAACACCACCGCAATCGGCAGACCGGCGGCGATGATGGTGGCGACCGACGACAGGCCGATGGCAAACGCGACCGGCACGCCAATCACGAGGAAGAGCGTGAAGCTCAGGGCGAGTACGGTCAGTTCCATGCGGGCTCCACTACTTGGCCGCGCACCAGCGCGATCACATGTTCAATTGAAAACAGGACGATCAGCACGCCGGCAATCACCACCGGCAGGTAGTCGATGCCATCCGGGACGGGCAACATGGGTTTTTTCTCGCCCCATTTGGCGGCCATCCATAACCAGCCACCGTAGACCATCAGCGCACCGAAGCCGCCGACAAGAACATGAATCAGGATTTCGATGCGGTGCTGCCACTTCTCGGGCAGCAGCACAACGAGGGACTCCAGGCCAATGTGGCCGGCATCGCGCACACCGACCGCCACGCCGAATGCAGTGACGAACAGCACCAGCAACAGGGCCAGTGCTTCGGCCCATGTCGGCGTGTCATTGAAGACGTAACGTCCAATGACCTGCCACTGGACGCACAGGACAACCGCGAGCAGCCCGATCACGGCCAGGATCAGGCTGAGCTTGGACAGCATTGCGCAAAATTTTGTGTACATGGATTAATCTTTTTCTGACCCGGCCGTCCCACCGCCCCGCAAAGGACAGGAAGACAGGCGCCCCCCGCCTTGCGGCAGGAGGCATGGCCTGCCCGGCAGCTTACTTGGTGTCCTGGACCGCTTTAACGAGGCGCTTCATGTCGGGCGTGGTCATGAACTTGTCGTAGACCGGGCCCATTACGGCCTGGAACGACTTCTTGTCCACTTCCACGATCTCGGCGCCAGCGGCCTTGACATTGGCCAGTGACTTCGCTTCCTGCTCGTCCCACTTCTGGCGCTCGAATGCCACCGACTCCTTGGCCGCCGCGCGGATCATGTCCTGCTCGGCCTTGGGCAGCTTGTCATAGATGATCTTGGACATCACCAGGATCTCGGGCGCCATCGAATGCTCGGTCTTGGAGTAGACCTTCACGGCTTCCACGTGTTTGGCCGTGTCGAACGACGGAATGTTGTTCTCGGCGGCGTCAATCAGGCCGGTCTTCAGGCCGGTATAGACCTCGCCATAAGGCATGGGGGTGGCGTTGGCGCCCATCGCGCTGACCAGCGCGACCCAGAGGTCGGATTGCTGGACACGGATCTTCAGGCCCTTGGCATCAGCGACGGTCCTGATCGGCTTCTTCGCGTAGATGGAGCGTGCACCACTGTCATAAAAAGCCAGGCCGATGAAACCGGCAGACTCGCAGCTCTTCAGGATCTCGTCACCGACCGGGCCGTCGAGCGACTTGCGCATGTGCGCGATGGAGCTGAACAGGAAGGGCATTGTCGGCACCTGGGTCAGCGGACAGATGGCGTTCATCGGGCCGACATTGACGCGCGTGAAGTCGAGCGCGCCAATCTTCACCTGGTCGATGGTTTCCTTCTCGCTGCCGAGTGCCTGCTTGTTGAAAACCTTGATCTTGTGTTTGCCGCCGCTCTTTTTCTCGAGAAGCTCGCCCATGTACTTGACGGCCGCGACGGTGGGGTAGTCATCAGCGTTGTGCGTGTCGGCCGAGCGGAACTCGGTGGCCTGGGCAGCACCCATGCCAAGGCCCGCCAGCAAAGCGGCAAGGGCGGCCGAGCGAATAGCCGAAATGCGGGGAGTTCTGTTTGTCATGATGCGATGTCTCCTGAGTTATGGTTGCGCGTTGAAATGGGAAAGCTACTGCGAAAACGGCGTTTCGGCAATGCCGCGAACGCCGGGATGGGCCACGAACACCGCGCCCGCCAGCGCGGGCTCATAGCCGGCGATAGGTTGCGCGGGGGTGATGGAGGCGATGAAGAGCTGGTCCATGCGTGCGCCGCCGAAGCAGCACATCGAAGGCTTCGCGGCCGGAACTGCAATGGAGCGGTCCAGCTTGCCCGCAGGCGTGAAGCGGTGAACCAGACCGGCATCGTTGCCGCAAATCCAGTAACAGCCCTCCTCGTCGACAGCGGCGCCATCGGGTCGCCCCGGCAGCGGCTTCATGTCAACAAACACCCGCTGGTTCGTGGGCGTGCCGGTGTCGGTGTCGTAATCGAAGGCCCAGATGGTCTGCACTGACGGATGGGAGTCCGACAGGTACATGGTGCGCCCGTCAGGGCTGAAAGCCAGGCCATTGGGCGTGATGAAGCCGCTCAGGAGGTTTCTCAGCTCGCCATTTTTTTCATGGCTGTAGAGGCAACCCGCACGGGAACCGAGAGCCATATCGAGCACCATGGTGCCGGCCAGGAAGCGCCCCTGGCGGTCGCAGCGGCCGTCGTTGAAGCGCATGCCAGCCTGCGCATGCCGCACCCCGGCCAGCAGCCGGACATCAAGACGGCCGCCATCATGCGGCTGCAATTCGAATACGCCAGTTTCCATGCCCGCCACCCAGCCCGACTGCGTGCCCCGCGGGGCAATGCAAGCGAGCATTTCAGGCGCCAGCCAGTGGCTGGTGCGCCCTGTTGCGGCCTCCCAGCGGCACAGCTTGCGCGCCGGAATGTCGACCCAATACAGCGCCTGCTCGGCGGCATGCCAGACCGGGCTTTCGCCCGTGGCATTGCGCGCATCGAGCAGCAGCTCGGCCCGCGTCGCGTCCGTGAGGGTGCTCATGCGGTCAGTCGCCGAAGGGGCCGGCCACGACAAAACCGCCGCCCTGGTATTGAACCACCGGATCATTCAGATCCGGCTGGGGGGTGCGCGCATACACCGCATCGCGGAAAACATCCGAGCTGTCTTTCGGCACATAGCCGATGTGGCGAGCGCGGCTGTTGTCCCACCAGGTCACGGCGTTGTCAGACATGCCAAAAATGATGCTGTGGCCCAGCACCGGCGTCGTCAGGCAGGCGGTGATGAGGCGGTGCAGGTCGTCATAGCTCAGCCAGGTGGCCAGCATGCGGCGGTCCCTGGGCTCGGGAAATGAAGAGCCGATGCGCACGCAGGCGGTTTCTATGCCGTAGCGGTCAAAGTAGAGCCGCGCCAGGTCTTCCCCAAACGCCTTGCTCAAGCCATAAAAGCCGTCGGGCCGTGGCGGATGATCCGCAGTGATCGTCTGGTCCTGGCGGTAAAAGCCGGTGACGTGGTTGGAACTGGCAAACACCACACGCTTGACGCCGTGTTTGCGCGCAGCCTCATAAAGGTTGTAGGCGCCAAGGATGTTGGCCTGCAGGATGGGCCCGAACGGCCCTTCGACCGAAACGCCACCCAGGTGGATGATGGCATCCATCCCCTTGACCATCTCGTTGACGGCAGCCGCATCGGCCAGGTCGGCCAGCACCACTTCCTCGCCCACAGCAGCATCGCCAAACGGCTGGACATCGGACAAGCGAAGCACCGAGCAATTGGCCTTCAGGCGCTCGCGCAAGGCTTTTCCCAGACCGCCGGCAGCACCGGTCAGCAAGAGTTTTTCATGAACTTTGATTGTCATTTTGGGCATCCTGGTCGGATTGCGAATTGGAACTGGACTTTTTCATGAAGTTTGTTAAAGTCAAACAAGTCGTCAGTCATAGGTTGTCTGATGACTGGGAATTCTCCAACCCCTCCATTTGCTTGTCAACGGTTTTTTAATGACCCTCAGGAAAACCCTTAGTCATCCCGAGCCCCTGCCCGCGCGCCACCTGGCGGCGCCAGGCGCACGCCGTCCGCGCGGACTGGTCGGTGAAATCGTCGAAAGCCTGGCCAACAGCATTCGCGATGGCCAGTTGCAGCCCGGCGCGAAGCTGCCGACAGAAGCAGAAATCATGGCCCGGTTCGATGTCAGCCGCACGGTGGTTCGCGAATCGCTGTCGCGGCTTCAGGCGTCCGGCCTGGTCGAGACCCGGCATGGCATCGGCACCTTTGTACTGCCCCCGCAGGAAAGCGGCAACTTCAGGATCATGGCGGAAGACTTCGCCACGGTAGCCGATGTCATTTCAGTGCTCGAGTTGCGCATCAGCCTTGAAACCGAGGCCGCAGGCCTGGCGGCCCAGAGGAGAACGCCCGAGAACCTGCTGGCCATGCAAAATGCACTGCGTGCCTTTCGGGAGTCCATCAATGATGACTCCGACGCCGTGCCGCCCGACTTCCAGTTTCACATGGAAGTGGCCCGCTCCACAGGCAACCGGCATTTCGCCGACCTGATGACCTACCTGGGCACCATGATCATTCCGCGCACGCGCGTGAACATCGTGCACAACGCGCCCGAAGGCCGGCTGAACTATCTCGAACGCGTGAACAGCGAGCATGAAAGCATCTACAGCGCCATCAGCAACCAGGATGCCGAGGCCGCCCGCGCCGCCATGCGGACCCACCTGTCCAACAGCCGGGAGCGCCTGCGTCGCGGCAACAATCTGCTCTCCATGCAACCTCCGGACGGGCTCGCGAACCAGGCCTGACTGGCTCTGTGACACCTCTGTTGCGATGGCGTCGCATGGAGCCATGTTGTACGACAACTGACAATTAAGTGCAGCGTAGCAACCCACCCGCCCGCCCCTCACCAGGAAGCACCTGCGGCTGACGCAGCCCTCAGCTTCGATACCCACCCCGTCAAGACACACCCAGCGGCATTTCATTCCACGGCTGCGCGCATGGTCGGCTGCAGGACCGGGTCAGCCCGCGTCCAACCCTGAAAACACCCCGCGGACGGCCCGCACCCGCACCCGGAGCAGGACCCAGGCAAGCCTGAACACCACCCCAGATCCGCGGCAGTAGCCCATGGCCATGCCATGTTTTGCCCGACCACGCCGGTCTCGCAATGCGACACCGGCACGCCCGCATTTTCTTATGGCATGCGGGTTAACACCGATAAAACAGGCTGAAAAGGCAATTGAATTAGTTATGTTTTATAACCACAATTCACCCACCAACCAAAGCTGACCATGACTTCCAACACCTCTTCCACCGACATCCAGCTAGACATTCGCGGCGCGCATCAAGAGATCGCAGTGATCCGCCTGAGCCGCGTTGCCAAACGTAATGCCGTCAACGACAGCCTGATTCTGGCCTTGCGTGACATCTTCGAAAAACTGCCCACAACCGTCCGTGCTGCCGTGATCCACGGCGAGGGCGAGCACTTCTGCGCCGGCCTGGACCTGGGCGAACTGGAGGAGCGCGACGCCGGCCAGGGCATGCACCATTCGCGCATGTGGCACGCCGCGCTCGAACGGGTGCAGTTCGGCCCGGTTCCGGTGATTGCCGCGCTGCAAGGCGCCGTGGTCGGCGGCGGACTAGAGCTGGCCAGCGCCTGCCATATCCGCGTAGCCGATGAGACTGCCTTCTATGCGCTGCCGGAGGGCTCTCGCGGCATTTTTGTCGGCGGTGGCGGATCGGTTCGCATCCCCAAGCTGATAGGCGTCGCACGCATGACCGACATGATGCTGACCGGCCGGGTCTACAACGCACAAGACGGCGAGCGCGCCGGCTTTGCGCAGTACCTCGTACCCGAGGGCCAAGCCTTCGACAAGGCCATGGAACTGGCCGCACGTGTGGCGCAAAACGCCCCCCTGACGAATTACGCACTGATGCATGCCCTGCCCCGGATTGCCGAGCAGCCGGCCGAGCAGGGCTACCTGACGGAAGCCCTGATGGCGGCCATTGCCCAAAGCGCGCCTGAGGCCAAGGACCGGGTCCGCGCCTTCCTCGAAGGCCGGGCTGCCAAGGTGCAGAAAAGCTGAAGCCGCGCGGCCCAGCACGGAACGACATATCACCCCATCACGCAACAAGCACAACAAGAAAAACGCGAGCACGCCCGGAAGAGACAAGCATGACCAGCCCGAAATTTCGTCCCCTGACTTTTGGTGTCACCCGCGTCAATCTGCGCGACGGCGCGCCTGGCGTGCACTACCTGCGTGCCGATCAGCCCCTGCTGGACTACCCCGGCCGAATGACCGACCGCCTGCAGCACTGGGCGCAGGTGGCACCCGACCGGACCTTCATGGCGCGACGCGAAAAGCTTGCCGACTGCGGCACGGGCGACTGGCGTCATGTGAGCTACGCCAACGCCTGGGCCAGCGCATGCAGCATCGCCCAGGCGCTGATCAACCGCGGCCTGAGCGTGGATCGGCCGGTGGCCATCCTGTCCGAGAACGATCTCGAGCACGCGCTGCTGGGATTGGGCTGCATGTTGGCCGGGGTGCCCTTTGTGCCGGTCTCGCCGGCCTATTCGCTGGTCAGCCAGGATTTCGACAAACTGCGCCACGTGTTCAGGACGGTGACGCCCGGCCTGGTCTTTGCAGCAGACGCGACGCGCTACGGCCGGGCCATCAAGGCGGCCGTTGACGCCGACATTGAAGTGGCGTTGACCAGCGGCGAGATGGACGGCCGTGGCAGCACCTCGTTTGCGGAGTTGCTGGCCACGCCTGTCACGGCCCAGGTCGACGCCGCAATGGCCGCCACGGGGCCAGACACCATCGTGAAATTCCTGTTCACCAGCGGCTCGACCAAGCTGCCCAAGGCGGTGATCAACACCCAGCGCATGTGGTGCGCCAACCAGCAGCAAATGACGCAGTCCATGCCCGTGCTGGCCAGCGAACCGCTGGTCCTGGTGGACTGGCTGCCCTGGAACCATACCTTTGGCGGCAACCATAACTTTGGCATGGTGGTCTTCCACGGCGGCACGATGTACATCGACGACGGCAAGCCCACCCCCGCGCTCATGGCAGAGACCCTGCGCAACCTGCGGGAGATTGCACCGACGGTGTATTTCAACGTGCCGACGGGGTTCGAGGCCATTGCCAACGCCATGAAGACCGATGACACCCTGCGCAAAAACCTGTTGTCACGGGTGAAGATGTTCTTTTATGCCGGTGCCTCGCTGGCCCAGCCAGTCTGGGACAGCCTGTACGCATCACAGGAAAGAGAAGTCGGGGAGCGCATCGTCATGACCACCGGACTGGGCATGACCGAGTCGGGGCCCTTTGCGATTTTTGTCACCAACCCGAACGTCAAGGCGGGCGACCTGGGCGTGCCGACACCGGGGATGGAACTCAAGCTGGTCGACATGGATGGCAAGACCGAAGTGCGCTACCGCGGCCCCAACATCTCGCCGGGCTACTGGCGCGACCCCAAGGAGTCGGCGGCGCATTTTGACGAGGAAGGCTTTTTTTGTTCGGGCGATGCGGTCAAGTGGATTGACGAGACCGACGTTCACCAGGGATTGAAGTTTGACGGCCGCATTGCCGAAGACTTCAAGCTGGCCACCGGCACCTTCGTGAGCGTGGGCCCCCTGCGCGCCCGGATCGTGGCAGCCGGCGCACCCTACATACAGGACGTGGTGCTGACCGGCATCAACCTGAAAGAGGTGGGCGCCATGGTGTTCCCGACCCAGGCTGTGCGTGCGTTGAGCGGCCTCGACGCCGGCGCACCGATGGCCGATGTGCTGTCCAGCGCGCCGGTGATTGCCCACTTCCAGCATGTGATCGACACCCTGGCCAAAACCGCGTCCGGCAGTGCCGGCCGCATTGCGCGCATGTGCCTGCTCGCCGAGCCGCCCACCCTGGACCGGGGTGAAGTCACCGACAAGGGCTCGATCAACCAGCGCGCCGTGCTGGCGCACCGCGCCGAAACGGTAGAGGCGTTGCATGCCGACAGGCTGCACACCATCCTGAAACCACAAGCGCTTTAAAGGAACCCCCTCATGGCCACCCCAGGCTTTTTCTCCCACTTTGACGACATCTGGATGCTGGACGGCGTGCGCACGCCCATGGTCGATTACTGTGGCGCACTCGGCCACATTTCGCCCACGGACCTGGGCATCAAGGCCGCGCGCTCCGCCCTGGAACGCAGCGGCGTGCCAGCCGCGCATATCGGCTCCGTCATTGCCGGCAACATGGCGCCGGGCGACTTTGACCAGTTCATGCTGCCGCGCCACATTGGCCTGTATGCGGGCGTACCGCTGGAGGTGCCTGCCCTGATGGCGCAGCGTATTTGCGGCACCGGTTTTGAGCTGTTCCGGCAGGCCGGCGAGCACATCCAGAGCGGCGCCTGCGAGGCGGCCCTGGTGGTGGGCGCCGAGAGCATGACGCGCAACCCGATTGCCGCCTTTGACCACCGCACCGGCTTCAAACTGGGCGCGCCGGTCGGTTTCAAGGACTACATGTGGGAGGCCTTGAAAGACTCGGCGGCGGGTATCAACATGATCCAGACGGCCGAGAACCTGGCCAAAAAATACGGCGTCACGCGCGAGCAGGTCGACGAATTTGCCTCGCAATCGTTTGCCAGGGCCGTCGCAGCGCAGCAATCCGGCTTCCACGCGGGCGAGATCGTGCCGGTGGTGTCTGAAACATTCGGGCTTGAAGGCTACGCATCGCGCAGTATCAAGCTGCAGGGCAAGCTCACCGAAGTGGCGCAGGACACCCACGCCCGCATTTCACCCGCCGAGGTGCTGGCCAAACTCCGCCCGGTGTATGAAGGCGGCGTCCAGACCGGTGGCAACAGCGCGGCGCTGGTCGATGCGGCTGCGGCGGCCATTGTGGCCTCCGGCAGCTATGCCAAAGCCCATGACAAAAAGCCACTCGCACGCGTGGTTGCCGCCGCCGTGGTGGGCGTGCCACCCGAGATCATGGGCATCGGCCCGGCACCAGCCATTCGCCTGCTGCTGGAGCGCACCGGCATGACGCTGGACCAGATTGGCCGCTTCGAGATCAATGAAGCCCAAGGCGCGCAAACATTGGCCGTAGGCCGCGAGCTGGAACTGGATTTGAACAGGCTCAACGTCAACGGCGGCGCCATCGCACTCGGCCATCCGCTCGCCACCACCGGCGTGCGCCTGACCATCACGCTGGCGCGCGAACTCAGGCGTGCCGGTCTGCGCTGGGGCATTGCATCGGCCTGCATTGGCGGCGGACAGGGCATCGCCTTGCTGCTGGAAAACCCGGGCGCGGCCTGACGCAACCAAATAGCAAACCAGTAGCGAACTAATAGCGAACTAATAGCGAACCAGTAGTAGCAAACCAGAATTTTTGAAAGCCTGACATGAATATTCAAGGACAAGCCGCCCTGGTCACCGGCGCAGGCTCCGGACTCGGGGAAGCCACTGCGCGCGAGCTGGCCCGTCTGGGCGCGAAAGTCGCGGTGCTTGACGTGAATCTCGCCAACGCCGACAAGGTCGCCGCCGAAATCAACGCGGCGCACGGAGACGGCAGCGCCATAGCCTGCCAATGCGACATCACCGACACCGAAAGCCTGCAGGCTGCCATCGCCAAAGCGACGGCCGCGCATGGCACTGCCCGCATTCTGATGAGCATTGCCGGTATAGGCAGTGCCAAACGCGTGGTCAGCCGCGACGGCTCACCGGCCCCGCTGGAGGACTTTGTGCGCGTGGTGAACGTCAACCTGATCGGCACCTACAACGTGGCCCGCCTGTTTGCGGCAGAGTGCGCCAAGCTGGCGCCGCAGGAGGACGGCGAGCGCGGTGTGATGGTCTTCACCGCCTCGGTGGCCGCCTTTGATGGCCAGGTCGGCCAGCAAGCCTACAGCGCGTCCAAGAGTGGGGTCGTCGGCATGACCTTACCCATGGCCCGCGACCTGGCGCAGCACGGTATTCGGGTTTGCACCATCGCCCCCGGCCTGTTTGCAACACCGCTGATGAGAACCCTGCCCGAGCCGGTGCAGCAGTCGCTGGCCGACAGCATTCCGTTTCCTCCGCGCCTGGGCAAACCGGAAGAGTTCGCCCAACTGGCCAGCCACATCGTCACCAACATGCACCTGAACGGCGAAGTGATTCGTCTCGACGGCGCTCTGCGCATGGCGCCACGCTGACCCGGGAGCCCTTCATGAGCAAGACCACCGTCTACGACATCAAGGTGCAGTTCGGCGACTGCGACCCGGCCGGCATCGTGTTCTTCCCCAACTTTTCGAAGTGGATGGACGCCGCCTCGCTGCACTTCTTCATGGAATGCGGCGTGCCGCCATGGCGTGAACTCGTCAAGACCACGGGCATCGTCGGCACGCCCCTGCTGGAGATCCACACCCGGTTCATGCGCCCCGCCACCTACGGCCAGACGCTGCACATCCACACCAGCATCGAGGAGTGGCGCGACAAGGTGTTCATCCAGAAGCACATCGTCAAGCGCGGCGAAGAGGTGCTGTGCGAAGGCCGCGAAACCCGCGCCTTCGTGGTCCGCCCGGCGGGCGAACCCGACCGCATCAAGGCCATCCCGATTCCGGACGACATCAAGGCCAGGTGCTTTGAGTAGCTGAGCCCATTGATCTTCAAGAACCTGCATTTTTAATTCAACGAGACAAGCCCATGACGACACACCGCGCCGCCTGCATGCAACCAGACGTGGCGCGCGGCATGGCGCAATCGGCCGATCTGCTCGGGACGGACGCCGAGGAATGGCGCCGCCTGATCAAGACCCTTGGGCTCTCAGCCGAGTCTTGATGCGCTTGCCTTCCACTGGTCCATTCGCTTCCCTCGCTTTCCCCGCCTACCTAACTACAAGGAGACATTTCATGCAAACACGTCGCAATTTCATTCAGACCTCGGCGGCGCTCGCCGCAGCGACCGCCGGCCTCGCGCCTTTTTCTGCCTTCGCGCAGGCGCTGGAGCAGGTCAAGATTCTTTACGGCTTTCCGGCCGGCAGCTCAGGCGACATTTGCGCGCGCCGCGTGGGCGACAGGCTCGGCGGTACCGCTTACGCCAAAAACAACGCGATCGTGGACACCAAGGCCGGCGCCGGCGGCCGCATTGCGCTGGAAGGGCTCAAGATGGCCGCGGCGGACGGGTCTGTGTTGGCGATGACACCGTTCTCATGCATGTCGCTGTATCCGCACATCTACAAAAAACTGGCTTATGACCCGTTCAAGGACTTTGTACCCGTGGGCACCGCCTCCGTGATGCACCATGGCCTGGCTGTCGGGCCCCTTGTGCCAGGCTCGGTCAAGAACGTCCAGGACTTTCTCGCATGGGCCAAGGCCAACCCGAAAGACGCCAGCTATGGCTCGCCCGCGGCCGGTTCAACCCCTCATTTCATTGGTGCCTTGCTGGGCATGAACAACAACGTTGAACTCAAGCACGTACCCTACCGTGGGTCGGTGCCCGGCGTGACCGATGTTGTCGGCGGACAGCTCGCCGCGATGGTCACACCGCACGGCGATTTCATTCCCAACCACAAGGCCGGCAAGCTGCGCATCCTGGCAACCTCCGGAAAACAGCGTTCGCCGTTCGTACCCGAAGTCGCAACCTTCGCCGAGCAGGGCTTTGCCGACCTGACCGTTGAAGAGTGGTTCGGCTTTTACGCGCCTGCGAAAACCCCCGCAGCCGTTATTGCGGCAGCCAACGCCGCGATCAACGCCGCGATCAAGGACAAATCTGTCATTGATTCGTTGACGGTGGTGGGGCTGATCCCGTTTGGTGGCAGCGCCGAAGACATGGCACGCAGCCAAAAAATTGAGTTCGACCGCTGGGGTCCGCTGATCAAGAAAATCGGTTTCACCGCCGAATCCTGATCTCTGACTGATGCCTGAATGATGTCTAGCAGACGAGTCGCAGTGGCGATCCATGCACTACCAGCCCTCGCATCATCAGGCGTCTGCGACCAGCTTTCACCTGCCGCTGCAGAACATCCAGCTCGTTGTTGCGACTCTGCATGGGTTTCAAATTTCAGCTGTTAGAGATCAATGACATTCCGGGAACTTGTGAATCCGCTGAAAGATTCAGTTGCCACTGAGCAACGACATTCCGGGAATGGCCTGGTCGAAAAATCAACCACTACTACCACGAGACAAGCATGAAAATTTCCTCCCTTATCACCCTGACCGGACTGGCCGGACTGGTCGCCACAGGTGCTGCTCAAGCTCAAAGTGTCAGCCTTTACGGCATCATCGATGCCGGCGTCGAGTCTGTCAGCAACGTGGCATCAGCCGGCGGCCGCATCACGCGCATGCCCTCCAATACCGGCATCCTTCCTTCTCGGGTGGGCATGCGTGGCACAGAAGATCTTGGCGCTGGCTTGAGCGCCATCTACACGCTTGAAATGGGTTTTGCCCCGGACACAGGCGCTTCGGGCCAAGGTGGCCGTCTATTCGGGCGCCAGTCGACGGTGGGACTCAGTGGTAACTGGGGCGCGGTCACGCTGGGCCGTCAATGGACCATGCTGTTCTGGTCCCTGCTGGATTCGGATATTGTGGGGCCCAGCATCTATGGACTCGGCTCTCTGGACAACTACATCCCCAATTCACGCATCGATAATTCAATTGCGTACAAAGGCAAATTCAGCGACTTCACCGTAGGCGCTACCTACAGCCTGGGCCGTGACACCGTCAATGCAGGTCCATCGCCTGCCGGCACCAATTGCCCAGGCGAAAGCGGGGCTGATTCCAAGGCATGCCGCGAGTGGTCGGCCATGGTGAAATACGACACCAAGACCTGGGGCGCAGCATTGGCTTATGACGAACTGAACGGCCGCACGCCTGCCAGCGCTACGGATGTGGTGCTGCCTGCCGGCCTGACCAGCAGTTCCAAATCCGACTCCCGGCTGATGGTGAACGGCTACGTGAACCTGGCCAGCGTCAAAGTCGGCGGTGGTGTCATTCGCCGTAACAACGACGGCAGCGCGACGCGACCCAAAAGCGACCTTTGGTACGTCGGAGCCTCTTACCCAGTCTCTCCGGCCTGGACGATTGACGGAACTCTCGCCAAGCTGAACTACAAGAACGTCGACAACTTTGACTCCACCCTGCTGGCGGTGCGATCGCTGTACAAGTTATCGAAGCGCACGACCTTGTACGCTCAAATCGGCACGATTCGCAACGATAGCCAGACCAACGTTTCTGTCAGTGGCGGTGCACCTGGCAGCAACCCCGCTTTGGGTGGATCGCAGACCGGGACGATGGTGGGCATCAACCACAAGTTCTAAGCGCAGAGACCTTTGCGCATGAGCTACCAGCCACATCTACACGACATCTGCTTCATTCTTCACGATGTGCTCAAGGCCCCTGCGCAGCTGCAGGCGCTTGAGCCCCATGCGGACTGCGATATCGAGCTGATGCGGCAGGTACTGGACGAGGCGGGGAAATTCGTCACCCAGGAAGTGGCGCCCCTGCAAGGTGTCGGTGATGCCATCGGCTGCAAGTTTGTCGACGGGTCGGTCATCGCACCGCTCGGGTTCAAGGACGCTTACCAGGCCTTCTGGCAAGCGGGTTGGCCCGCGCTGGCGTGCGCGCCCGAAGATGGCGGCCAGGGCCTGCCCGCCCTGCTCGAAGCCGTACTCTATGAAATGCTCAGCGCCGCCAACCACGGCTGGACCATGGCGCCGGGCCTGCTGCACGGCGCCTACGAGTGCCTGAAGCACCATGGCAGCGACGAGCTGAAGGCGCGCTACCTGAGCAAGATTGCCACCGGCGAATGGCTGGCCACCATGTGCCTGACCGAGCCCCACGCGGGCAGCGACCTCGGCCTGGTGCGCACGAAGGCCATGCCGCAGCCCGATGGCAGTTTCCTGCTCAGCGGCACCAAAATCTTCATCTCCGGCGGTGAGCATGACCTGACCGACAACATCGTGCACCTGGTGCTGGCGCGCCTGCATGGACCTGGCATTGAAGCGCCACCCGGCCCGAAAGGCCTGTCGCTGTTCCTGGTGCCGAAATTCATGCCCGATGGCACGCGCAGCCCGGTGCATTGCGAACGCATCGAGGAAAAGATGGGCCTGCACGGCAGCCCCACCTGCGTCATGCGCTTTGATGACGCCACCGGCTGGATCGTCGGCGAGCCCGGCCGCGGCCTGAGCGCCATGTTCGTGATGATGAACGCGGCCCGGCTGCATGTCGCGCTGCAGGGCATCGGCCTGCTCGATGCCGCATGGCAGAAAGCCGACGCCTATGCCCGTGAGCGCCGGCAGATGCGCGTACCCGGGCAGCGCAACAGTGCCGAGGCTGCCGATCTCATTGCCGGGCATCCCGCCATCCGCCGCATTCTGGACACCCAGCGCGCCTGGATCGACGGCGGCCGCCTGCTGGCCTACAAGACCGGCATCGAACTCGACATCGCCAGGCACCATCCCGATGCCGCGCGCCGGGGCAGCGCCCAACGCTGGTGCAGCCTCGTCACGCCGGTGCTCAAGGCCGCGCTCACCAGCCAGGCTTTCCACGGCGCCAGCGACTGCCTGCAGGTGTTCGGCGGCCACGGCTACGTGAAGGAATGGGGCATCGAGCAGATCGTGCGCGACTCGCGCGTGACCATGATCTACGAAGGCACGAACGAGGTCCAGGCGATCGACCTGCTGGTGCGCAAGGTGTTGCCGGACGGCGGCTCGGCACTGGCGGCCCTGCTGGATGAGCTGGGCGATGCATTGGATGCCGGCAATGCCGCGCACGCCGAACTGTTGAGCCGCTTTGCCGGGCTGCGCTCGCTCGCCTCTGCGCTGGCGCAGGCGGCTCCCGGCAACCCCGAACTGCCTTACTGGGTGGCGGACGACTACCTGCGTGCCCTCGCCTTGGCCCTGCTGGCCTGGGCCTGGGGCCAGATCGAGTCGGCCATGCCCCCCCTGGCTTCCGGGGAAGATGCCACACGCTGGACCGCGCCGGCAAGCGCCCTGCGCCACTGGGTACTGCCTGAATTCGACATGCGCATGGGTATCATCAAGGAGCGGCTGGACACCACCTGACCCGGCCATCTCCTTCATCCTCTACTTCATGCCCGAAAAATCTCCCGTCCCCGCCGTCGAGAACGTCAAGACCACTTACCTGGAGAGCCTGATCGGCTACAACGCACGCCGCGCCGCGCTGGTCATCATCGACGCCTTCCTGCAGAAAATGGCCGTCTACGGCTTGCGGCCGGTGGATTTTTCGGTACTTTCCCTTATCCACCACAACCCCGGTATCACCTCGCGCCAGCTGTGCGCGACGCTCAACATCCAGCCGCCCAATCTGGTGGGCATGATCAAGTCGCTGGAAAACCGCTCACTGCTGACCCGCCGGCCCCATCCCAACGACGGCCGGGCCGTCGGCCTGCACCTGACCGCCAGCGGGCAGGAACTGATGCACGATGCGGAACGCACGGCACAGGAGCTGGAGTCTGACGCCGCCAGCCGCTTGACGGCGGCCGAGCGCAAGACCCTGATCCGCCTGCTGCAAAAAATCTACCTGTGAGGCCTGGATGCCGCACGCAGGTGGCTCGGCCCGGTGGCCTGGCGTGTCGCCCCTCAACACCCGACACCTTGTGCGTTCACCGCGGCCTTTGAAGTCTTTTGGCTGCAAGCCTAAACCGTACGGGCATAGGTAGCTATAAAACTAGTAGCAGCGCGGAAATTGCGTTATATTTGGCGCAAGCTTTTTGCTTGCCAGGCTGCCGCGGCCTGACCGTGACCCGATTGTGACCAGAGGAGATAAACAATGAGTGTCAAAGAAAATGCAGCTGTCAGCCAGTTGCTTGAACTGCTGGAAGCACGCTATGCACTGCGCGTGTTGTGGGCCCTGAAAGACGGCCATCCCCAGACGTTCCGCCTTCTGCAAGACAGCATTGGCAGCATCACCCCCAACACACTCAATACGCGGATCAAGGAATTGCGCGCCGCCGGCCTGCTCGGCCACGGCAGCGATGGCTACACGGTGACCACACTGGGCGCCGACCTCCTCAAGCGCCTGAACGACCTGCAGGCATTCGCCGGCAAGTGGGTCGTCAACCAGACCAAAGTCAGCATCGTCAAGAAAAAATAGCAGGCCATAACAGGCCTTGCGCGCGGCGCGTCCAGGGCGCCTCAACGAGCCTTGACGAGGCAGGCCGTGCGCCTTCCCCCGTGTTGGCCTCTCAATTCAGACAGCGGTTTCCAGCAGCTCGACCGGGTTGCCAAATTTTTCAGCCGCAGCCCTGACGGCCGGGTCGCGCAGTCCACATAAAAAGCCGCCGTCGATCAGCGGCTCGTCCCCCACCGTCACCGTGCTGTCCAGCGCGACCAGATCCATATGAACGGGTGGCTCTTCCCACTGGGGCATGGTGCGCAATATATAGTCGCTTGGGCGGGCCAGATCAATGCCAAAGTGAAGCGCTCCCGGGGCGTTGGAGCCGGCGGGGTAGATCGTGTGGCGCGGCGCCTTCGGATTGAAACCGCAACCCAGCTCGATCAACCGGCCGCCCACCAGCATTTCGCGCAGGATGCCGGCCTCGCGGCATTCGCCCGTGACTTCCACGATGGTGTCACTTTCAAACCGGCAGCCTATTCGTCCCTCAAACGGTTTTTCAAATCCAACCGCCCACTGGGGGTAAAACGTGCCCGACATTGCAACAGGCGCCTGTGCGTCGTTGCGATGCGCCGTACGGTCCCACAGGTTGGGGCCATGGGTGGGCAGGTAATGGACATAGCAACCCGGCTCGTCGGCAAACATTTTGCCGCGCCAGCGGTTGTGGGCGAGCAGCAACTCGCGCATCTCGGGCGTGTATTGAATGGAAAAATCGCTGCCCCGCACATCTGAAAACTTTACCGTGAAATCCCGGCCGGCCGGATAACGCCTGGCTGTGGCGCGAATGATTTCGCCGATTAACTCCGCTGGAAAACGCGCCTGCGGTGTGTGCAGCAGATCGAGATCGCGAAAATACGTGATCTTGACCCAGCGCTGGCCCGCCGCGCGCCGGGCAATAAAAAACGGATCGAAAATCGAACAGAACCAGGTCGACACCACAAAGTCGGCCTCGGCCACCAGCACCTTGACTGACTCGGGCACCTCGATCACCTGACTGGTGGTTTCCATGTACTGCCGTACCGTCGCGCCACGCGCGCGCGCCAGGCCCGTAACAGCATCGGCGACCCGCGTATCGAGCAGTGGGTCGGTCAGCAACAGCACTTTGTCGCCCTGCCTGAAGGCAAAGGTGCGCTGAAAATTCTCCAGCGCGGCAAAATAATTTTTTGTCTGCGTAATGGCGGGATTCAGGGGCTGCGGCAATCCAGCCAGCAGGTCGCCTGCAGCGAGGCCGGAAGATGCGATTTCGGAGGAGGCAGGTTTCATGGCAATCAGGTCTGAACGGAATACAGGGAATCAATCAAGGAATCAATCAGGGAATAAAGGCTCAGTCAAGCGCAGCGCCCGAACGTCTGACGGCATCGCCCCAGAGTATCCGGCTGCTGGCCATGTGCCGGGCCAGCTCTTCGGGTGTGCCGGGCGCCACTTCGGCCCCGCGTGACTGCAGCTGATTGCGCAGTTCAGGGTCGGCCAGCGCTTTATGAATAGCCTGGCTCAGGCGATCAACAACAGGCCGCGGCGTACCGGCCGGTACAAAGATCGCGTCCCAGGCGCTGACGTCCAGGCCCGGGAGACCCGACTCGGCAAGGGTGGGTATATCGGGCCAGCCTGCGACGCGCGTGCCAGTGGTCACGGCCAGGGGTTTGACGCGCCCGCTTTTGGCCTGTGGCGCCGCGTTGGGCATCACCTCAATCATCAGGTCTACCTGTCCGCCGATCAGGTCGGTCATGGCCTGCGCGCCGCCACGGTAGGGAATATGGACGACAGCCAGTCCCGCACGGGATTTGTAGATTTCACCCGCGAGGTGTGAGGTGGTGCCATTGCCTGCGGAACCGAACGTGTATTTGCCGGGGTGGGCTTTGAGCAGCTGGGTGAGTTCGGCCATCGAGTTGACTTGCAGCGTGGGCCTGACCACCACCATGGCGGCAATGCGCGTGAGCTGGCTCACCGGTTCAAAATCGCGCACCGGGTCAAACCCCGGCGACTTGTAGATGGCATGGTTGATGGCATGCGTGCCGTTGGTGCCATACAGCAGGGTATAGCCATCAGCAGGGGCTTTCGCGGCAGTGACGCTGCCTACATTACCGCCCGCACCCCCGAGGTTTTCCACCACGATGGGCTGGCCAAGTTCTTTGGCGGCGCGCAGCATGACTAGGCGCGCCAGCGTGTCGCCACCACCACCGGCAGGAAACGGAACAATCAGCTTGATGGGCTTGTTGGGATAGGCGCCGACCGGCTGGCCCTGCACGGCAGGCACGAGCGTGGCCAGCGCCACACCACAGACCCAGGCCAGGCGGGTGATGGATTGGGTGATGGATGTGAACGGGAGTTGCAGCAGTTTGACAGGGGGCGGGGTCATGGCGTCTTCCGGAAGGACTGGTAATCACTGGGCTGGGCCCAGGCGGGCATCAAATATTCTTAGATGACTTATATTTTTGCATGCAATAACGGCGATATTATCGGGTTAATCCCTTATTTTTCGATTTATTGCATGCAATAATGCCTTGATTCCCTTTCCTCAGTAGGCGACTTCCGCCCCACACCGCATTTTCATGAAGGCCCGCTGATGTCATCCCAGATTGACTACACCACCCGTGAACTGAGGCGAAAAATCCTCAGTGGCGAGGTGGCCCCCGGGAATCGCATGGTTGAGCTGGAGCTGTCGGCGCAACTGGCGGTGTCGCGCACCCCGATCCGCATCGCGCTCGGTGAACTCGAAAAGGAAGGCTTGCTCGAGCGCCTGCCCACCCGCGGCTTTCGGGTTCGCCAGTTCACGGTAGACGAAATTGCCAACGCCGTCGATGTGCGTGGCGTGCTCGAAGGAATGGCCGCCAGAACTGTGGCCGAGCGCGGCCTGAAGCCCCGCGTCCGGGACGAATTGCAGGCTTGCGTGGACGAAGGCCGGCTGCTGCTGCAACAGGCCCAAGCCGCCGGCCATGTCATTGACGCGGCCCGCTGGGTGCCCATGAATGCGCGGTTTCACAATGCATTGGTGCAGGCAGCCGGCAACAGCACCCTCACCTCTGCGCTGGCCCATGTGAGCAAGACGCCCATGGCCGGAGCCGGCGCCCTGAGCCTCAACGGCATGCTGCCGCTGCTTGAATTCGGGTTCATCGCGCGGGCGCAAAGCGACCATGAAGACGTACTGGCTGCGCTGCTCGCGGGTGAAGGCGGGCGGGCCGAAGCCCTGATGCGCGAGCATGCCCACCGCAGCCGCGACAACAAGCGCGAACTGATCCTGCGAATGCAAAAAACTTCACCCGGCTGAGCCCGGCGGCATCGACGCGGTTTTCCGGATTTTTTCCGGATTTTCATCCAAAAACCCACTGCGGACGGGCGCAAAAAGCCATCACTTGAATGGCCACTTTTCCACCGTGAGACAGCCGCCTCACTCAAGCGTGAAGGGGCTTTGTTCGCATGACGCGCGCACATCCGAACCGGGCACAAACCGGAACTTTGCCACTGCCACCGGCCTGGCAATTACAATTCCCGGCAGCCCCGCTGAAGCAGCGGGATCGAAGATGGGCCACCCGAAACGGGGCCGCGCCCGCCACCACGCCGAAAATTTCGCCCTCAAAACCGAATCCCTTGTCTTGAAAAGGGCTTTGTAACCCCCAGTTAACCCCCTTGTTAGCTTAAACCTTGTCTTCAAGCATGTCTGAAAATACACAACCCGAGCAAAATCAACCACTTACCGGAGCGCCTAGCCCCGAAGAGCTGGAAGCCGCGCAAGCCGCCAACGAGTTTGACGCGCTGACCCAGGCCCAGGCTGAACTGGTCACCCTGCAGGCCAAAAACACCGAGCTGGCCGACAGCTACCTGCGCGCCAAGGCCGAGACGGAAAACGCCCGCCGCCGCGCTGACGACGAAATTGCCAAGGCACGCAAATTTGCGCTGGAAAGCTTTGCGGAAAGCCTGCTTCCCGTTGTCGACAGCCTCGAGGCCGGCCTGGCACACAAGGACGCAACGCCCGAACAGATCCGGGAGGGTGCGGACGCCACGCTCAAGCAACTCAAAACCACCCTCGAGCGCAACAAGATCGTGGAAATCAACCCCGCCAGCGGAAGCCGGTTTGACCCGCACCAGCACCAGGCGATCAGCATGGTGCCCGCCGAGCAGGAAGCCAACACCGTAGTCAGCGTGCTGCAAAAAGGCTACCTGATTTCCGACCGCGTGCTGCGCCCCGCCCTGGTCACCGTAACCGCGCCGAAATAAACGCATAAATCAGGCTGAGGCACTTGAACTCGTACAAGTTATCCACAAGTCATCAACATGCTCATTCACAGCGACTGAGCCATCAGCCACACCACCATCCAATCGTCAACGAATCAAAAAAGCAGGAGTAAATCATGGGAAGAATCATCGGCATCGACCTGGGCACCACCAACAGCTGCGTGTCCATCATGGAAGGCAACACGCCCCGCGTTATTGAAAACTCGGAAGGCGCGCGCACGACCCCGTCCATCGTCGCCTACCAGGAAGACGGTGAAGTGCTGGTCGGCGCCTCGGCCAAGCGCCAGGCGGTCACCAATGCCAAGAACACCTTGTACGCCATCAAGCGCCTGATCGGCCGCAAGTTCACCGAGAAGGAAGTCCAGAAGGACATCAACCTCATGCCCTACAAGATCGCGGCTGCCGACAACGGCGACGCCTGGGTCGAAGTGCGCGGCAAGCAGATCTCGGCCCAGCAGGTCAGCGCGGACATTCTTCGCAAAATGAAAAAGACCGCTGAGGACTACCTCGGCGAGCCCGTCACCGAAGCTGTGATCACGGTGCCGGCCTACTTCAACGACGCGCAGCGCCAAGCCACAAAAGACGCCGGTCGCATTGCCGGCCTGGAAGTCAAGCGCATCATCAACGAGCCCACCGCTGCAGCCCTGGCCTTCGGACTGGACAAGCAGGAAAAGGGCGACCGCAAGATTGCCGTATATGACCTGGGCGGCGGTACCTTCGACATCTCCATCATCGAAATTGCCGACGTTGACGGTGAAAAACAGTTTGAAGTGCTGTCCACCAATGGCGACACCTTCCTGGGCGGCGAAGACTTCGACCAGCGCATCATCGACTACATCATTGCCGAGTTCAAAAAAGAGCAAGGCGTGGACCTGAGCAAGGACGTGCTGGCCCTGCAGCGCCTGAAAGAAGCCGCTGAAAAGGCCAAGATTGAACTGTCGAACAGCGCGCAGACCGACATCAACCTGCCCTACATCACCGCCGATGCCTCAGGCCCCAAACACCTGAACATCAAGCTGTCCCGCGCCAAGCTGGAAGCCCTGGTGGAAGAGCTGCTCGAGCGCACCCTTGCGCCCTGCCGTACCGCCATCAAGGATGCGGGTGTGAGCGTGGGCGACATCCACGACGTGATCCTGGTCGGCGGCCAGACGCGCATGCCCAAGGTGCAGGAGATGGTCAAGGCGTTGTTCGGCAAGGAGCCCCGCAAGGACGTGAACCCCGACGAAGCGGTGGCGGTAGGCGCTGCCATTCAGGGCCAGGTGCTGTCGGGCGACCGCACCGACGTGCTGCTGCTCGACGTCACCCCGCTGTCCCTCGGTATCGAAACCATGGGCGGCGTGATGACCAAGATGATCAAGAAAAACACGACCATCCCGACGAAGTTTGCACAGACTTTCTCGACGGCTGAAGACAACCAGCCGGCCGTGACCATCAAGGTGTTCCAGGGTGAACGTGAAATCGCTTCGGGCAACAAGGCCCTGGGCGAATTCAACCTCGAAGGCATTCCGCCGGCAGCACGCGGCACGCCGCAAATTGAAGTGTCCTTCGACATCGACGCCAACGGCATCCTGCACGTCGGCGCCAAGGACAAGGGCACCGGCAAGGAAAACAAGATCACCATCAAGGCCAATTCCGGTTTGTCTGAAGCCGAAATCCAGCAGATGGTGAAAGATGCCGAGTTGCACTCCGCCGACGACAAGAAAAAAGTCGAGTTCGTACAGGCCAAGAACAATGCCGAGGCCATGGTCCACAGCGTGCGCAAATCGCTGGGCGAGTATGGCGACAAGCTGGAGGTCGGCGAAAAGGAAAAAATCGAGACCGCCATCAAGGATATGGAAGAAGCGCTCAAGGGCGACGACAAAGACGCTATTGAAGCGAAAAACACGGCCCTGATGGAAGCCAGCCAGAAGCTGGGCGAAAAAATGTACGCCGACATGCAGTCATCTCAGGCAGCGGGTGCTGAAGCAGCGGCGGGCGGGGCAGGTGCCGAGCAGGCCCATGCCAAACCAGCCGACGACAACGTGGTGGACGCCGAAGTCAAGGAAGTCAAAAAGGGCTGACCAGAAACAAGACCTGACGACGGGCAGCCCTGAATTGGCGCGATAACTGCATGCTGCAAGGCGGAAACCAGGAGCAATCCGGGATTTCCGCTTTTGCGTTTTCGGCCCTTTCATGCAGCGCCAGCCGATTCCGCTGTTTTGTGCCCTGTTGTTTTGTGCACTGTTGTGATTGACAGCCCAAGAACCCTGTTAACGAAGATTCCCTGACCCACCTGCCATGGCCAAAAAAGACTATTACGACACGCTGGGCGTCCCCAAGAACGCCAGCGACGACGACATCAAAAAAGCGTATCGCAAGCTCGCGATGAAGCACCATCCTGACCGCAACCAGGGTGACAAGTCCAAGGTTTCCGAAGAAAAATTCAAGGAAGCCAAGGAGGCCTACGAGGTACTGTCCGACGAAAACAAACGCATGGCCTACGACCAGTACGGCCATGCGGGTGTGGACCCGAATATGCGGGGCGGCGGCCCTGGCGCTGAAGGCTTTGGCGGGTTCGCCGAGGCGTTCGGCGACATCTTCGGCGATGTGTTCGGTGGCCAGCGCGGCGGGCAGCAACGCGGCGGCCGCCAGGTGTACCGCGGCGGCGACCTGAGCTACGCGATGGAAATCACGCTGGAAGAAGCAGCGCATGGCAAGGAAGCCCAGATCCGCATTCCCAGCTGGGACGACTGCAACACCTGCCACGGTTCGGGCGCCAAACCCGGCACCAAAGTGGTGACCTGCACCACCTGCCATGGCCACGGCGTGGTGCAGATGCGCCAGGGGTTTTTCAGCGTGCAGCAGACCTGCCCGCAATGCAAGGGCACGGGCAAGCTGATTCCCGAACCCTGCGTGGCCTGCCACGGCGTGGGCAAGACCAAGAACAACAAGACGCTGGAAGTCAAGATCCCGGCGGGCATCGATGACGGCATGCGCATCCGCTCCACCGGCAACGGCGAGCCGGGCACCAACGGCGGCCCGCCCGGTGACCTGTACATCGAGATCCGGATCAAGAAGCACGAAATTTTTGAGCGCGACGGTGACGACCTGCACTGCGCGGTACCGATCAGCTTCACCACCGCGGCCCTCGGCGGAGAGATCGAAGTGCCCACGCTGGCGGGCAAGGCCGCGATTGACATCCCGGAAGGCACCCAGGCCGCCAAGCAGTTCCGGCTGCGCGGCAAGGGCATCAAGGGCGTGCGTTCCAGTTATCCCGGCGACCTGTACTGCCACATCACGGTGGAAACGCCGGTGAAGCTGACGGAGCACCAGCGCAAGCTGCTCAAGGAGCTCGACGAGTCGCTGAAAAAAGGCGGCGCCAGGCATTCGCCTAGTGAAGAGGGTTGGGCCGACAAGCTGAAGAGCTTTTTCAGCGCCTGATACGCTGCGCTGCTGACCCTGCGGCGCTCCTCTTCGCTCCTCTCAATGCCCAATGCCGGACCTGCTCCGGCATTTTTCATGGCACGCCGGATGGGGGGCGCCTTCTGCAACGCATTGTGACTGTCACACCGTTGTCGTCATGCCGCGCCTACGATCATCCTTTTCAACCTGGGAGGTACGTCATGGCGAAATCGACCACCACTCACGCACGGCAAGCCATCGGCTGGCTCACCCTTGCAAGCACCAGCCTATTGCTGGGCGCCTGCAGCATGCCGGGCACACGCACCAACGCCAGCCTGCCCACGCTGGACGGCCGTGCCCCGCTGGTGATTGCCCACCGCGGCGCATCCGGCTACGTGCCCGAAGAAACCCTGGAAGCCTACGCCCGCGCGATTGAACTCGGCGCCGATGTCATCGAGATGGACCTGGTGTCCACCAAGGACGGCGTACTGATCACCCGCCACGACCCCAACCTGGCCATCAGCACGGACGTGGCCAAACACCCTGAATTCGCATCGCGCAAGAAAACCATCCGGGTCGATGGCGAAACACAGACGGGCTGGTTCAGCAACGACTTCACGCTGGCCGAAATCCGGATGCTGGGCGCCATTTCCACCGACGCCGAACGCCCGCAGCAGTACAACGGGCTGTACAAGGTGCCGACTTTCCAGGAGGTCATCGACCTGGCCAAAGCCAGGTCGGCGCAAACCGGCCGCACCGTCGCGATTTACCCGGAAACCAAAAACCCCAGCTACTTCCGCGCGCTCGGCCTGCCCATGGAGGACAAGCTGATCGCCATGATCAACGCCGCTGGCTGGAACAGCAAGACGGCACCCATCTATGTGCAGTCATTTGAACCCGGCAGCCTGAAGTACATGAAGAGCAAAGGCCTGAACACGCGCCTGATCCAGTTGATAGATGGCGACGGCGTGGACATGAAAACGGGGACGGTGACTTTTGCCAACCCCAGCGACCGCCCTTATGACTGGACCCAGGCTGGCGACAAGCGCCTTTATAACGTCATGACCACGCCGGCAGGGCTGGCCGAGATCAAGACCTATGCGGACGGCATCGGCCCCTGGAAGCGCTTCATCATCAGCACCAAAGGAGCCATCGGTGCCGACGGCAAGATCAACGATGCCGATGCGACGTCAATCCAGGCCACCAGCCTGGTGGCGGACGCCCACAAGGCGGGCCTGTTTGTTCATCCCTTTACCTTCCGCAACGAGTCACGCCGCCTTGCTGCCGACTACAGGGGCGGCGCCAAAAATGAGTACCTGGCCTTTTACCGTGCGGGTGTGGATGGCGTCTTCACCGACTTCCCGGACACGGCGCTTGAAGCCCGCGCGTTGTACCTGAAAGAAACCGGCCGCTGAAAGTCCTTGAACAATGGGTCCCCACGGACCATCCCGCGCAGGTTTTCTCAAAATTGCACACTTGCGAATGAGCTTTGGCGCCATCAGGGAACAGCCAGGGCGCTGCCAGGCAATAGCTGGCTTATAGTGCCGGGTAACCCTTTACCCACCCTCTTTCCCACCTTCTTTCGCGCTACGCAGAAGCCATCACCACCATGAAAACCAAAGCCGCCGTCGCCTGGAAAGCGGGCCAACCCCTGACCATTGAAACCGTCGATCTTGAAGGCCCGAAGTTCGGCGAGGTGCTGGTCGAGATCAAGGCCACCGGTATTTGCCACACCGACTACTACACGCTGTCGGGCGCCGATCCGGAAGGCATCTTCCCGGCCATTCTGGGCCATGAAGGCGCGGGCATCGTGGTCGATGTTGGCCCCGGCGTGACCACGCTCAAGAAGGGCGACCACGTCATTCCGCTCTACACGCCGGAATGCCGCCAGTGCAAGTTCTGCCTGAGCCGCAAGACCAATCTGTGCCAGCTGATTCGTGGCACGCAGGGCAAGGGCCTGATGCCCGACGCCACCAGCCGCTTCAGCCTGGACTGCCAACCCATCTTCCACTACATGGGCACCAGCACCTTCAGCAACTACACGGTGGCGCCCGGAATTTCGCTGGCCAAAATCCGTGAAGACGCACCGTTTGACAAGGTCTGCTACATCGGCTGCGGCGTCACCACCGGCATCGGTGCGGTGATCTTCACCGCCAAGGTGGAAGCCGGCGCCAACGTGGTGATCTTCGGCCTGGGCGGCATTGGCCTGAACGTGATCCAGGGCGCGAAGATGGTGGGCGCCGACAAGATCATCGGCGTGGACATCAACCCCGCGCGGCAGGAGATGGCACGCAAATTCGGCATGACGCATTTCATCAACCCCAAGGAAACAGACAACGTGGTCGATGCCATCGTGCAGCTGACCGATGGCGGCGCCGACTACAGCTTTGAATGCATAGGCAACACGAAAGTCATGCGGCAGGCGCTGGAATGCACCCACAAGGGCTGGGGCCGCAGCATCATCATCGGCGTGGCCGAGGCCGGCGCCGAAATCAGCACCCGCCCCTTCCAGCTGGTCACCGGCCGCAAGTGGGAAGGCTCAGCCTTTGGTGGCGCGCGCGGCCGCACCGATGTGCCCAAGATCGTCGACTGGTACATGGACGGCAAGATCAACATCGACGACCTGATCACCCACACCATGCCGCTGGAAGACATCAACAAGGGCTTCGATTTGATGAAGCGTGGCGAGTCGATTCGCGGCGTGGTCATTTACTAGCCCCCACGTTCGCTCTACTAGCGTGTAGCTCTCTGCCCCCTCAGGGGGCGCTGCGCCTGCGGTCTGGCAAAGCCAGTCCCGCGGCCCCTGCTGGTGAAGACATAGCCCCCACGTCCGCTCGCAGCACTTCGGCTCCTTCCGACGTCTCTAAGCGTCTCTTAAGCGTCTCTTAAGTCGCCCAAAATACACTGCGGCGCTATGCCGCTGCTCTCCCTCCCCTCAGGCTCTGCGTCCGCGTTCAGTCCGGTGTCCAGGTCAATGCCTGCAAACGCCACCCCCTCGCGCGCGGGTATTCGGCCGCTGTGGATCGTCATCCTGTCCAGTCTCTGGATCGCCACTGTTTGCAACATCGCGCTGTGGCGTGAGCTGGCGCGCTTGCCCGACCTGAGCAGGGGCGAGGTTCTCACCATCAGCCTGGCGCTGGCGCTGGTGATCGCGCTGTCGACAGCCGCATTGCTCAGCCTGCTGGCCTGGCGCTGGACCCTGAAGCCGTCCATCACGCTCTTTCTGGTGTCTGCCGCCCTGGGCGCCTATTTCATGCTGGCCTATGGCGTGGTCATCGACAAGACCATGATCCTCAATACCCTGCAGACCGATGTGCGCGAAACGCGCGACCTGCTGAACTGGCACCTGCCGGTAACCATGCTGCTGCTGGCGGGATTGCCCGGATTTCTCCTGTGGCGGCAAAAAATCCGGATGCAAAGCCCCGCGCGTCAGCTGCTGTCCAACGCCATGACCCTGGTCACCGCATGCGCCGTGCTGGTGCTCGTTGTGATGCTGTTCTTCCAGAGCATCGCTTCGGTCATGCGCAACTACACGCATGTGCGCTACCTGATCAATCCACTCAATTCCTTTTACGCACTGGGAAGGGTTGCGGCCCAGCCCTTTCAGCGCAACGAATCCATCGTCTTGCCCCTGGGCGAGGACGCAAGGCTCGCTGCCAGCGACGCGGCCGCCGCCAAACCGCCTCTGTTGCTGCTGGTGCTGGGTGAAACCGCACGCAGCGGCAATTTCGCGATCAATGGCTATCGGCGGGCCACCACACCGGAGCTGGCGCGGGAAAACATTGCCAGCCAGCGCAACGCCTGGTCCTGCGGCACCAGCACGGCGGTGTCGGTGCCCTGCATGTTTTCCAATTTCGGCCGCGAAGCGTATGACTCACGGCCTGCGAATTACGAAGGCTTGCTCGATGTTTTGCAGCACTCAGGCCTGGCCGTGGTCTGGATAGACAACCAGTCGGGCTGCAAAGGGGTATGCGACCGGGTCGCCAGTGTGTACACCACCAGCCTGAAGGTACCTGGCCTGTGCGACGGCGGGGAATGCTTTGATGAGGTGATGCTGCAAAACATGGAGGAACGCATCGCTGCCCTGCCTGCAGAACGCAGGGCCAGGGGTGTGGTCGTAGTGATGCACCAGATCGGCGGCCACGGCCCGGCTTACTACCAGCGTTCACCACCGGCCTTCAAGAAGTTCTTGCCCGAATGCATCAACAACGCCCTGCAAAGCTGCGGACGCGATGAACTGATGAATGCCTATGACAACAGCGTTGTCTACGCCGACCATCTGCTGGGGTCCACCATTCGGTGGCTCAAAACGCAGGAGGCGCACAACTCGCCCGCCATGCTGTATGTGGCCGACCACGGCGAGTCCCTGGGCGAAAACAACCTTTACCTGCATGGCATGCCCTACGGGATGGCGCCCGACGTGCAAAAGCGCGTACCCTGGATCACCTGGCTGTCGCCGGAATTCGAGCAACTCAGCAGTATCACCACGGCCTGCCTCAAGCAGCAGCTCGATGCGCCGGTGAGCCATGACAATTACTTTCACTCGGTGCTGGGCCTGATGAAGGTGCAGACCAGCGTCTACCAGCCCGCGCTCGATATCTATGCCGGCTGCGCCAACCGTGGTCCCGGCAGTGTGCACGCGCAGACGTTGCGCACTGACTCGTCCTGACGAATCGTCCTGACGCCGCATAGGGTTTTTAGGCAGCTGCAGCCACTTGTTGCACGTCGGTTTAATATTCACTTCCACCTCAACTACAAATACATTATTCAAATGAAGAATATGAATATCCGCAAAGCTCTCGCCTCCACAATTCTTGTCGCCCTGGCCCTGGGCGCCGGCATTGCGCATGCCGCCGATTTGCTGGACACCGTGAAGCAGCGCGGCACGCTGAAAGTGGCGCTGGAAGGCACTTACCCGCCTTTCAACTACAAGGAAAACGACAAGCTCGCCGGTTTTGAAGTGGAGCTTGCCAATGCGCTGGCGCAAAAGCTCGGCGTCAAAGCCGAATTCACCACCAGCGAGTGGAGCGCCATCCTCGCAGGCCTGCAAGCCGGCAAATACGATGTGGTCATCAACCAGGTCGGCATCACCGACAAGCGCAAGGAAACCTTTGATTTTTCCGAGCCCTACACCATCTCCAGCCCGCAGCTGATCATCCGCAAGGACGAAAAGCGCGTCTTCAAGACGCTGGCTGACCTCAAGGGCAAAAAGCTCGGCCTGGGCCAGGGCACCAACTTTGCCGACATGGCCAAGAAGGTTGGCGACATCGACATCAAAACCTATCCCGGCGCGCAGGAATACCTGCAGGACCTGGCTTTGGGCCGCATTGACGCGGCGCTGAACGACAGCCTGCTGATTCCCTATATCGTCAAGCAGACCAAGCTGCCTCTCAAGCCCGGCGCGCCCGTGGGTGAACTGGAGAAATCAGGCATTCCTTTCGTCAAGAACAATCCCAAGTTCAAGGCCGCCATCGACAAGGCGCTGGCTGATCTGCAGGCAGACGGCAGCTTCGCCAAAATTTCGAACAAATGGTTTGACCGCGACGTGAGCAAGCCACCCGTCGCCAAGTGAATCCCTGCAAGACCCCATGAGAACCCAGTAACATTCATCCAGCCGTGCGCTCCAGGCGCACCCGATGTCTGAAGCACCCCGGCATGAAGCCGGGGTTTTTATTTGTGGAGACTGCCATGGACATGACTGCTGTAACCCAGTTGCTGGGGGACGCTTTACCACTGATGCTCAAGGGCGCGGCATGGACGCTGCTGCTGGCCGTGGCATCGGTTTTTTTTGGCGCCATCATCGGCACTTTTGTGGCCATCACACGGTTGGCGAAGATGCCCGGCCTGGCGCGGTTTGCCGCGCTGTATGTCAGCTGCATGCGCGGCACGCCGCTGCTGGTGCAGCTGTTTGTGATTTACTTCGGCCTGCCCAGCATTGGCATCCAGTTCGACCCGATCACGGCGGGCATCCTGGGGCTGAGCCTCAACGTCGGCGCGTACCTGTCGGAAACGATTCGTGGGGCGATCAATGGCGTTGAACACGGGCAGTGGAATGCCGCCCGCAGCCTGGGCCTCACGCAGGCGCAAACGCTGCGCCATGTAATCGGGCCGCAAGCCTTGCGCCTGGCCGTTCCCAGCCTGTCCAACAGCCTGATCAGCCTGATCAAGGACACCTCGCTGGTCTCGGTGATTGCCGTGGGTGAACTGATGCTGGCCACCAAGGAAGTCATTGCCACCACCTTCCAGCCCTTCCCGTTGTACCTGGCGGCGGCCGCGATTTACTGGGCCATGAGCGCATCGTTTGAAACGCTGCAGAAAAAGCTGGAAGTGCGGCTGAACCGGAGCTATTTGCGCTAGCGTGGCGCCGGGATGCCGGGCGGATCGGCATCAGCAGCCGGCCCGGCCTGAATCCATACCTCGGTGCCGGGCTCCACGAGGTCGAACAGCTCCACGATGTCCGCGTTTCTCATGCGCACGCAGCCGAGAGACAAGGGCTCGCCCATGGGCAGGCCGTCCGGGCATCCGTGGATGTAGATGTACCGGCGCATGGTGTCGACCGCGCCAAAGCGGTTCTTGCCCGGCTCGCGGCCGCAGAGCCAGAGAATGCGGGTCAGTATCCAGTCCCTGTCCGGATTCGCCTCGGCCAGCCCCGCTGAAAACATCTCCCCCGTAGGTCTGCGTGCGACAAATACCGTCCCTGCCTCGCAGCCCGCGCCTATCTTTGCCCGAATGACGTGAGCGCCCCGCGGCGTGCAGGCGCTGCCTTCCAGTTCGCCGGGGCCGTTCCTGGCGGTCGATACCGGATACGCACGCACAAGCACGCCGCCACAGTAGAGGCGCAGTGCCTGGTCGTGAAGGCTGACGAGGATTCGAATGCTTTCCACGTCTCGTGTCACATCACAACATGCGCAAACTTGCCGAGGCGCTGCCCGACAATGCGCTTTCAGCTTTCATTGAGCAAACCGTCCTTGAGCGCCTGTTCCTGGTTCGCAAAAATGGCCATGGCCGTCGCCATGCGCTTGAACCCGAGCTTGCGGTAAAACGGCTCCTTGCCCGGCACTGCATACAGGATGATCTTCTTGTGACCTTTGGAAAGCCGTACCAGCGCCGCAACCATCTCTTTGCCCAAGCCGGAACCCTGCCGCTCCGGCGCCACCGCGATGTCGCAGATGTAAGAGCAGTCCCTGCCGTCCGCCACGGCGCGGCCGGCGGCAATCAGCGTGCCGGCGTCATACACAAAGCACTTGAACATGCTGTTTGAAAACACGACCCGAAGATCGGCCGGTTGCTTGTCGCCCAGAGGCGCCACCCGGTAAAGATTGGAGAGCGCTTCCCAGTCCTCCCCAAGCATGCCTTCCGATGAATATTTCCACTCGATCGCCAAGTTGAACTCCTGTTGCTTTCAAACGGTACGGCGTGCCCTGCAGGCCAGATCAGCCAAATGCACGCTGCTTTTTCAGACCCTTTTTGGACTATAGCCCGCGCACCGAATTGCCGTCGCGGCACCTCAAAACAGGCTGCCCTGACCCGCCGCCCCCGGCGGTCTGAACTGACTCAAATCCAGTTCAATGCGCTGGCGGTTAAAGCCCAGCCGGGCGCAGGTTTTCTCGAAGCGCTGGCGTATCAGGTCGGCCCACAGGCCCGCACCCTTCATGCGCGAGGCGAAATCGCTGTCGTAGTCCTTGCCGCCGCGCATCTCGTGAATCCGCGCCATGATGCGCGCAGCGCGCTGCGGATAGTGCAGCTCCAGCCACTCCTTGAAGATAGGCGCGACTTCCCAGGGCAGGCGAATGACGGTGTAGAACGCGCTGCGCGCACCGGCCTCCCAGGCAGCCTCCAGTACCAGCTCCATGTCGTCGTTCACAAAAGGGATTTGCGGCGCCACGCTCACGCCCACCGGCACGCCTTCGGCGGCCAGCCTCTCGATGGTGCGCAGCCGGCGGTGTGGCGCTGCGGCGCGCGGCTCCAGCTTGCGTGCCAGTTCGCCGTCCAGCGTGGTGATGGTCACATACACCGCCGCCAACCTGTCGGCCGCCATGGGCGCAATCAAATCAAGGTCGCATTCGACACCGCTGGATTTGGTGACCAGCGAAAACGGATGGCGCGCCTCCTGCAGGACTTCGATCACGCCCCGTGTGAGCCGCAGTTCGCGCTCCACGGGCTGGTAGCAGTCCGTGGCCGAACCGATGTTGAGCAGTTTGGGCACGTAGCTTCGTTTGCCGAGGTCGGCGCGCAGCACCTCGGCAATATTGCGCTTGGCGATGATCTTCGTCTCAAAGTCCAGGCCGGGCGAAAGGTTGAGGTAGCTGTGCGTGGGCCGCGCATAGCAATAGACGCAGCCATGCTCGCAGCCCCGGTAGGGGTTCAGGCCGTAGTCGAAGAAGATGTCGGGAGAATCGTTGTGCGAAATGGCGCTGCGGGCGTCTTCCATCATCACTTCTGTCTCAATACGCGGAACCTCGCCGATCACATCGCCTGTTGCATCTTGCAAGGTGCCCCAGCCATCGTCGTAGGCCTCGCGCGCATTTTTCTCGAACCGGTGTGCAATGCGCGTGGCGCTGCCCCGGCCCTTGATGGCATGAAGGGGAATTTTGACCTCGGTCATGGGACTCAAACGGCCTGGCTGGCCGTGTTTTTGGCGTCAATAAACAAGAACTTGGGTAGTCGGATAAATACTGTATTTATGTAAGGGGTATCCGCTTAGCTCCAGTGGAGTCGGATATACTGGATAAATACCCAGTTATTATGCCAGTTCCAGCCCAAGACTACCCCCGCACCTGGAGCGAATTCCTCGATTGGTTTTCCTCCGAGGAGGCTTGCCTGTCTTACCTGGAGCGCTTGCGCTGGCCGCACGGCTTCGCCTGCCCAAATTGCGCCAGCATGGCGGCGCCATACCGATCCAGCCGCACGCGATTGATGTGCCAGGACTGTGGGCGACAGACGACCGTGACCTCGGGCACCATCTTTGACAAGACCCGTACGCCGCTAAAGGTATGGCTGGCGGCGGCGTGGTATCTCACCAGCCAGAAGCAAGGTGTCAGCGCCCTAGGCTTGCAGCGGGTGTTGGGGCTGGGCAGCTACCAGACGGCCTGGACCATGCTGCACCGCTTTCGCTGTGCCATGGTGCGCCCGGATCGGGAACGCCTGAAAGGTCTGGTCGAGGTGGATGAAACCTACCTGGCCATCTCGGACCGACAGCAGCCCATCTCTGCCGTGGGTCGCAAGAGCCGCACCAGCAAAGTACTGGTGGTGATGGCCGTGGAGATACTGCAGCCCAAAGGATTTGGCCGGATTCGTCTGCACCGCATCGCCAATGATTCTGACGAATGCGTGGTGCCGTTTGTCCAGCAGTCGGTGGAGCCCGGCGCCCAGATTCGCACTGACGGCTCGGCCGCCTATCGTTCGCTCAGCGAGCTGGGCTATGACCATGAGCGCACGGTCATGCTGGGCTCGGATGTTCCTGCCCATGTCTCCATGGCAGGGGTGCATCGGGTGGCCTCACTGGTCAAGCGCTGGATCCTGGGCACGCACCATGGCTCGGTCCAGCCCGAGCATCTGGATGCCTACCTGGATGAGTTTGTCTTTCGCTTCAATCGCCGCACTTCGGGCTCTCGCGGGATGCTGTTTTACCGGCTGCTGCAGCAAGCCGTTGTCACGAAACCCGTGACCTATCAGGACATCACCCGAACAACACAGGACATGGTGGAATCGGTCTAGTGGAGCTAAGCGGATACCCCTTATTTATGTACAGTATATTGAATACTCCGCCATCCGGCAAGCGGCCTGCAGCCCGCCTGGCACGGTTTCATAATGCTGATTTGTACCGGAGGTTCACATGGCTCATGTACTGGCAAAACTCCGCGGCGCCCGGCTGGTCGATGTGAAGGCGCAGCTCGACAAGGATGCAGCCAGCCACGCCGATCAGGGCATGTACCTGGAGCACCTGTGGCAAAACGCAGAAGACCCCGCCGAGGTTTTGTTTCTTTTTCAGGTGACGGACCTCGACCATTGCCGCCAGCTCGTGAAAAAAAACCACGCGCAGGCTCGGCGGCAAGATCCGGCGGTTTCCCTGCCCGAGATGATCTTTCTGGAGGGCCTGTAAACCCCGCAGTCGCGGCGGGCAAAGCGGATGACAGGACAATCGCCCATGCATTCACTTTCGGCCATCCATCCCATGACCAAGCGCCCCGAAAACGTCCACGACCGCTACCACGCCCATGTTTATTTTGGCCCCGCCACCGTGGCGCAGGCCCGAGCGCTGTGCGAGCAGGCAGGTGAGCTGTTCGGGGTGGCCGTCGGCCGTGTGCATGAACGTGAGATTGGGCCGCACCCGCACTGGAGCTGCCAGCTGGCATTTGACCGCGTCCAGTTTGAGCGCCTGATCCCGTGGCTGGCACAAAACCGCAACGGGCTTGATGTGTTCGTGCACGGGGTCACGGGCGATAACCTGGCCGATCACACGACCCATGCCTCCTGGCTGGGCGAGGCCTCTGAATTGAAGCTGGACATGTTCAGGCGTTGAGCGGGAGGCCTGAAACGCTATTGATTTGATTGCGGACCTGGACGGGGCGAAGAGTCACAGTGTCTCACTGCAACACGTGGGGCTGGGATGGGGGCGCGGCCGATGCGAAAGACCACGTTTTTTTATACGCCGCTGGCCCTCACCCCAACCCTCTCCCAAAGGGAGAGGGAGCAAGAAAAAGCACGTCGCACGCACTGAGCTGGGTCGTCACAACAAAAGCCCCAGATGCGGGACTCAAATGCGAGGCCCGAATGCAGGAATTATGGCGAGAGGGGTCGCACCTTGGCCGCGCCGCGTACAGGCAGTTGACGGGATTCAACGCTTCTGTACAACACCGCGCCCGCCAGCAGGGACAACAGGAAGGCGGCCAGCAAGCCCAGCGCGTTGGCCATCAACTGGGTGGGCCAGAAAAAACCCACCACGGCATTGACCAGAAGGTTCACCGGGAAGTGAATCAGAAACACCGAGTACGAAATCTGGCCGAGTTTTAACAGCCAGAGGGGCTCCCGCCATTGCCGGGCAACAGCGCTTGTTTGCAGCCACACCAGGCCCAGCGCCACCAGCAGCGCCAGGGCAATACGGCCCCTGAAATCAAGCAGCAAGGCCGCCACGCCGAGCAGGACAATGGCCAGCAGCCACTGCTCCCGTTGGGCTTGGCTTGCCGCCCGCGAGGCCCAGAAAGCCAGCATGCCCAAGGTGTAGGAACCCAGGAAATACAGCGCCGTCACGTCCAGACCGGCGTGGCGGTTGAAGAAGAACAGCGATGCCGCTCCCAGCAACAGTATCAGACCCACGCCGAGGTGCGCCGGCACCTGCGGCCAGCGCTGCCGCAGCGCGCGTGCGCCAGCAAACACCAGCACACTGCTGACGAACAGCTGAAAATCAATCGCCACATACCAGACACCCGCCGACAGGGCCTCCTGGCCCAGCACATCCTGCAGCAGCAGTACGTGGGCAACTACCTGCAGCAAAGTCGGCGCAGCAGGCACAGACGGGTGCGCAAACCACGGCCGCACCAACGCGGCCACCAGCACGCACACAGCCAGCGCCACCAGATAGGGCGGCACCAGCCGGCGGTAGCGGCGAAGCATCAACCGGCCCGGTTGCGTGAAAGCCGCCCAGCCCTCGGGCGCCAGCGAACTGGCAGCCAGAAAACCGCCCACCACCAGAAACACCTGCACCGCCATCCGGCCATAGTCGTAAAGCCAGCCCGTCAGGCCCGGCACAACCGTGTGAACCACGTCCGACATCGGCCCGTAAAAAGCCAGATGGTGCCAGACGATCAGGGCGCAGGCGATGCCCTTGAGGGCATCAATGCCGTGCAGGCGCTGGTCGGCTGAACGCATGAGGGCGGGATGAAAGCCGACGCGAAATGCTAGGGCACCCGCCTAGAGAGCCAGCCGAATGCGCGCGTCTTCGTACTCACGCTTGAGCTGGGCTACAAATTCTGCGGCGCTCTGCACCTTGCTGACCGGGCCGATGCCCTGGCCGCAACCCCAGATGTCCTTCCAGGCCTTGGACTTGTCGCCGCCAAAGTTCATCTTGCTCGGATCGCTCTCGGGCAGGTTCTCGGGGTCCATGCCCGCGGCCCGGATGGACGGGGCAAGGTAGTTGCCGTGCACGCCGGTAAAGAGATTGCTGTAAATGATGTCGTCGGAATTGCCTTCAACGATCGCCTGCTTGTAGGCGTCGGAGGCGCGGGCTTCTTCCGTGGCGATAAACGCCGAACCGATGTACGCAAAGTCGGCGCCCATGGCGCGCGCGGCCAGCACCGCGCCACCGGTCGAGATGGCGCCAGACAGCGCCAGCGGGCCGTCAAACCACTGGCGAATTTCCTGGATCAGGGCAAACGGGCTCTTGACGCCCGCATGGCCACCCGCGCCGGCCGCCACGGCAATCAGGCCGTCGGCACCCTTTTCGATCGCCTTGCGCGCATGCTTGTTGTTGATGATGTCGTGCAGCACCACGCCGCCGTAACTGTGGGCCGCGGCGTTGATGTCTTCGCGCGCGCCCAGGCTGGTGATGCAGATGGGCACCTTGTACTTCACGCACAGCGCCATGTCATGCTCCAGCCGCTCGTTGGACTTGTGCACGATCTGGTTGATGGCAAACGGTGCGGCAGGCTTGTCAGGATTGGCTTTGTTATACGCCGCCAAGGTCTCGGTGATCTCGGCCAGCCAGTCTTCCAGCTGCGCGGCGGGACGTGCATTGAGCGCAGGCATGGCGCCGACCACGCCGGCCTTGCATTGCTCGATCACCAGCTGGGGGTTGCTGATGATGAACAGCGGCGAGCCAATGATGGGCAACGGCAGGTTGTTCAGCGGTGCGGGAAGTCTGGACATGGTGTCTTTCAACAGGTCAGTAAAACAACATTTTCAAAAAATGACGCTAGCCCATTGTTAACGGGCGCAACCAGCTACTAATTTAATAGCGGACGGGTTTTAGAATGCGTCCAGTGCCAGGGCAGTCACGCAGTCCGCACCTTCGACAATGCTGTCGCGCATGCCGGGCGCCTTGGTCAGCAGGTGGTCGGCATAAAAACGGGCGGTGGTGATTTTGGCCTTCATGAAATCGGCGTCCACGCCCTGGGCAAGCTGCTCCTGGGCCACCAGTAATGAACGCGCCATCTGCCAGCCGGCCACCACGTTGCCTGCCAGCATCAGGTAGGGCACGCTGCCGGCAAACACGGCGTTCGGGCTGGCCTTGGTGTTGCCCGCCACAAACTCGACCACATCCACCAATGCTTCACGGGCGGCCTTCAGCCGCCTGGCCACCGCCACTGCGTCGGCATTGCCCTGCCGGATCAGTTCGCTTTCAGTCGCTTCAATCTGCTTCGCAATCGCCTTGGCTGTCTGGCCGCCATCGCGCGAGGTCTTGCGGCCCACCAGGTCGTTGGCCTGGATGGCCGTCGTGCCTTCGTAAATGGTCAGGATCTTGGCATCGCGCATGTACTGCGCCGCGCCGGTCTCCTCGATGAAACCCATGCCGCCGTGGACCTGCACGCCCAGCGAAGTGACTTCCAGGCTCATCTCGGTGCTGTAGCCCTTGACCAGCGGCACCATGAACTCGTAGAAGGCCTGGTTTTGTTTGCGCACTTCGGCATCAGGATGGTGGTGCGATGCATCGTAGGCCGCCGCGGCGACCGACGCCATGGCGCGGCACCCTTCGATGTAGGCGCGCATGGTCATCAGCATGCGCTTGACGTCGGGGTGATGAATGATGGGCGCGCTGGCCTTGATCGATCCGTCAACGGGTCGGCTCTGCACCCGCTCCCGGGCAAAGCTCACCGCCTTCTGGTAAGCGCGCTCGGCCACGGCAATGCCCTGCATGCCGACGGCATAGCGCGCCGCATTCATCATGATGAACATGTACTCCAGCCCGCGGTTTTCTTCACCGACGATATAGCCGACGGCGCCGCCGTGGTCGCCATACTGCAGCACGGCCGTGGGCGATGCCTTGATGCCCAGCTTGTGCTCGATGCTGACGCAATGCACATCGTTGCGCGCGCCCAGGGAACCGTCCTCGTTGACCAGAAACTTGGGCACGACAAACAGGCTGATGCCCTTCACGCCTTCGGGTGCGCCGGTCACGCGCGCCAGCACCAGGTGCACGATGTTCTCGGCCATGTCGTGCTCACCGTAGGTGATGAATATCTTGGTGCCGAACACCTTGTAGGTGCCATCGGGCTGCGGTTCGGCGCGGCTGCGCACCATGGCGAGGTCAGAGCCCGCCTGCGGCTCGGTCAGGTTCATGGTGCCGGTCCACTGTCCGCTGACCAGCTTTTCAAGGTAGATGGCCTTCAGATCATCGGAGCCGGCCGTCAGCAGGGCTTCGATGGCGCCGTCACTGAGCAGCGGGCACAGGGCAAAACTCATGTTGGCCGAATTGAGCATCTCGCCACAGGCCGCGCCTATGGTCTTGGGCAGGCCCTGGCCGCCAAACTCGGCCGGATGCTGCAGGCCCTGCCAACCACCTTCCGCGTATTGTTTGAAGGCCTGCTTGAAACCAGGGGTGGTGGTGACCACGCCATCTTTCCAGCTCGAAGGATTTTTGTCGCCCTCCCAGTTCAGCGGCGACAGCACGTCCTGGTTGAACCTGGCGCACTCTTCAAGCACCGCCTGCGCCGTCTCGAAACCGGCGTCTTCAAAGCCGGGAATTTGCGCCACCTGGTCGATGCGGGCCAGGTGCCTGATATCGAACAGCATGTCCTTCAGAGGGGCTACGTAACTCATTTGTCTCTCCACTTTTTTCATTGCGGCCGTCGGGGTGCGGCCGTTCCAGATACAAAAAGGGCGTCAATCAAGACGCCCTTTCAGGGGATTACAGTGCCGCAACCAGCTCGGGCACAGCGGTGAACAGGTCAGCCTCCAGCCCGTAATCAGCAACGCTGAAAATCGGTGCCTCGGGGTCCTTGTTGATCGCCACGATGACCTTGCTGTCCTTCATGCCGGCCAGGTGCTGGATGGCGCCCGAGATGCCCGCGGCGATGTAGAGCTGCGGCGCCACGATCTTGCCGGTCTGGCCCACTTGCCAGTCGTTGGGCGCATAGCCCGCATCGACCGCGGCACGCGAAGCGCCCAATGCGGCACCCAGCTTGTCAGCCAGCGGCAGCATGACTTCGTTGAACTTCTCGGCAGAACCGAGCGCACGGCCGCCCGACACGATGATCTTGGCGGCGGTCAGTTCGGGGCGGTCGCTCTTGGCGATCTCGGAGCCGACAAACGACGACTTGCCGCTGTCGGCCACACCTGCCAGCGTTTCCACGACAGCCGAGCCACCCGTGGCGGCTGCCGCATCGAAGCCCGTGGTGCGCACGGTGATGACTTTGGTGGCGTCCAGGCTTTGCACAATGGCAATCGCATTGCCGGCATAGATGGGGCGCTCAAAGGTATCCACCGCATCGACCTTGGTGATGTCGGAAATCTGGCCGACATCCAGCGTGGCCGCCACGCGCGGGGCGATGTTCTTGCCCGAGGCGGTGGCCGGAAACAGGATGTGCGAATAGCTGGCGGCGATGGCGACCACCTGCGCGGCCATGTTTTCCGCCAGGCCGTGCTCAAAGTGCACGCCATCGACGTGGATGACTTTGGCGACGCCGACGATCTGGCTGGTGGCCTGGGCTGCAGCTTCGGCACCCTTGCCGGCCACCAGCACATGCACCTCGCCACCACACTGGGTGGCAGCGGTCACGGTGTTGAGGGTCGCGGGTTTGATGGCGTTGTTGTCGTGTTCGGCTACTACGAGTACAGCAAGTGCGGTCATGTCAATTCCTTAGATTACTTTGGCTTCGTTCCTGAGCTTGTCCACCAGGGCGGCGACATCGGCAACTTTCACACCGGCGCTGCGCTTGGGCGGCTCGCTGACCTTCAGGGTCTTGATGCGCGGCTTGACGTCCACGCCGAGGTCTTCCGGCTTGACGTTGTCGAGCTGCTTTTTCTTGGCCTTCATGATGTTGGGCAGCGTCACATAGCGCGGCTCGTTCAAACGCAGGTCGGTGGTGATGATGGCGGGCAGCGTGAGGGCCAGCGTTTCCAGGCCGCCGTCGACTTCGCGCGTGACTTTGGCCTGGCCGCCTTCGACTTCCACTTTGGAAGCGAAGGTGGCTTGCGGCCAGCCCAGCAGCGCGGCGAGCATCTGGCCGGTCTGGTTGCAGTCGTCATCAATGGCCTGCTTGCCCAGGATCACCAGTTGGGGTTGCTCCTTGTCGACCAGGGCCTTGAGCAGCTTGGCCACGGCCAGCGGCTGCAGTTCTTCGGCGGTCTCGACCAGGATGGCGCGGTCGGCGCCGATGGCCATGGCGGTGCGCAGGGTTTCCTGGCACTGCAGCACGCCGCAGCTGACGGCGATGACTTCGGTGACCACGCCCTTTTCCTTCAGGCGGGTCGCCTCTTCGATGGCAATCTCGTCAAACGGGTTCATGCTCATCTTGACGTTGGCGATGTCGACGCCGGTGCCGTCGGATTTGACGCGGACTTTCACGTTGTAGTCGACTACACGCTTGACGGGTACCAAGACCTTCATTTCAGGGCTCCAGAGTTTGTTAATTGACGTTGACGTAAACGTAAGCCTTGCATTCTATGCTGCGGCCTTCGTGGTGCGGGCGGCCAACTTGTTGCCCGGAGGGTTATCCGCGGCAGCAAGCAAAAAAAGAACGGTCGTTCTATTTCATTATAAATGGCTCCCCCAGAGGAATTAGAGCATCCCTACCAAACAGCTGTCGTGCAGGCGTCAATTGGGGAATCGCCCCGGGGACGCCGACGCCCTGCGCTGCGGCAACTCAGGAAGTCCTGGCGCCCTCCACACCGCTGACACGCGTATGGATCACCCGCTGCGGATACGGAATCTCGATACCGTTCTCACGCAGGGCCTTCAGCACCTCCAGGTTGATGCTGGAGCGCAGGTTTTGCTGGCCGTTTTCGGGGTCGGTCATCCAGTAGTTGAGCGTGAACTCCAGCCCATCGGCCCCGAAATTGGTCAGGTTCACGGAAGGCTCGGGATCGCGCAGCACGCGCGGCTGACTGAGCGCCGCTTCGGCCAGCAAACGCATCACCAGCGCGACATCGCTGTCATAGCCCACCGACACCACGGTGGACTGCAGCACGCGCAAATCACTGAGCGAAAGATTTTCGATGCGGTTGCTGATGAACATCTCGTTGGGCACGATGGATTCGCGGCCGGATGGTGCCCGCACGACGGTGTAGCGGGCGTTGATGTCGGTGATGCGGCCTTCGAAGGTATCGACACGCACGTTGTCCCCGATACGCACGCTGCGCTCGGCCAGCATCACGAAACCGCTCACATAGCTGGCGGCCAGTTTTTGCAGGCCAAAGCCCACACCCACGCCGATCGCGCCGCCCAGCACCGACAGTGCCGTCAGGTCAATGCCCACCGACGACAGCGCCAGCAACAGGCCCACAAACATCAGCACCACCCGGGCGGCATTGCTCACCGCCTTGCGCAAGGACAGTTCGCCACCTGTGGCGGAGCGCAGCAGGCGCGCCTCCAGGGCCGAGGAAATCCACAGCGCGATCAACAGCACCACGCCGGCCGTCAGCGCCCCTTCAAGCATGGTGCGCACCGACAGGGTCGAGTTGCCGACCTTCCACTTGATGCCATCCAGCTCCTCAAGAATGACCGGCAGCAGGCCGCTGACCCAGAGCACCATGGCAATCCAGGCCAGCCATGAAATCGTGCGCTCCAGCGCCCGCACCAGCGGCGCATTTTTAAACGCCACCTGCAGCACCTTGACGCCCAGGCGAATCAGCGCCAGCGCCAGCAGCACTGGAATGACCACCTTGAAGACTGCCAGCGGAAACATCCGCGCCAGCAGCGCCTGGGCCGCATAGGCAAAAGACAAAAGCAGCAGCGGGAACAGCACCCCGTCCACAATGCGCCGGCCAAAGAGGATGGATGACTCGTCAGCACTGTGCCGGGCACGGCTGGCCACACGTACCACCAGCCAGGCCAGCAGGACGCATGCAACCAGCGAGGCCAGTTCAGTCAGCGCGGAGGGCTGGGTCAGTGCTGCAAACCAGGCATCCAGGTTATCGATGCGGGCTGGGGGACGGACGAGTGAGCTATTGGCGGGAATCAGGGCGCCGGCGCTGGCCATGGCGGTTTCCTTTGTTCAACTGTGTTCGAATTTTTGTTCAATAAAGAGACATTTCACCGCTGTGGCGAGAAACTGTTCACACGGCCTGACGCCCGGCGGTATGCGGCGCGCATGACGCCTCCTACAAATCGGCCAGCACACGGATATGCGCTTCGACGCTGCGCCCCAGCGCCCGCAGGTTGTAGCCGCCTTCGAGCGACGACACGATGCGGCCCTGCGCGTGGCGCTTGGCCACATCCTTGATTCGCTGGGTGATCCACGCGTAGTCCTGCTCCACCAGTCCCAACTGGCCCAGCTCATCATCCCGGTGTGCATCGAAGCCGGCACTGATGAAAATCATCTCGGGCTTGAAGCCCTCGAGGCGCGGTATCCAGATGGTCTCGATCATTTCGCGCACCTCCATCCCCTTGGTGTAGGCGGGCACCGGCACGTTGACCATGTTGCTGGCATGCGTTCCGGTGCCGCTGTAGGGATAAAAGGGATGCTGGAAAAAACTCACCATCAGCACGCGCTGGTCGCCGCTGAGGATGTCTTCGGTGCCATTGCCGTGGTGTACGTCGAAATCGACGACCGCCACGCGCTTGAGGCCATGACGCTCCAGGGCGTATTTGGCCGCAATGGCGACGCTGTTGAAAATGCAAAACCCCATGGCCTTGTTGTGGCAGGCATGGTGACCCGGCGGGCGCACGGCGCAAAAGGCGTTTTCGATCTCGCCGGCCATCACGCTGTCGGTGGCCGCGAGCGCGGCACCGGCGGCACGCAGGGCGGCGTTCCAGGAGTGGACGTTGAGTGCGGTGTCCGGGTCAATCTGCGCATAGGCCGGCCCACCCGCGTCAATGTCGTCGGCCAGGTGATCGCTCAGGCCGCGGATCGCCGCCACCATCATGCGGTCGTGCGCCAGCTCGATGTCGCCCAGTGCAGCCAGCGGCGCCTCGCGCCGGTCCAGCGCATCCGCAACGCCCGAGGCCAGCAACCGGTCTTCAATGGCGTCGAGCCGCTCGGGGCATTCGGGATGCCCCGGACCCATCTCGTGCATCCGGCAGTCTTTGTGAGTGAAATAACCAGTCGCGTTCATAGCATGAAAATTTTGCGGTAAGGTTGACGACATGAACGTCAAAGAAAAACTTCAAGCGCTCCTGAATCAGCTTAACACGGTCATTGTCGGCAAGTCCTCACAAGTGCAAGACTGTGTAGCCTGCCTGCTCGCAGGGGGTCATCTGCTGATTGAAGACGTTCCCGGCGTGGGTAAAACCACCCTGGCCCATGCGCTGTCGCGCTCGTTCGGCCTGCAGTTTTCCCGCGTGCAATTCACGGCCGATTTGATGCCCAGCGATTTGTCGGGCGTCTCGATCTACGAGCGCCAGAAGGAAAGTTTTGTCTTCCATCCCGGCCCCGTGTTCGCCCAGGTGCTGCTGGCCGACGAAATCAACCGGGCCAGCCCCAAGACCCAGAGCGCGCTGCTGGAGGCCATGGAAGAAAAGCAGGTCACCGTGGAAGGCGAAACGCGCCCCCTGCCCGTGCCCTTTTTTGTCATCGCCACGCAAAACCCGCACGACCAGCTGGGCACCTATGCCCTGCCCGAGTCGCAGCTGGACCGTTTTCACATGCGTATCTCGCTGGGCTACCCCGACCGCGCGGCCGAACGCGAGCTGCTCCGGGGCGGCGACCGGCGCGAGATGGTCGACAAGCTGCCGGCACTGCTGGCGCCGCACGACCTGCTGGAGCTGCAACAGCTGGTCGCGCAGGTGCATGCCGCGGACCCCTTGCTGAACTATCTGCAGGACCTGGTGGCGGCCACGCGCTCGGGGCGCTGGTTTCTGCAGGGCCTGAGCCCGCGGGCCGGCATCGCCGTCATGCGCGCCGCCAGGGCGCAGGCCTTCCTGGACGGCCGCGACTATGTCGCCCCCGACGACATCGCCGCCGTGCTGCCGCAGACCGCAGCGCACCGCCTCATTCCCGTCAGCGATGCCGGCCGCGGCTCCGTGGAACAGGTACGCGCCATGCTGGAAGCCGTGCCCTTGCCATGAAAGAGCTTTGTCATTGCGGACTTGATCCGCAATCCACCGCCGCAACAGCCTGGATTCCGGCTCAAGGCCGGAATGACAAACGATGAATACGGCCATCATCAGTCCATTGGCTTTCATACGCAGCCGGTTCCAGCACTGGTGGCAGAGCAAGCTGCCTTTCACCGACAGCGTCATGCTGACGCAGCGCAACGTTTACATCCTGCCCACCCGCCCCGGCCTGATGCTCGGCGTGACCCTGCTGGTGCTGCTGGTCGCCTCGATCAACTACCAGCTCAATCTGGGTTACCTGCTGACCTTTATGCTGGCCGGCAGCGCCCTGGTGGGCATGCATGTGTGCCATGGCACGCTACGCGGACTTGCCATGAATTTGAAAGCGCCACCCGCCCAATACGCGGGGGCCACAGCCTCTTTCGACGTCAAACTCACGAACACCCGGCGAGCAGCGCGCCATGGCATCGGGCTGAGTGTGCTCGACCCGCACGACGTGGATGCGCAAAAAGGCCGCGAGCGGCACTGGGCCTGGACCGATGTGCCGGCGCAAGGCAGCAGCGTGGTGCAGGTCGCTTTCACGCCGCCGCGCCGCGGCCTGCACCGCCTTCCAACCCTGACGGCGGAAACACGCTTCCCGCTGGGCACCTTCCGGGTCTGGACGGTCTGGCGGCCAGCGGCCCAACTCCTGGTCTACCCTGCACCTGAACTGCACCCGCCGCCACTGCCCCCCGGGGAACCGCGCTCCGGCGGTGCCGCAGCGGCAGCGCGGGCGCAAAGCACTGGCGAGTTCGACGGCATCCGCGGCTACCGGCGCGGTGACCCCATGAAGCTGGTGGTCTGGAAAAAGGCCGCCAAGGCCGACGAACAGGGTAACGGCCTGGTGGTGCGCGACACGCAGCAGGCCCAGCGCCATGAGCTCTGGCTGGATTTCATGCAGGCGGGTTCTTCGGGTGTCGAGCAAAAGCTGTCGCGGCTTTGCGCATGGATTCTGCTGGCCGACAAGCTGGGGCTGGACTACGGCGTGCGCTTGCCTGCGCTGGAGATCAAGCCTGGCAGTGGGGAGGCGCATAAGCGGCAGTGTTTGGAGGCACTGGCTGTATGTTGACAGGGGGTTTTTCTGCGGCTGCTGGCCGGGATTCGCCCCGGCGGGCGACTTACTTTTCTTTGCTTCGCCAAAGAAACCTAAGGAAAAGAAAGGCGACCCGCAGTCTGGGTCCCTGCGCTGCGCTTCGGGCAACCTGTGCTGCTCGACTCCGGCGGGGGTCCGCAGAACTCGCCTGCGGCTCAAACAGCTGCGGCCCTGATCCCGCCTCCATCTGCGCTGCTCGGCCCAGCCAGGACGGGTGGGGCGCGGATACCAATACCGACTACCTGAAGAAACAAGGACACGCCATGGCGTGTCCTTGTTTGTCCTTGTCTTTTTTGTCTTGGGGTTCGGTATTTGCTATTCGGACTGCCCCGTCCTGGCTGGGCCGAGGAGCGCAGAGGCAAGCGGATCAGGGCTCGCGATTGTCTGAGCCGAAGGCGAGTTCGAGCGAGACCCCGCTTGCCTCGAGCACCGCAGGTTGCCCGAAGCGCAGCGCAGGGACCCAGACTGCGGGTCGCCTTTTCTTTTGCTTACTTTTCTTTTGGCGAAGCAAAAGAAAAGTGAGTAGCCGCCGGGCTACCCCCGGCCAGCAGCCCTCAGCAGAGACCCAAAAAACCCCGCGGCAAAGACGATACCCGATCAGCGGCTCGGGCAGCCAGCAGGAGCAGGAGCAGCGATGCTGACCCGCCTCACCACCCTCCCCCGCGAAGCCCGCGACACGCTGTTCCTGCTGCTGGTCATCGCGTGGGTGCTGCTGCCGCAGGTGGGCAACCTGCCCTTGTGGTGCAGCGCACTGGCCGGCGCTGTGCTGGTCTGGCGCGGCTGGCTGACGCTGCAGTCCCGGCCGCTGCCGGGCAAATGGTGGCTGGTCGGCCTGCTGGCCCTGACCATTGCCGCCACGCTGATGACCCACCGTACCCTGCTGGGACGCGACGCCGGCGTCACCCTGCTGGTCGTGTTGCTGACGCTGAAAACCCTGGAATTGCGCGCCCGGCGCGATGCGTTTGTGGTGTTCTTCCTCGGTTTCTTCTGCATGCTGAGCAACTTTTTTTATTCGCAATCACTGCTCACCGCAGCCAGCATGTTGCTGGGATTGCTGGGGCTGCTGACCGTGCTCGTCAATGCCCACATGCCGGTCGGCAAACCGCCGCTGGCGCTGGCCGCGCGGACCGCCGGCGGGATGGTCCTGCTCGGCGCCCCTATCATGGTGGTGCTGTTCCTGCTGTTCCCGCGGCTGGCGCCGCTCTGGGGCGTTCCCAGCGATGCCATGACCGGCCGCAGCGGCCTGAGTGCGAGCATGCAGGTGGGCAACATCGCCACCCTGGCGCTGGACGACAGCGTGGCCATGCGCATCCGGTTTGAAGGCCGCCCGCCACCCCAGCAGGATTTGTATTTTCGCGGCCCCGTGATGTCCAGCTTTGATGGCCGGGAGTGGCGACCGCCGCTGTTCAACTTCTCCCCGCGTGGCGGCCAGGGCGGGGTGGGCAGCAATCTGTCCGTGGCGGGCGCTCCCGTCAGCTACGAAGTCACGCTGGAGCCCACCAGCCGTCCATGGCTTTTTGTGATGGAAGCCGCAGCCCAGAGCCCGGTGTTGCCGGGCTATCGAAGCGTCATGCAGGCCGACCTGCAATGGACGGTGAATCGTCCGATCACCGACCTTGTTCGCTACAAGGCACAGAGCTACCCAATCTTTCGGCATGGGCCGACGCGGCCGGTCTTCGGGTTGCGGGAGTTTGTGGCGTTGCCCCCCGGCTTCAATCCGCGCACCCTCGCGCTGGCCAACGAGATACGCAGTGACCCGCGCTACCGAAACGCCAGCAATGCCCAACTGGTTCAGCTCGTGCTGGATCGCCTGCGCAGCGGCTACACCTACACCCTGGAGCCCGGCGTGTATGGCCAGCACACGGCCGATGAATTCTGGTTTGACCGCAAGGAGGGTTTTTGTGAACACATCGCATCGGCCTTTGTGATCCTGATGCGGGCGATGGATATCCCCGCGCGCATCGTGACCGGCTACCAGGGCGGTGAATTGAACGGGGTGGATGGCTTCTGGGTGGTGCGGCAAAGCGACGCCCATGCCTGGGCAGAAGTCTGGCAAGAGGACCGCGGCTGGGTACGGGTCGACCCGACCTCGGCGGTTGCCCCCGGGCGCACCGGCGCCTTCCAGCGGCTCGCTGCGCCCCAGGGCGTAGTGGCCCAGACACTGGGAAACATCAGCCCGACGCTGGCGGCGCAGCTGCGCGCCACCTGGGAAGCGGTCAACAACGGCTGGAACCAGTGGGTGCTCAACTACACCCAGGGCAAGCAGCTCAACCTGCTCAAGGAGATCGGCTTTGACTCCCCGAGCTGGGAGGATTTGAGCTACGTTCTGCTGGGCATCATCGTGCTGGCGGCACTGCTGGGCGCCGCCTGGACGCTGTGGGACCGCACCCAGCACGACCCGTGGCTGCGCCTGCTGGCCCGCGCACGCAGGCGGCTCGCCAAAGCCGGTATAGACAGCACCCCGGCCACCCCGCCGCGCCAGCTGGCGCAGCAGGTGCTGGCACGCTATGGCGGCGGAAGCGGCAGCCCGGGGCAGGCACTGCACGACTGGCTGATGCAGCTGGAGCTGCAGCGCTACGCGGCGACGTCTTCCGGCCAGCGCAGCCAGCGCCGGGAAATCAGGCGCTTGCGGCAGCAATGGAGCGCGCTGGCATGGCCTGCTTAAAATTGAAGCATCGCCCCGTTTTCTCCTCATGAAGCCTCAGATGCCTCTTTACAAGTTCAGTTTTGCGCTGGTTTTGATAACCGTCCTCGCCGGCACGGCAGGGCTTGCCGGCGCAAAGCCCGTGAAGAAAACGGTGGCTGGCAACTCAGCGCAGGCGCAGGGCCCGCTCTATGCCACGCGCCCCGATGCCATGCAGTTTGCCGACGACCTGGCGAGCCGGCGCGACCTGGACGCGAACTGGGTACGCGACACCATCGGGCATTCGCGGTATATCCCCACGATCTCGCGGTTGATGCAGCCCTCAGACAAACCCTTCGTCAAGAACTGGCGGGTGTACCGCAGCCGGTTCATCGACCCCATCCGCATTGAGGCTGGCGCGCGCTTCTGGACGTCCAACCGGTCGGCACTGGAGCGTGCCGAAAAGGAATACGGCGTGCCGGCCGAGATCATCGTCGGCATCATTGGCGTGGAAACCATTTACGGCCGCGACACCGGCAGCTTTCGCGTGATGGACGCCCTGGCCACGCTGGCTTTCGACTTTCCGGCAAGCCACCCGCGGGCTGCGGAGCGCAGCGAGTTTTTCAAAGGCGAAATCGAGCAGTTTCTGACCCTGCAAAGCCGCCGCGGCGTCGACCCTTTTGAGGCAAAAGGCAGTTATGCCGGCGCCATGGGCATGCCCCAGTTCATGCCCTCCAGCTGGATCAAGTACGCGGTGGACTTCGACGGCGACGGCACCATTGATTTGTGGAACAGCCCGGCTGATGCGATTGGCTCGGTCGCAAGCTACTTCAAGGCCTTCAACTGGCAACCGGGCATGCCCACGCACTACCCGGTGAGTTTTGACACCAGTCGCCTGGACATGGACGCCCTGATGGCGCCCGACATCCTGCCAACCTTCGGCGTGGCCAGCTTCACCGCCAAAGGCGCGGTGCTGGAAGGCGCCGCGTTGCAACACGCCGGCCCGCTCGCGCTGATCGAACTGCTCAACGGGCCGGACGCACCGAGCTATGTGGCGGGCACCGAAAATTTTTACGCTATCACCCGCTACAACTGGAGCAGCTACTACGCCATGGCGGTGATTGAGCTGGGGCGGGAAGTGGCTGCGCGGGTCAAGCCAGCCACGCCGTAACGGGCGGGCTGCATGGTGGCACTGGTAAAAACTCGTTAAGACGGAAAGTGCTATGAACTTGAGAGCCTCTTGCGCAGTATGTGCAAGGGCTTGGGTAGTTTTCCATTCAAATTCTGTCGCTGGAGTTGATGTTGGATTGTTGGATTGTTGCAATGCAAGACCTGCCCCCCCACAAGTTTGGCAGCGTGCATCTATTGGCAAATCATGGCGCGAGCCATTGACACCGGATGGGTGCGGCGCTAGCCGGCCAGGTGACCGATGTCGCTAACCGACGTGTTGTCTCAATATGGCTACCTGGCCGTATTCGTCGGCAGCGTTCTCGAAGGCGAAACCATCCTGATCCTGGCCGGTTTCGCAGCACATCAAGGTTACCTGTCGCTCCCCCTGGTCATCACGCTGGCATTCTGTGGCGGTACGGTGGGTGACCAGATTTTCCTCTTGCTTGGGCGGTACTACGGCGGCCCCCTGCTTTCGCGCTTCCCACGTCTAGCCTCACGCGCCCAACCGGTCAGTCAGTTGATACTGCGTTACCACGCCGCCCTCATCGTTGGGGTCCGTTTCATGTATGGATTTCGCATCGTTGGCCCGCTCATAATTGGCATGAGCGATGTGCCGGCATGGCGATTCGTGTTGCTCAACCTTCTTGGGGCTGCGCTATGGGCCGTGCTGATCGGCGGGGCGGGCTATCTTTTCGGCCAAGCATTGCAATCGCTGATTCCTGACCTCAAGCGGCATGAGGAAATGGCGCTGTTGCTGATTATTGCGGTGGCTGTTCTCATCGGCTTGGTTCGTTGGCTACACGCCCGCCGTCGCTAACAGCCCCCGGGTCAGGTCTTGCAATGCAACACCCCCTTGTGAAATGGGCATTAAAAGCGATCAAAAGTGGAGCGGCGCGGCGAAGCACGGACCGCGCTTCGCTAATCCTGGGGCTTTCCCGGTCTGCCCGCGGTGTCGCTCAGAAAACGGCTCATATCGCGCGACAGGCTCATGAAAAAAATGGCGAATTGCTGCGGGTCCCATGCATAGAGGTCGGCAAACACCTGACTCGAGACTTTCACCACGATGCAGTCATCGGTGGTGGCATCGCCACTGAAGCGCCGCGGTCGCAGCGCGATCATTGCCGGAAAGCCCACACTCTCTCCCGCGTTCATAGTTCGGATGATGTCCTTGCCGCCGTCGGTATCCTCATAAACGGTGATTTGACCTTTTAGCAACACGAAGAAGCTATTGGCGGTATCGCCCTTGCGGTAGAGGGTCTCATTGGCTGTCAACTTCAGCACTTCACCGTCGGCCAGCAGCTTCGCGACAAAACTCTGCGACAGCGCGCCGAATGCCGACATTTCCTCGAAGGCGTCGGCGGCCAGGTACTCGTGGAGTGTTGCAGGGTCGAGAATTTCCATGTTTGGTGTCCGGTTGGGGCGGTTCGCATCATGGCGGCAAGACTTGGGAAAAAGGTTGGGGAAAAGGTCTTGTATTGCGACTATGAAATCGAAGATGCAGTCTCCCATTTTGCAAATCTACGCGCAAGTACAAGTCGGATTTGCCCTGATACCTCTCTTTTCCCCATGCGTGTCAAGTCTTGCCGCATAGCCTCTCGCCGCACAGCCATCAGCGCCCGTCGCTTCCGGCAGGCCAAAGGGATCACCGCTCACGCCCGCAAGCTCAAAACCCTTCAGAGCCGGGGGGCAGATCTTGCGTTGCAACATCTACTCCCAGTTTGGCAACAGCCTAGCAGCGACGGCCGCCTGCATCGACCCTGTGCGCACAGGCATCGATCTGCCCGGCTTGCGGAAAGAAAATCAGCTTTATCCGGGCAGTGCAGAATTTGCCGAGCGCTTGCGTTGGCCCCAAGCATGGCATCACAATGGCTGAGAAAGCTCACCCAACCCTTGGAGAGCCGCTTGCAGCCCGCTTCTTACACCCGCACCGCAGTCGCCCTGCACGCAGCCATGGCCCTGCTCGTGGTGGCGGGGTTTTCCGTCGGGCTGTACATGGTCGGACTGCCGCTCAGTCCGCTCAAGCTGCAACTCTATTCGTACCACAAGTGGATCGGCGTCACGGTGGCAGCACTGCTGCTGCTGCGCGTGGGCTGGCGCGTCCGGCACGCGCCGCCGCCGCTGCCCACGGCGATGCCGGCATGGGAGCTGAGCGCGGCGCATGCCAACCATCTGCTGCTGTATCTGCTGATGGCCTGCGTGCCGGTGTCGGGCTGGCTGATGAGTTCGGCCAAAGGCGTGACGACGGTCTACCTGGGCCTGTGGCCGCTGCCGGACATGGTGGCCCGAAACGAGGCGCTGGGGCTGTTTCTGCAAGCGCTGCACCGCATCCTCAATTACGCGCTACTGGGTCTGGTAAGCCTGCATGTCGCAGCGGCGCTCAAACACCATTTCATCGACCGGGACGGCTTGCTGGGCCGGATGTTCCGGTTCAAGGGAGCCCGCCCATGAGATTCCCTGCTGTCGCTGCGGCCCTGCTGCTGTCCTGCGCATGTGTCCAGGCCACCGAATACCGGCGGCTCGACCTGGCGGGCAGCCATATCCGCTTTACCTCGCGGCAAATGGGCGTCCCGGTGGATGGGGCCTTCCGCAAATTCGACGCCAGCCTTGCCTTCGACCCCGAGGCGCCCGCCGCGGCCCGCGGACAGCTGCGCATCGACCTGTCCAGCGTCGACACCGGCCTGCGGGAGGTCAATGAAGAGGTAGTGGGTGCGCAGTGGTTCGATGCCAGCCGCCATCCCGAGGCGCGCTTCGAGATGCGCCAGATCCAGTCGCAGGGCGCCGGCCGCTTCCAGGTCAGCGGGGTCCTGAGCATCAAGGGCGCCAGTCAGCCCGTGGTGGTCAACGCGGTGCTCAAGACCAGTGGCAAGCAGGCCGTCATGGAAGGCTCTTTTGTGATGAAACGCCTGGATTTCGGCATCGGCGGAGGCACCTGGGGCGATGTTCGCGTGGTGGCCAACGAAGTGATGGTGCAGTTTCACCTGGTCCTTGAACCGTAGCGGCCCACCGTCAGGAGTTACTCATGAAAGAAATGAAAAAACTTGTTGTAGCGCTGCTGGGCAATCTATTCCTGGCTTCGGCGTTCGCCGTCGTCGATGTGTATGAGCGCGACCCGGACCACACCTTCGCCTGGTTCGAATTCAACCACCTGGGCTACAGCACGCAGCGCGACCGTTTCGACAAGGTCGACGCCACCATCACCCTGGACCTTGACAACCAGGTGGGCAGCGTGGAGGTGAGCATCGACGTCCAGTCGGTCAGCACCGGCTCGCTGCTGTTCGACCAGGTCCTGCGCAGCGACATGTTCTTTGATGCCGAGCAGTTTCCCGTCATTACCTTCAAGTCGAGCCGGCTGAGCTTCGGCAAGCTCGATGACGTCACCGCCGTCGAAGGCAATCTGACTGTCAAGGGCATCACCCGGCCTGTGACCCTGACGGTCACGCACTTCAAATGCATGATGCACCCGATGCTGCGCAAACCGGCCTGCGGGCTCAACGCCACCGGCAAGGTCAAGCGCAGTGAGTTCAATCTGGGCCGGTTCGTGCCGCTGATCAGGGACGAAATCACCCTCCATGTGGTGATGGAGGCGCTCAAGCGTTGAGGATGCCTGCCGCGTTCTGCGCCCTGCTGGCGACAGGCCAGCGTAGCGCCGTTCAAACGGGCTGGATCGTGATGTCCACCGTCATGGTTTCCTTGCCACCGCCCTGCCGCACACCCTTGGCCGGCGGGCAGGCGTTGTAGTCCGTTCCCATGGCCAGCCGAACATGGCGCTCGTCAATCAGGCAGCTGTGGGTTACATCGATGCTGACCCAGCGCCGGCTGGCGACGTCCAGGCACACATCCACCCACGCATGGCTGGCCAGGTCAGGCTCGTTGGCCGCGTAAAAATAACCGCTCACATAACGCGCAGGAATGCCCAGGCCGCGGCAGATCGCCACCATCACGTGCGCCTGATCCTGGCACACGCCTGCACCGGCCTTGAACGCCTCGAGCGCCGTGGTCGTCACGCTGGTGCTATTTTTTTGATAGCTTACCGCCCCTGCCACACCCTGGCTCAGGGCCAACAGCATGCCCAAATCGGCCTGGCCCCGGATGGCGGAAGTCGTGACAAAACGGCGGCCGAACTCAGCCAGCACCGGGTCTGGCTGGGCCAGATGCGTGGCCCGCAAGAAGAAGTCCGGATGCGGCAGGTTCGCCGCATCGGTGAACTCGGCCACCCCCAGGGTTTCAACGTCACCGGCCGCATTGACCAGGCTCCAGCGCACGTTGTCAGCCTCCTGGCCGACGAAGGTGTAGGAATGGATGGGATTGCCAAAGGCGTCGAGCTGGGAAAAAAGCTTTTCGGGCGCACCCAGGCTCCAGAAATACACCGTTTGCGCCGGGCCGGACTGCGGGGTCAGCCAAAGCGTCTGCAACGCGTAGCGCAGGGGTTCGGTGTAGCGGTAGTCGGTCGTATGCCTCACGTGCAGTTTCATGGAATAAGAGCCCCCACGTTCGTTCGCTTCGCGTAACTCTCTGCCCCCCGAGGGGGCTGGCCTTGCTTGGGGCGGCCCGACGCTGCGGCCATCGCCCCCACGTTCGTTCGCTTCGCGTAACTCTCTGCCCCCCGAGGGGGCCGGCCTTGCTTGGGGCGGCCCGGCACTGCGGCCATCGCCCCCACGTTCGTTCGCTTCGCGTAACTCTCGAGGCCTTGCAGGCCGCGGCTGGCGAGACGCTGCGCCTCTGTCGCCTGTCCAAACCTGCTCAAGCAGGTTTGGAGCCGCAGGCTCCAGCCCCGAGGGGGCTGGCCTTGCTTGGGGCGGCCCGGCGCTGCGGCCGCCGTGACCTCATGCTGTTTCAATTGGTCGCCGGAACGAGAAATTCGCGGCTGATGTGCGCGCCGATTTCGTTGACCCGGTCCAGGAACTGGGTCAGGAAGGCATGCAGGCCGGTCGCGAGGATTTCGTCGATGCGGGCATATTGCAAATCGGCGCGCAATTTTCCGGCGCGGCGCTGCGTTTCGCTGGACGCGTCGCTGGTCACCATGGCGAGATTGCTCATGACCTCGTTCAGGCAGGCCAGCAGGGAGCGCGGCATGTCGGCCCGCAGGATCAGCAGCTCGGCCACGCGCTCGGGCTTGATGACGTCGCGGTACACCTTGCGGTACACCTCAAAGCCGGACACGCTGCGCAAAATCGCGCTCCAGTGGTAGAAGTCGTACTCTTGGTCTTTCTCACCGGTTGCGCCCAGAAAATCATTCTCCACCGCATGGAACTTAACATCCACCAGCCGGGCGGTGTTGTCGGCCCGCTCCAGGAAGGTCCCCAGGCGCAGAAAATGAAAAGCCTCATCCTGCAGCATGGTGCCCGCCGTCACGCCGCGCGAGAGATGCGAACGGAACTTGACCCATTCAAAAAACTGGCCCGGGTCGCGCTCGAAGTCACTGCTCCGCAGCATGCGGATGATTTCCAGGTAAGTCTGGTTTTGCGTCTCCCACACTTCGGTGGTCAGAGTGCCCCGCACGGCGCGGGCGTTTTCGCGGGCGTTTTTCAGGCACGAGATGATGCTTGACGAATTTTTCTCGTCGCGCACCATGAAGTCCATCACTTCACGCGGATTGATGCTGTCGCCGTACCTGGCCGCATAGGCCGGCTTGAGTTCGCTGATGCTCAGCAGGCTCTGCCAGCCGCCTTGCGCCACCGCCGCGGACTGGGGCAACAGCGAGGTCTGGTAGTTCACGTCAAGCATGCGCGCGGTATTCTCGGCGCGCTCGGTGTAGCGCGACATCCAGAAAAGGTGATCAGCAGTTCTTGATAGCATGATCAAACACCTCCAACCGTTGACTGTGACTGTGATTGCGTCTGCATGGGCATGCCATGGCCTTCCTGCAATATCCAGGTGTCCTTCGTGCCGCCGCCCTGTGAAGAGTTCACCACCAGCGAGCCGTCTTTCAGCGCCACGCGGGTGAGGCCGCCCGGCACCATCTGCACGTCCTTGCCGCTCAGCACAAAGGGCCGCAGGTCGATGTGTCGCGGCGCCACGCCGCTTTCGACATAGGTGGGGCAGGTCGACAGGCTCAGTGTGGGCTGGGCAATATAGCCCGAGGGGTTGGCCAGCAGCGCCTGGCGGAAGTCCTCGATTTCGGCCTGAGTGGCGGCCGGCCCCACCAGCATGCCGTAGCCCCCCGCGCCATGAACCTCCTTGACGACCAGATCCTTGAGATTGGCCAGGGTGTACTGCAGGTCTTCAGCGTTGCGGCACATGTAGGTTGGCACGTTCTTGAGGATGGGTTTTTCGCCCAAGTAGAACTCGATCATTTTCGGCACGTACGGATAGATCGACTTGTCGTCTGCCACGCCGGTGCCGATGGCGTTGCACAGCGACACATTGCCGCTGCGGTAGACATTGAGCAGCCCCGCGCAGCCCAGCGTGGAGTTGGGACGGAAAGCCAGCGGGTCCAGGAAATCGTCATCGACGCGGCGGTAGATCACGTCCACCCGACGCGGCCCGCGCGTGGTGCGCATATAGACAAAGTTGTCCCTGACAAAGAGATCCTGACCTTCGACCAGTTCCACGCCCATTTGCTGCGCCAGGAAGGCGTGTTCAAAGTAGGCCGAGTTGTACATGCCGGGCGTGAGCACCACGACAGTCGGCTCGGCCGTGGCGGGCGGAGCCATGGCCCGCAGTGTTTCCAGCAACAGATCGGGGTAGTGGGCCACGGGCGCCACGCGGTTCTCGCTGAAGAGTTCGGGGAAAAGCCGCATCATCATCTTGCGGTCTTCCAGCATGTAGCTCACGCCGCTAGGGACCCGCAGGTTGTCCTCGAGCACGTAGTACTCGCCCTCGCCCTGTGCATTGGGCGCGCGCACGATGTCGATGCCGCTGATGTGCGAATAGATGTTGCCGGGCACGTCCACGCCCATCATTTCCGGGCGAAACTGGGAATTCTGGAAAATCTGCTCGGACGGGATCACGCCGGCCTTGATGATCTCCTGGCCGTGGTAGACGTCGTGGATGAAGCGGTTCAGCGCCGTGACGCGCTGCACCAGCCCCTTTTCCATGCTGGCCCATTCCTGGGCCGGAATGATCCGGGGGATCAGGTCGAATGGAATCAGCCGCTCGGTACCTGCGCCGTCCTCGTCCTTGGCGCCATACACGGCGAAGGTGATGCCGACGCGGCGAAAAATCATCTCGGCTTCGGCGCGGCGCGCCTCCATCACTTCGGGAGGCTGTTTGGCCAGCCAGCGCTGATAGCCCTGGTAATGGTCACGAATGCTGGACTCCGTTGCATTCATCTCGTCAAACATGGGTCGGCTCATTGGCTTGGTCTCCAGCAAGGTTTGCGCATGGCGTAGTGATGACTAGCTTAGCAAGTTATGCGCCAGATTGGCGAATCGGGTATCACGTCGCGGTTTTCTTTTTCACTTCCGGTGGAATCCTTTTTTTTCTCCTTTTCCTTATGGCTCAGGCACATGATGCCAGTAGTGCTGGCCTGCCTGCCGCTGGCACGTGATGTCCGCCGGTTTCAGGCTCTGCCAGACGGCTGCCCCACACTGCGGCGACCTGAGCAGCCTGATGCCGCGTTCGTTGTAGCGCGCCACCACCAAGTCCACCGGATGGCCAAACCGGTTGCGGTAGCCTGCCTGCACCAGCGCCAGCCGGGGCTGGACGGCATCGAGGAACACAGCACTCGACGAGGTCTTGCTGCCGTGGTGCGGCACCAGCAAAAAGTCGGCCTTCAGGCCAGGCGGGTCACCGCTGGTGGCCAGCCGGAGCTCCTGGGCGGACTCGATGTCGCCCGCCAGCAAGGCGGTCTGCGCGCCGTTGGAGATACGCAGCACGCAGCTCATGGCATTGGATTTGTTCGCCGCCTCGTAGTCGGCGGCCACCGGGTGCAGCACTTCAAAAGTCACCGCATCCCAGACCCAGCGCAGGCCCGCCGTGCAGCGGGCCGATTTGCGCACAGCCTGCAACTCGTGGCTGTCCTCAATCGAGCTGAGCAGGCTGGCTTGCGGCTGCATGGCCAGCACGGCCCGCGCGCCGCCAATATGGTCGATATCCCGGTGGCTCAGCATCAGCATGTCCAGTCGCTCACCAAGGGCGCGCAGCAGCGGCACCAGCACGCGGTGCCCGGCATCGCTCTCGCGCGAAAAGCGCGGGCCGGTGTCATACAGCAGCGAATGGGTGGCCGTGCGCACCAGTACGGCATTGCCCTGCCCGATGTCCGCTGCCAGCAACTCAAACTGCCCCGGCGCGACCCGCACCGGTTGCCACAGCAGTACGGGGAGCAGTAGCGGCACGCCCAGAGCGCGCCAGTGCCAGGGCAGGCGCAGCGCCAGCAAAACACCCCCCAGCACACCAAAGGCAGCGCACCACGGCGGCGCCGCGGCCACGCTGACAGAGGCCAGCGGCCAGGCGGCCAGCCACTGCAAAAAGACCGCCAGCAGGCCCACGGCCCACGCCGCCGCGTCCCACACCGGCGCCCACAGCACGCCCAGCATGGCCAGCGGCGTCACAACCAGCGTCACCCAGGGAATGGCCACCGCGTTGGCCAGCAGGCCGACCAGCGACACCTGGTTGAACAGCAGCAGCGACAGGGGCGTGAGCGCCAGCGTGACCACCCATTGCTCCCGGGCGGCGCGCAGCAAGGCAGCAGCCGGTTTTGCCAACAGCCGCGGCACCCACCCTTGCTTCACCGGACTTCCTGAGAGAAGCGGGCCATCACCCGCCGAATCACGGGCACCAGACGCTCCTGGATTTGCAGCAAACAGCACGCCCACCGCAACAAACGACAGCCAGAAACCCGCCTGCATCAGCGCCCAGGGGTCCAGCGTGACCACCACCGCCATGGCCAGCAGCCAGGTTTGCAGCCAGGGCCACTGCTTGCCGCTGTGCCGCAGCAACACCACCGTCGCCAGCATCCAGATGGTTCTCTGCGCCGGCACGCCCCAGCCTGAAAACAGCGCGTACAGGACCGCGAGCAACAGGCCGCCCCAGGCTCCGGCGCTGACGGCCGGCAGCGCCAGGCAAAGCCGGGGCGTCAACCCGGCAGAGCGCCGCCACAGGCCGCTCAACAGCAGGGAGGCGAGCCAGGCGAACATGGTGATGTGCAGGCCCGAAATACTCATCAGGTGAGCGACACCGGTGGCGCGAAAGACATCCCAGTCAGCGCGATCAATGGCGTTCTGGTCGCCCACCACCAGGGCGGCCACTACACCGGCCAGCTGGCGGTTGCCAACGCGCTGGAAAATCGCTTCACGCACCGACTGCCGGGCGCTCTCTACCGGATGATCCCAGCCGCCGGACAGCCGTCGGGGCGGCGCATCGTTCAGCCCGGCGCGCACATAGCCGGTGGCCTGAATGCCCTGCTCCCACAGCCAGAGTTCGTAGTCGAATCCGTGCGGGTTGCTGTTGCCGTGCGGGACCTTCAGCCGCACCGTCATCTGCCAGCGCTCGCCCGCGCGCAAGTCCTGCGGCTGGCGCTGCAGCTCCAGCGCAAGGTCAGACGGATCGGCGCTTTCGGCCGGCGATGCCCTGCCGTCCCGCATGCCGAAGCCGCTGTACCAGCCAAGCAGGATATGCCGCGGCAAGGTGACTGTTTGCCCATTCAGGCGGGCCGATTCAATACCCAGGCGAAAGCGCAGGCCGTCTTCGGCGGGTTGCGGCATGGCCAGCACCACACCCGTCACGGCAATATCGCGACCCTCCAGCGCGGGGTCGAGTGCCGCCGACTGAAAGACCGTGGCCCGCCACCCCGTCAGGCCAAAGCCCAGCAGGGCCGCGAGCGCCAGGGCCACCACACCCACACCGCGAAAACCCCTGACGTTCAGGGTCAGAGGCGAGCTGCGGCCAGCCATGAGCCACCAAGCGCCCATTACCACCCCCGCCAGTGCCGCGAGCACCGCCAATGCGGGATACAGGCTGCCCGGCCACAAACCGGGCTGCTGCAGCTGCAAGGCTACCCCGGTGATGAAGCCGCCAAAGACAAGGCCAGGCCCCATGGAGGCCGCCCATGGTCTGGCTGATACACGGTCGCCCACAGCCTCCTCCCCCACTTGTTATTGATTGCTTTGTTCAATGTTGTTTGATGCAATGGCTGCGTGTTCAACGGCCGGACGACGCAAAAAGCCGACAAAGCCTGTTTGGCGCAGCTCTTGCTTGCAGAAATGTAGCCGAAGCAGAGTAAGCTGCTTCGGGGGTTGCCCGATGGGGCGATCCGCTCTTTTTGTGTTTTGATTTGCGCTGTTGCGCACCGATGCCCTATTTGAAAAAGCGAGGCTGCCTTGTCGATCCACGTTGCACTGAGCCACATCACCCACTACAAATACGACCGCCCGGTGAAACTGGGCCCCCAGGTCGTGCGCCTGCGGCCTGCGCCGCACAGCCGGACCCGGGTGCTGTCCTACTCCCTCAACATCGAGCCGGTCAAGCATTTCATCAACTGGCAACAGGACCCGTTTGCCAATTACCAGGCCCGGCTGGTGTTTCCGGATCCCACCCGTGAATTCAAGGTCACGGTGGACCTGGTCGTCGAGATGGCGGTGTTCAACCCCTTTGATTTCTTTCTGGAGCCCAGCGCCGAGGAATTTCCTTTTAACTACAGCGCCAGCCAGAAGCAGGAACTGGCGCCCTACCTGGCGACCCAGACCGCCACACCGCTGTTCAAGCGCTATCTTGAGCAAACCGACCTGAGTCCCAAGCGGACCATCGACTTCCTGGTCGGTCTCAACCAGCGCCTGCAGTCCGACATCCAGTACTCCATCCGCATGGAACCCGGCGTGCAAACGCCTGAAGAAACCCTGCAGCTGGCCTGCGGCTCCTGCCGCGACACCGGCTGGCTGCTGGTGCAGCTGCTGCGGCACATGGGCCTGGCCGCGCGCTTTGTGTCGGGCTACCTGATCCAGCTCAAGGCCGACGTCAAGTCGATCGACGGCCCCAGCGGCACGGAGACCGACTTTACCGATCTGCATGCCTGGTGCGAGGTATTCCTGCCCGGTGCCGGCTGGGTGGGGCTGGACCCAACGTCGGGCCTGATGGCGGGCGAAGGCCACATCCCGCTGGCCTGCACGCCCGAACCGTCCAGCGCGGCCCCTGTGGAGGGCGGCGTGGACGAATGCGAGGTGACGTTCGAGCACCACATGGCGGTGCAGCGCATTTACGAATCACCGCGCGTCACCCAGCCCTACACCGAAGCGCAATGGGCCGAGGTGCTGGCGCTGGGCGAGGCGGTGGACAAGGACCTGGTGGCCGGCGACGTGCGGCTCACGATGGGCGGCGAGCCCACCTTTGTGGCCACCACCGACCGCGACGCCGCGGAGTGGAACATCGACGCGCTGGGGCCCACCAAGCGCGGCTATGCCACCGAACTGGTGCAAAAGCTGCGTGCCGAATATGGCGAGGGCGGTTTTCTGCATTTCGGGCAGGGCAAGTGGTATCCCGGCGAGCAGTTGCCACGCTGGGCGCTGAGCATTTTCTGGCGCAAGGATGGCCAGCCGATCTGGCAAAACCCGGACCTGTTTGCCGATGAACGCAAACCCTGCCAATACACGAGCGCAGACGCTCAGCGTTTCATCAAGACCCTGGCGGGCAAGCTGGGCCTGGCCACGAACTACATCACGCCGGGCTATGAAGACACCTGGTACTACCTGTGGCGCGAGCGGCGCCTGCCGGTCAACGTCGACCCCTTTGACTCCCGCCTGGATGACGCGATGGAACGGGAGCGTTTGCGCCGCGTCTTCATGCAGGGGCTGGACTCCGTGGTCGGTTATGTGCTCCCGCTAAAGGCGAAAGAGGCCGCCTCGCCGGCCCTGGCCGGGCCCAAATGGTCCACCGGTCCGTGGTTCTTCCGCGATGAGCGCATGTACCTGATGCCGGGCGACTCACCCATGGGTTACCGCCTGCCGCTTGATTCGGTACCCTGGGTGTCCAAAACCGACTACCCCTACATGATCGAGGCCGACCCGTTTGCGCCGCGCCAGGCCTTGCCATCGACATCGGTGCTGGCCGCACGCTACAACGCCGCGGCGGCGATGGCGCGGGGCGCTCCGCAGCCGGCACCCGCGGCTGTCTCGCGGGCCTCGCCCCCTCCTGCTGGCAGCAGTGCAAGCGCGCTGGCGCAGTACATGGCGCGCTACATGACGGGCAACGCGGCACTGACGCAGGCCAGTCGCGTCCTGCAGTTTCGCCCCACCGGCGACAGCGGCATGGGTGGCGGCACCGGCGGCACCAGCACGGCCGCTCCGTCAAGCCACGTGCCACCTCCTGCCGACGAGCAGCGCGCACCCAAAGCCTTCGAGTCTGCCGGCTGGCTGACGCGCACCGCGCTGTGCGTCGAGGTCCGCGACCCCGCTCGGGCCAACGGCCCGAAAGACCCAAAGGACCCGAAAGACGCGGACAAGGCAAAAGACAAACCCCGGGCCGACCCTGACAGCAAGGCCAACACAAGCAAAAGCGGTGAAACCGGTGCCCTCTACGTGTTCATGCCCCCCATGGAGCGGCTGGAGGACTACCTGGACCTGCTCGCGGCCGTGGAAGCGACCGCGCAAACGCTGGGCGTCAGCATCGTGCTGGAAGGCTACCCGCCGCCGCGCGATCCGCGCCTGAAAATGCTGCAGGTCACACCCGACCCGGGCGTGATCGAAGTCAACATCCATCCCGCCTACCACTGGGGCGAGCTGGTGGAGCACACCGAATTCCTCTACAAGATCGCCCATGAAACCAGGCTGTCGGCCGAAAAATTCATGACCGATGGCCGGCACACCGGCACCGGCGGCGGCAACCACTTTGTGTTGGGCGGCGCCACTCCCGCCGACAGTCCCTTTCTGCGCAAACCAGAGGTGCTGGGCAGCTTGATTGCCTACTGGCACAACCACCCCTCGCTGAGCTACCTGTTTTCGGGCATGTTCATCGGCCCGACCAGCCAGGCACCGCGCGTGGATGAGGCCCGCAATGACCAGTTGTATGAGCTTGAAATCGCCCTGCGTGAAATCCGCAACAACCGGCAGAAATACGGCGCCAGCATGCCGCCCTGGCTGGTCGACCGGACGCTGCGCAACATCCTGGTGGACGTGACGGGCAACACGCACCGCAGCGAGTTCTGCATCGACAAGATGTACTCGCCGGATTCCGCGACCGGGCGCCTGGGCCTGCTGGAGCTGCGCGCCTTTGAAATGCCGCCCCACGCCCGCATGAGCATCGCCCAGCAGTTGCTGCTGCGCGCGCTGGTCGCGCGCTTCTGGAAAACCCCTTACCACGGCCGCGTCACACGCTGGGGCACCGAGCTGCACGACCGCTTCCTGCTGCCCAGCTTTATCCGCATGGATTTTGCCGACGTGCTGACCGAACTGGTGGAGGCCGGCTACCCCTTTGACATGGCCTGGTTCGAACCGCATTTCGAATTCCGCTTCCCGCTGATTGGCCAGGTGGCGGCAAACAGCATCGAACTGACGCTGCGCAGTGCGCTGGAGCCCTGGCATGTGATGGGCGAGGAAGGTTCGGCGGGCGGCACCGTGCGCTATGTCGACTCCTCGCTCGAACGCGTGGAAGTCCATGTGACGGGCCTGAACGACAACCGCCACGTCATCACCGTCAACGGCCGTGCCCTGCCGCTGCAAAGCACCGGGCGGGTCGGCGAATACGTGGCTGGTGTGCGTTACAAGGCCTGGAATCCACCGTCGGCCCTGCACCCGTCGATCGGCGTGCATGCGCCGCTGACTTTCGACATCGTCGACACCTGGATGGAGCGCTCGCTGGGGGGCTGCCAGTACCACGTGGCCCATCCGGGTGGCTTGAGCTACGACACGCTGCCGGTCAACTCCTATGAAGCCGAAAGCCGCCGCCTGACCCGGTTTTTCCGCATGGGCCACACCCCGGGGAAAATGCAGGTCAGGCCGGTTCAACCGAGCCGGGAGTTTCCCTTCACGCTGGACCTGCGCTAGGAAGTTCTGCGGAAATCTGTGGGAAAAACTGGCGCCATCTGGCGAAATCCGGGGGGATCCGCCAGATTGAACATCTCTGTCATCACCTTGTCTTACAGGTGCAACATTTACACAATTCGGCCAAAAAATCAGCGGTTTACCGGCAGCTGGCGACCGCTTTGAACCCGTGCGGGATGGGCCGGATGCATACTTGGTGCCGTGGAAAATAACACTCCGTCACTTTTTGCCGCCCAGGCGCTGGACGAGCCGTGCACGCTGGCTTCTGCGCTGGCGCCCGCGGCTGCGCCCGGGCATTTTGACGAGTTACGCGGTGGCGTGTCGCGCGGTCCGGCCATTCCAGAGCCAGCCGTTCCCGGTGTCACGCAGTTACAACTTGCCGGGGCGTCCCAGGGCCGCGGTGCAGCAGCAGTAGCGGCGCAGGCCAGCCAGGGGGCGGCCAGGCCGGCTCCGGAAGACAGGCCGTTGTCAGCCGACTGGACCGCTTTCTTTGATTTCCTCAGGACGGACGGTTTTTACGACCTGAACCACCGCACCGCCAACCTGCGGCGCCAGATCCGCGACAACGGCGTGACCTACAACGTTTACGCCGATGCCAACGGGCCGCAGCGGCCCTGGTCGCTCGACCTCTTCCCGATGATGGTCTCGGCTGCGGACTGGGCCGTGATTGAAGCCGGCATCCAGCAACGCGCCCGATTGCTGGACCGCATCATGGCCGACATCTACGGCCCGCAGGAACTGCTTTCAAAGGGCTTGCTGCCCAGCGCGCTGGTGCACGGCAACCCCGGCTACCTGCGCGGCATGCAGGGCGTCAAGCCCGCTGGTGGTACCCACCTGCACATCGCGGCCTTCGACATCGGCCACGGCCCGGATGGGCGTTGGTCGGTGGTGTCCCAACGCACGCAGGCGCCCTCGGGCCTGGGCTACCTACTGGAAAACCGGCTGACCATCTCCCTGCTGTTTCCGGAAGCCTTTCGGGAGATGAAGGTGCAGCGGCTGGCCGCCTCGTACAAGGCCCTGGTGGACGGGCTCAAGGCGATGAGCCCCGCCAATGAGGGCAACGAGGAAAGCCGGGTGGTTCTGCTGACGCCGGGCCCCTACAACGAAACCTATTTCGAGCACGCCTACCTGGCCCGCTTTCTGGGGCTGACGCTGGTCGAGGGCAACGACCTGCTGGTACGCGACGACAAGCTGTACCTCAAAACCCTGCGCGGCCTGGAGCCTGTGCATGGCCTGCTCAAGCGGCTCGACGATGAATTCCTGGACCCGCTGGAGTTGCGTTCCGACTCCACCCTGGGCGTGCCCGGCCTGCTGCAGGTCATTCGTGCGGGCAATGTGCTGGTGGTCAACACCCCGGGCTCGGCCTTTCTGGAGTCCAGCGCCCTGCTCGGATTCCTGCCGGCGCTCTCGCAGCACCTGCTCGGTGAAACACTGGCCCTGCCTTCGCTGGCCACCTGGTGGTGTGGCGAGCAGGCCGTCATGCAGGACGTGCTGAGCCAGCTCAAGGACTGCGTGATCAAGCCCACCCATGCCGGCTCGGGTATGGCCTCCGTCATCGGGCACACCCTGTCCCGCCGCGAACTCGACGAATGGGCCGGCCGCATTGTCCGGCGCGGCGAGGATTACACCGTGCAGTCCTACCTGCCGCTGTCGCAGACACCCACCTGGCAGGGTGAAAGAATGGCCCCGCGTTCGACCATGCTCCGTGTCTTTGCGGTCGCCGACGGCGCGGGTTCCTGGCAGGTGCTGCCCGGCGGCCTGGCACGGCTCGCCGGCAAAAACGAAAACATGGCCTCCATGCAGCACGGCGGCAGCAGTGCCGACGTCTGGGTGCTCGGCAAGCCCTCGGGTACAAGCTCAACCCAAGCCACCCCGGCCGACACCGCAGCGGTGCACCGCTCCGAGCACCCCGCCCCGGCTTGGGCCACGGTACCCTTGCGCCACCGCCCACCCGTGACCAGCCGGGCGGCCGAAAACCTGTTCTGGCTGGGCCGCTACACCGAGCGCGCCGAGAACTCCACACGGCTGGCCCAGTTAACGCTGCAGTGCCTGGGCGGCGAAGACCAGACTTCGCAACCACTGCTGGACTGGCTGACCCGCATGGCCGTGAGCAATGCCCTGGTGCTCGACACCGTGCCACCGGCGACGCAAGCCCGGCGCGTCTTTGAACGCGCCCTGATCGCCAGCCTGGCCGACACCGAGCAGGCCGCCAGCGTGGGCTACAACCTGCGAGCCCTCAAGAGTGCTGCCTCGGCCGTGCGCGAGCGCCTGTCGCAGGAACAGTGGCACGTGATCGTGCGCACGGAGGCCGACTTCTTTCATCATTGCAAGGCATTCAGCGGCGCCGGTTCACAGAGCCAGCAGCAAGGCCATTTGAATGGGGTCCATCACGCGTCGGAATATTCCTCGGTCGAGGCGCTCAGGGCCCTTGAATCCCTCAGCGGCTTCCTGGCCGCCATGACGGGCGCGCAGACCGACCGCATGACGCGCGACGACGGCTGGCGGCTGCTGAGCATAGGCAGGATGCTCGAGCGGCTCTATACGCTGGCCGCCGCGCTGGTGCATGGCTTTGAAACCGGGTCCGTCTTCGAGGAGGGTGGCTTTGGCGCCATCGTGTCCCTGTTTGACAGCACCATCAGCTTTCATGCGCAGTATCAGCAGCGACGCGACATTCCCGCCCTGCTCGACCTGCTGGTGCTGGACCTCGACAACCCGCGCTCGCTGGGCTGGGTGGTGCAGGCCCTGCGCGGGCGCCTGGCCAAACTGGCCAGCAGCACGCCGGTCGAGTTACCCGACCTCGCCGAGGATTTGCCCGAACCGGGCAACTGGGTGCTCGCCGACCTGTGCGGCAACGTTGAGGGGGCCGAGGGCGCAACCACTGAAGCCTGCGGCGATGCCCCTGCGTGGGCGCCGCTCATCGGACTGCTGGAGCAGTGCTGCACCGAAGCGCTGGAACTCTCGGATACCATCAGCCGGCGTTATTTCAGCCACGCCGCATCGGGCAGCCAAAGCCTGGGCGCATAGGCCGCCCCCCCTTTCCCCCTTTCTCTCCTTTCCTTTCCGTTCCAACAAACCCCGATCCCGTGCTGCTCCACGTCGTCCACGAAACCAGCTACCGCTATACACCTGCGGTTGAAAACGCACACCATGTGGTGCACCTCAAGCCGGCCAGCCGCGGCGGGCAAACGCTGCTGCACTACGCATTGCGCATCGATCCGGCCCCCGTTCAATTGCGCGAGACCGTGGACGTGTACGGCAATTCCCGCAGCTATTTTTCATTGCAGGCGGCGCATGACCGGCTGACGGTCGTGGCCGACAGCGTTGTCTCCACCTCGACGGCCAATCCGCTGCAGTCCCTCCTGTTCGCATCGCCAGGCGCGCGGGCCGACATGCCCTGGGAGCAGGTCCGCGACCAGTTCCGCTATCGCGCCGGAGCAGCCTACGACAGCGCCTCGGAGTTCCTGTTTGCCTCACCGTATGTGCCACTGAACGAGGCATTTACCGAGTTTGCGCGTCCGAGTTTCATGCCGGGCAGGCCACTGCCCGAGGCCGCGCGCGACCTCATGACACGCATTCACACCACCATGACCTATGAGAGCGAAAGCACCGAGGTGAGCACGCCCGCTGTGGAGGCGCTTGAGCAGCGCAAGGGAGTGTGCCAGGATTTTGCGCACATCATGGTGGCCTGCTGCCGCGCCATGGGACTGCCGGCGCGTTACGTCAGCGGCTACCTGCTCACCACACCTCCGCCCGGCCAGCCGCGCCTGATTGGCAGCGACGCCTCGCATGCCTGGGCCTCGGTCTACTGCCCTGGCGTGGGCCAGTGGCTGGACTTTGACCCCACCAACAACCGGGCGCCAGGTGAGGACTACGTGACGCTGGCCACCGGCCGCGATTTTCTGGATGTGTCGCCCATGCGCGGCGTGATCCGGGGCGGCGCGCAGCACATCCTGGACGTAGCCGTCACGGTGAAACCGCTGACGCCCGATGAACTGCGCGCCATACAGGGCGACGCCATCCATCAGGCAGATTGACCGCTGATCAGGGCCTGTTCACCCTACAACGGGAGTGCGTTTTAGGGTGAACAGGCCCTGGCCGGCTTCATCGGCATCCTGCGCTAAGATAAAAAAACAGCGGCAGGCTGCAGCCGCAGGTAATATTGCTATCGTTTTAGCAGCAATCGACGCCTGCTTTCATGCGGCAGCTGGCACGTTTCATCCCTGAAAACTTCACCCCCTGCACATTCCATCCCCCGGAGAACACCATGAGTACCACCCCGCACAATGCCCACGACAAGCTCAAAGCCCTGAACATCACGCTGCCTGCCGTGGCCGTCCCTGCCGCAGCCTATCTGCCCTTTGTACAAACCGGCAACCTGGTGTTCCTGAGCGGCCACCTTGCCAAAAAAGACGGCAAGGTCATCGTCGGCCAGTTGGGCAAAAACCTGAGCACCGAGGAAGGCAAGGCCGCGGCACGCGCCGTTGCCATCGACCTGATGGGCACGCTGGAAGCGGCCGTCGGCCTGGGCAAGGTCAAGCGCATCGTCAAGCTCATGAGCCTGGTCAACTCGACCAGCGACTTCACCGAGCAGCACCTGGTCACCAACGGCGCGAGTGAATTGCTGGGAGAAGTGTTTGGCGATGCCGGCAAACACGCCCGCAGCGCTTTCGGCGTGGCACAAATCCCGATGGGCGCCTGCGTTGAGATCGAGCTGATTGCCGAGGTGGCCTGAGCTCACTCAGGCGCCCCACAGCAAGACTTATTCCACCCGGACAATACCCGTCGGTTTGAAGCCCAGGTCGGCCGCCTTGCCTTTGCGGGCACGCGCCGCACGGGCATTGTTCAGGCTACGGATCTCCAGAGTCTCCTCCCGCGCCTTGCCACCGCGCCCGATGCCTTCGATCTTCACGCTGCGGGTGTAGGCCGCTGCGCCGGCCAGCGTGTCCTTGGCATCCAGGTCCAGCAGCATCAAGCCGCGTCCACCGGCCGCCTGAAGTTTGAGTTCGGCAATCTCGAAGGTAAGGATGCGGCCACCCGTCGAGGCGCAGGCCACATGCGTAGCCGGGTTGAGCGGGGTCGCGCCCGTTCCGCCCGAGACGTGCGATGGCCGGCACACGGTTTCGCCCTCCGCGCAACTGATGAAGGCCTTGCCGGCCTTCAGGCGTGAGGTCATGTTTTCAACCGTGGCAAGAAAACCGTAGCCGCCGCTGGCGCTGAGGAGCAGCGTTGCGTTGGCAGGACCCGCAAAGTAATGCACCAACTGCGTGCCGGACTCCAGGTCGATCAGCGTCGTGAGCGGCTGCCCGTCACCGCGCGCGCCCGGCAGGGACGCCACCGGGACAGAGTAAATACGGCCGCGTGAGCCAAAGGCCAGCAGGGTATCGACGGTACGGCATTCGAACGTGGCGTACAGGCCGTCGCCCGCCTTGAAGGCAAAGCTTGCAGCGTCGTGGCCGTGGCCCGAGCGGGCGCGCACCCAGCCCTTGGCGCTCACCACCACCGTGACCGGCTCGTCCAGCACCTTGACTTCGAGCACAGCCTTTTTCTCGGCCTGGATCAGCGTGCGGCGCGGGTCGGCAAACTGTTTGGCGTCCGCTTCAATTTCCTTGACCAGCAGCCGGCGAAGCGCCGCCGGGCTGCCCAGGATTTCCTCGAGCTTGCCCTGCTCTTCGCGCAGGGTTTTGAGCTCTTGCTCGATCTTGATGGCCTCAAGCCGCGCCAGCTGGCGCAGGCGGATTTCGAGGATGTCTTCGGCCTGCCGCTCGCTTAACGAGAAGCGGGCGATCAGCGCGGCCTTGGGTTCGTCCGACTGGCGGATGATGGCAATTACCTCATCGATGTTGAGCAGCACCAGCTGCCGTCCCTCGAGGATGTGAATGCGGTCGAGGACCTTATCGAGCCGGTGCTGCGAGCGCCGTTGCACCGTGGCCTGGCGGAACTCGATCCACTCGCCCAGCATCTGCCGCAGCGTCTTTTGCGTCGGCTTGCCGTCGAGCCCGACCATGGTCAGGTTGATGGAGGCAGAGCTCTCCAGGCTGGTGTGCGCCAGCAAGGTATTGATGAGCTCGGACTGCCCGATTCTGCTGGTCTTGGGCTCGAACACCAGGCGCACCGCGGCGTCCTTGCTGGACTCATCGCGCACCACATCGAGCACCGACAGCACGGTCTGCTTGAGCTGCACCTGCTCCTGGCTCAAGGCCTTTTTGCCGGCCTTGATCTTGGGATTGGTCAGCTCTTCAATCTCTTCCAGCACGCGCTGGGTGCTGACGCCGGGAGGCAACTCCTGCACCACCAGCTGCCACTGGCCGCGGGCCAGGTCCTCAATCTTCCAGCGCGCGCGTACCTTGAGAGAACCCCGGCCGGTGCTGTAGGCCGCCGCAATTTCCGCCGTGCTGGAAATGATCTGTCCGCCGCCCGGGTAGTCGGGACCGGCGATCAGCGTGTACAGCTCTTCATCGCTGAGCCTGGGCGTCTTGATCAGGGCGACGCAGGCGTCGGCCACTTCGCGCAGGTTGTGGCTGGGAATCTCGGTGGCCAGGCCCACGGCAATGCCGCTGGCGCCGTTAAGCAGCGTGAACGGCAGGCGCGCCGGCAACTGGCGCGGCTCTTCGAACGAGCCATCGTAATTCGGCGCAAAGTCGACCGTGCCTTCGTCGAGTTCGTCGAGCAACAAGGTTGTGATGCGCGCCAGCCGAGCCTCGGTATAACGCATGGCCGCCGCCCCGTCGCCGTCGCGCGAGCCGAAATTGCCCTGGCCGTCGACCAGCGGGTAACGCTGGCTGAAGTCCTGCGCCATGCGCACCATCGCGTCGTAAGCCGCCTGGTCGCCGTGCGGATGGTATTTGCCGAGCACGTCGCCGACGACGCGCGCGCTCTTGACCGGCTTGGCCCCGCTTGCACCATTGGCGCCGCCAAAGCCCAGGCCCATGCGCGCCATGCTGTACAAAATGCGCCGCTGCACGGGCTTCTGGCCATCGCACACGTCGGGCAGCGCCCTGCCCTTGACAACGCTCAGCGCGTATTCCAGGTAGGCGCGCTGCGCATAGGCGGCGAGCGAGTCCTGGTCAGCAGGTTCGGGGATCGGGGCTACTGCGTCCGGTGTAAAGAGATCCATCTTGAATTTGACTTGGCTGGTAAGGTGGAGTTACGCATGCCGGTACACACTGGTGCGGCCGGCACAGGGCTACAAAGAAATGCAGGGGGAGCCGTTTTTCAGGCCGCCGGGCTGGTGGGTGGCACATCCCGCGCAAACATTCCCGGGCTGAACACAAGGCGCATTGTGACGTCAGTTCTGCTCGGGCTGGACCTCTGGCGTGGCGGTGGACACCACTGTGGGCGGCACCATGTTGCTGCGGCCGGTTGCGCCGCCCATCATTTCCATGCGAACCCGGCCGGGCGACGCCATCATGCTGGGCGGCTTAAGGTGGTTATAGAGCTGCATCACGGTCTTGACGTAGTTTTTGGTTTCAGGGTAATTGGGAATCTTGTTACCGGCTCGCTGCACGGCACCCTCGCCGGCGTTATAGGCGGCAACAGCCAGCTCCAGCTGGCCGGGGAACATGGCAATCAGGTCGCTCAGGTAGCTTGAACCCGCCCGAATGTTCGTCTTGGGGTCGGTCAGCTTTTTCTGGATCGGGGAATTTTTGTCGGCCCTGACGCCATAGCGTTCCGCCGTCGGCGGGATCAGCTGCATCAGCCCCACCGCGCCTTTGGGCGAGACGGCCTGGGTGTCAAAGCCCGATTCGGTGGCGATCAGGGCCTGCAGCAGTTCGTAGTCAATGCCATGCTTGACGGAAGCTTCGCGCAGCAGGTGCTTGACGGCCTTGTAGTTGGGAGACACATCAAAATAGGCGAGCAGCTTGGGCGGCGCAGCGGCCACGCCGGTAGCCCGGTTGGCACCGTTGCCGACTGCCTTGCCGCTTTTGGCAACATCGTTGCCTGCGCTGAAGCTTTCAGCCCCGCGAAAGAAAAGCTCATAGCGCTCATCCAGCCGTATCGCCGAAAAGTGGGCAACGCCCCCGGCATCTACATAGCCCCAGATATCGGCACGGGCCGGAGTGACGTGCAAACCCGCAAGCATCATGACCAGCATGGGCAACAGCAGCGCGCGCCAGCGGGCAGGGCTACGCGGCGCCCGCATCCCCGCCAACGCGCGGGATGCCGATGCCAGGTGCAAAAGTGAAAACAACTTCAGGGGGAAATTCATCAAATATCAATCTCCACGGCATCGCCGTGCAACTCCATCAGTTCGCGCCGCGCCGCAGCCTCGCCTTTACCCATCAGCTTGGTGATCAGGCTCTCGGTTTGCAGAAAATCAAAGTTGCCCAACTGCACGGGCAATAGGCGCCGGGTGTCCGGGTTGAGCGTGGTTTCCCACAACTGTTCCGCACTCATTTCGCCCAGCCCCTTGAAGCGGCTGATGCTCCAGGCGTTCTCTCGCACGCCGTCCTTGCGCAACTTGTCCAATATGGCGGTCAATTCACCTTCGTCCAGGGCATACACCTTGGACGCCGGCTTCTTGCCGCGGGCCGGCGCATCCACCCGAAACAGCGGCGGGCGCGCCACATACACATTACCAGCTTCAATCAGTTTGGGGAAGTGGCGAAAAAAGAGGGTCAAAAGCAGCACCTGGATATGCGAGCCGTCAACGTCGGCGTCGCTGAGGATGCAGACCTTGCCGTAGCGCAGGCCGCTCAGGTCCGGCTTGTCATGGGGGCCATGCGGATCGACCCCGATGGCCACGGCAATATCGTGGATTTCCGTGTTGGCGAACAGCCGGTCACGCTCGACCTCCCAGGTGTTGAGCACCTTGCCGCGCAGCGGCAGGATGGCCTGGCTTTCCTTGTCGCGCCCCATCTTGGCACTGCCGCCCGCCGAGTCGCCCTCGACCAGGAAGACCTCGTTGTGTGCCAGGTCCTTGCTTTCACAATCGGTCAGCTTGCCCGGCAGCACGGCCACGCCGGAGCCCTTGCGTTTTTCAACCTTCTGGCCAGCCTTCTGGCGGGTTTGCGCAGCCTTGATGGCGAGTTCGGCCAGCTTTCTTCCGTAGTCGACATGCTGGTTCAGCCACAGCTCCAGCGTGGGGCGCACAAAGCTCGACACCAGCCGCACCGCATCGCGCGAGTTCAGGCGTTCCTTGATCTGACCCTGAAACTGCGGGTCCAGCACCTTGGCGGAAAGCACATAGCTGGCCCGGGCAAACACATCCTCGGGCAGCAACTTGACGCCCTTGGGTAGCAACGAATGCAAATCGATAAAGCTCTTGACAGCAGTGAACAAGCCATCGCGCAGCCCGCTCTCGTGCGTACCGCCGGCACTGGTCGGGATCAGGTTGACGTAGCTTTCGCGCATGGGCTGACCGTCTTCGGTAAAGGCCACACACCACTGGGCGCCCTCACCCTCGGCAAAACTGTCGTGCGAGGCATCGGCAAAGCCCTCGCCTTCAAACATCGGAATCACCGGATCGGCAGTGAGGGTCTGCATCAGGTAGTCGCGCAGGCCGCCTTTGTAGGCCCAGGTCTGCGTTTCTTTGGTCTTCTCGTTGGTCAGCGTGACAGTCACGCCGGGCATCAACACGGCCTTGCTGCGCAGCAAATGCGTCAACTCGGCCATGGGCAGAGCGGCAGACTCGAAGTATTTGGCGTCCGGCCAGGCACGCACGGAAGTACCGCACTTGCGGTCGCCTTCAGCAGCCTTGCGCAACTGCAGTTTTTCAATGACATCGCCACCTGAAAACACCAGCCGGGCGACCATGCCTTCGCGGTAAGACATCACTTCAAGCCGTTTTGACAAGGCGTTGGTGACGCTCACCCCCACGCCGTGCAGGCCACCCGAGAAGCTATAAGCGCCGCCCTTGCCCTTGTCGAACTTGCCGCCGGCATGCAGGCGGGTGAACACCAGCTCGACCACCGGTGCTTTTTCTTCCGGGTGCAGGCCAAACGGGATGCCGCGGCCGTCATCTTCCACGCTCACCGAGCCGTCGGTGTGCAGCGTGACCTTGATCTTTTTGCCATACCCGGCCAGCGCCTCATCAGCCGAGTTGTCCAGAACCTCCTGGATGATGTGCAGCGGGTTGTCGGTGCGCGTATACATGCCCGGCCGTTGCTTGACGGGCTCCAGGCCCTTGAGCACGCGGATGGAGCCTTCGGAATATTCGTTGCTTGCGGTAGATAGTTTGTCGGCCATGGCTGATGAGGAAATTGCGGCAATTGTAGACCGGGCCGCAAAAGTAACTGTATGAATATAAGGGGTATCCGCTTAGCTCCAGTGGAGTCGGATATACTGGATAAATACCCAGTTATTATGCCAGTTCCAGCCCAAGACTACCCCCGCACCTGGAGCGAATTCCTCGATTGGTTTTCCTCCGAGGAGGCTTGCCTGTCTTACCTGGAGCGCTTGCGCTGGCCGCACGGCTTCGCCTGCCCAAATTGCGCCAGCATGGCGGCGCCATACCGATCCAGCCGCACGCGATTGATGTGCCAGGACTGTGGGCGACAGACGACCGTGACCTCGGGCACCATCTTTGACAAGACCCGTACGCCGCTAAAGGTATGGCTGGCGGCGGCGTGGTATCTCACCAGCCAGAAGCAAGGTGTCAGCGCCCTAGGCTTGCAGCGGGTGTTGGGGCTGGGCAGCTACCAGACGGCCTGGACCATGCTGCACCGCTTTCGCTGTGCCATGGTGCGCCCGGATCGGGAACGCCTGAAAGGTCTGGTCGAGGTGGATGAAACCTACCTGGCCATCTCGGACCGACAGCAGCCCATCTCTGCCGTGGGTCGCAAGAGCCGCACCAGCAAAGTACTGGTGGTGATGGCCGTGGAGATACTGCAGCCCAAAGGATTTGGCCGGATTCGTCTGCACCGCATCGCCAATGATTCTGACGAATGCGTGGTGCCGTTTGTCCAGCAGTCGGTGGAGCCCGGCGCCCAGATTCGCACTGACGGCTCGGCCGCCTATCGTTCGCTCAGCGAGCTGGGCTATGACCATGAGCGCACGGTCATGCTGGGCTCGGATGTTCCTGCCCATGTCTCCATGGCAGGGGTGCATCGGGTGGCCTCACTGGTCAAGCGCTGGATCCTGGGCACGCACCATGGCTCGGTCCAGCCCGAGCATCTGGATGCCTACCTGGATGAGTTTGTCTTTCGCTTCAATCGCCGCACTTCGGGCTCTCGCGGGATGCTGTTTTACCGGCTGCTGCAGCAAGCCGTTGTCACGAAACCCGTGACCTATCAGGACATCACCCGAACAACACAGGACATGGTGGAATCGGTCTAGTGGAGCTAAGCGGATACCCCTTATGAATATACAGCCATACTAACCGAACCCGCCGGGTCGAACGGTTCCGCCTCGCGGCGCACCGCCCGGCCGCCAGCACCTCGTGGACATTTTCGTTACAGTCTGCCCATGGCTTCCAACCCCTCTCCTTCCTCCGATTCTGCGACCTATTCCGTCCAAACCCTGTCAATGCTCCAGGTGCTGGCCTGCGGCGCGGCGATTGTCACGCTGTCCATGGGCATACGCCATGGTTTCGGCCTCTGGCTTCAACCCATCACCCAGGCGCAGGGCTGGACGCGCGAGACCTTCGCTTTTGCCATTGCCGTGCAGAACCTGGCCTGGGGTGTTTTTGGCATCTTTGCCGGAATGGCGGCTGACCGCTTTGGCGCTTTCCGGGTGATTGTGGGCGGCGCGCTGCTGTACGCCCTGGGCCTTGTCGGCATGGCGCTGTCGCCCACGGGCCTGCTGTTCACGCTGACCGCGGGGGTGCTGATTGGCGCGGCGCAGGCGGGCACAACCTACGCGGTGATTTACGGCGTCATCGGGCGCAATATTTCCTCGGACAAGCGCTCCTGGGCCATGGGCGTGGCAGCGGCCGCAGGCTCGTTTGGCCAGTTTTTGATGGTGCCCATCGAGGGCTTCCTGATCAGTAGCCTGGGCTGGAAAGAAGCGCTGCTGGCCCTGAGCATTGCAGTTTTGATGATCGTGCCCCTGGCGCTGGGGCTGCATGAGAGCGGCTTTGCGAGCGGCAAGCCGGTCAAACGCGAGCAAACCATCGGGCAGGCGCTGCGGGAAGCCTTCAAATACCCGAGCTTTCAATTACTGATGGCCGGCTATTTCGTCTGCGGCTTCCAGGTGGTATTCATTGGCGTGCACATGCCCAGCTATCTCAAAGACAAGGGCCTGTCGCCGCAGGTAGCCAGCTATGCGCTGGCGCTGATCGGCCTGTTCAATGTGTTCGGCACCTACCTGGCCGGCTCGCTCGGGCAGAAGATCGCCAAACGCAAAATCCTGGCGACGATTTACCTGTCGCGGGCCATCGTCATCGCCGTGTTCCTGGCCGCCCCGCTGAGCCCCATGAGCGTTTACATCTTTGCCAGCGTGATGGGCCTGTTGTGGCTGTCGACCATCCCACCCACCAATGCGGTGGTGGCGCAAATCTTCGGCATCCAGCATATGTCCATGCTGGGCGGCTTTATCTTCTTCAGCCACCAGATCGGCTCCTTCCTGGGCGTCTGGCTGGGCGGCTACCTGTACGACCGTACGGGCAGCTACGACATCGTCTGGTACATCGCGATTGCGCTGGGCGTATTTGCCGCGCTGGTGAACCTGCCGGTGCGCGAAGCCCCGATTGCCCGCGCCGGCGTACCGCAGGGAGCATGAAGTGTCCAAGAAAATCGGCTTGTGGACCGTCGCGATCCTCGCGTCACTTGGGGTGTTTTCCCTTTATACACGGCCTGATTTCCTCTTCACGCTGGCCAATCAGGTCTGGGCCTGTTTCTAGGATTGCTTCAGGCTTGCTTCAGGCTTGCTTCAGGCTTGCCCGCGGTGTTTTACAGGCCATTGAGACCTGAAGCCAATCACGACGGGGACAAGCAGCCATGAAAACTATCGTAATTACCGGGGCGTCCGATGGCATAGGTGCGGAGATGGCGCGGCAACTGGCGCAAACGCACCGCACCGGCGTGGCATTGGTGCTGGCTGCGCGCAACGAAGCCTTGCTCGCGGAAGTCGCCGCGCAATGTGCGGCGCATGGCGCCCAGACGCTGGTGGTGAAAACCGATGTCTCGGTCGAGGCCCAATGCCGGCAGCTGATCGCCGCCGCTGTCGCCCGGTTTGGCCGCATCGACGCGCTGGTCAATAACGCCGGTCGGTCGGCGCAGGCGCTCTTTGAAGACGTCAAAGCCGAAGACCTGGCCTGGTACGAGCAACTGATGCGCATCAACCTCTGGGGCAGCGTCTGGTGCACCCATGCGGCTCTGCCTCATTTAAAGCAAAGCCGCGGGGCCATCGTGGCCGTCTCCAGCCTCGCCGGGCTGATTGGCGTGCCGGGCCGGACCGCCTACAGCGCCACCAAATTTGCCATGACGGGTTTCTTCGAGGCCCTGCGCGCGGAATTGAAAGGTGCCGGCGTCAGCGTGACGACCGTCTATCCCGGCGTGGTCGCTACGCAGACCCGGTATCGCGGCTTCAATGCCGCGGGTGCTCCTGCCGACGCCAGCGGCCTGAAGGAAGACCAGGCCATGAGCGTTGAGGAATGCGCAGGACTGATTCTGCAGGGCATGGCACGGCGGGACCGCGAGGTGGTGATGACGGCCAAAGGCAGGCTGGGGCGCTGGCTCAAGCTGGTGGCGCCAGCCCGTGTAGAGTCGATGGCGCTGGCCGCCCTCAAGGACGAGGTAAAACCTCATTGACCACGTTTCGCTGAACACATTGACACATGACCACATCGCATAAGGAACACAGTTCACATGGCACAGAGCCGGCCTCGGCCTGGGTACAGCGCTGGTCGCACCTGGTGGCAGACGGCGGTGTGGTGCTCGATGTGGCTTGCGGCTATGGCCGCCATGCCTGCTGGTTTTATAAACAAAATCACCCCGTCGTCCTTGTAGACAGGTCACAGGAGGCTATTGAGTCCATAGCAATTCCGGCGCAGGCCCGCGAAGCGGTGGTGGCGGATATTGAAAATGGCTCCTGGCCCTTTGCCGGCCGGCAATTTGACGCGGTGGTGGTCACCAACTACCTCTGGCGCCCGCTGATGCCCACCTTGCTTGGCAGCCTGGCGCCGGGCGGTGTCCTGATTTACGAAACTTTTACGCAAGGCAATGAAACCGTGGGAAAACCCTCCCGTCCCGATTTTCTGTTGCGTCCCGGTGAGTTGCTGGAGATCTGCCGCGGCTTGCGGGTGGTCGCTTTCGAGGACGGCTTTGAGGAAGGCCCGCAGGGACTGCAGCCCCGCTTCGTCCAGCGCATTGCCGCCATCCACGAACCCGAAAACCATCCGGGTTTGCCCGGGGTCCTGCAACCCCACACCCCAGTCCCCCCACGCTACAGACTGGTCTAGCCTCTGGGTAGAATGCAGGATTGGCTCTTCGGGTCGGCAATCTACTTTTCACGATTGTTTCCAGACCACTCCCAGGGCCGCGAACCTACAGACCAAGACATGAAACCCATTACTGGCAGCATCGTTGCACTGGCAACACCCTTGCATGATGACGGCAGCGTAGATTACCCCACCCTGCGCAAACTGGTGGACTGGCACATCGCCGAAGGGACCGACTGCATAGGCGTGGTCGGCACCACCGGCGAATCCCCGACCGTCAACGTCGAAGAGCACTGCGAAATCATCCGCGTCTCGGTGGAGCAGGCGAAAAAGCGCGTGCCCATCATGGCCGGCTGCGGCGCCAATTCCACCGCCGAGGCGATCGAGCTCGCCAGGTTTGCCAAGCAGGTGGGCGCCGACTGCCAGCTGCAAGTCGTCCCCTATTACAACAAGCCCACCCAGGAAGGCCAGTACCGGCATTTCAAGGCGATCGCCGAGGCTGTCGGTGACCTGCCCATCGTGCTGTACAACGTGCCCGGCCGCACCGTAGCCGATATGGCGCATGCCACCGTGCTGCGCCTGGCCCAGGTGCCCGGCATTGTCGGCATCAAGGAAGCCACCGGCAACATCGAGCGCGCGCAGTGGCTGATCAAGGAAGTCCCCCAGGGGTTTGCCGTGTACTCGGGTGATGATCCGACCGCCGTGGCGCTGATGCTGTGCGGTGGACAAGGCAACGTCAGCGTGACGGCCAACATCGCGCCACGCCTGATGCACGAGTTGTGCGTGGCGGCTGTAGCGGGAGACGCCAGGCGGGCCATGGAACTGCAGTTCAAACTGCTGCCTCTGCACAGAAACCTTTTTGTCGAAGCCAACCCGATTCCTGTCAAGTGGGCGATGGCCCGGATGGGACTGTGCGGCGGCACGCTGCGGCTGCCGATGACGCCGCTTGACACCTCCAACGAAGCTGCCGTGGAAGGCGCCCTGCGCGCCTGCGGCCTGATCTGATTTTTAAGGGAACCCCCGTGAAGAACTTGCCAAAACGCCCTGCCTTTGCAACCGCCCAAACCGCGCTAACCATATCTGCACTGGTTGCCGTGGGTCTGCTTGCGGGCTGCTCCACCCTCAGGGACGTCATGGAAGGCGAGCGCATCGATTACAAATCGAGCGCGACCAAAGCGCCCTCGCTGGATATTCCTCCCGACCTGACCCAGCTCAACCGTGAAAGCCGCTATGTGGTGCCAGGCACAGCCGTGACCGCCAGCAGCTACCAGGTGGGCCAGGCCGCGCCCCAGACCGTACCGACAGCAGCCGCTGCAGTGGGTGACGTGCGGGTGGAACGCGCGGGCACCCAGCGCTGGCTGGTCATCAACCGGCCTGCCGACAAGCTCTGGGGACCGGTACGTGACTTCTGGCTGGAAAGCGGCTTTTTGCTGGCTCAAGATCAGGAAAACCTGGGCATCATGGAAACGGACTTTGCCGAAAATCGCGCGAAGCTGCCTCAGGACTTCATTCGCAGCGCACTGGGCAAAATTCTCGATGGCGCCTATTCCACCGGCGAACGCGACAAGTTCCGCACCCGGCTGGAGCGCCGGCCAGACGGCGGCACCGAGATTTTCATCAGCCATCGCGGCATGGTGGAGGTGATCACCGGCGCCAAGAGCGGAAATGCCGTGACAGGCGACAGCACAGTCTGGCAACCGCGCCCTGCCGACCCGGAACTGGAAGCTGAATTTCTGCGCCGCCTGATGGTGAAACTGGGCGTGGCGCAGGAGCAGTCCAAGACCCTCATTGCAGCAGGCGCCACGAAACAGACATCCCGCTCCACCGTCGTGAACAATCTTCCCGTCGTGCAGATCGACGAAGGCTTCGAGCGCGCCTGGCGTCGCGTGGGCCTGGCACTGGACCGCACCGGCTTCACCGTGGAAGACCGCGACCGCAGCCAGGGCACCTATTTTGTACGCTATGTCGAACCCATCGCCAACAAGAGCGAGCCCGGATTCTTCAGCAAACTGTTCAGTGGCTCTCCGGCTGCGCCAGCGCCACTGAAGTACCGCATTGCGGTCAAGAGCCTGGGCGAAAGCACCACGGTATCGGTGCTCAATGCCCAGGGCGCGCCTGAATCGTCCGCCAATGCCAAGCGCATTGTTCAGGTGATTGCCGACGACCTGAAATAAGGCCGCGGTTTGCAGCTCCATCATTGCCTGCTGCACTGGTGCTGAGGTTCAAAAGCCTGGGCAGTGGCAGTTCGGGCAATGCCACACTGGTGGAGGCCTTGGGCCTGCTGCCCTTTCGGGTGCTCATTGACTGCGGGCTGGGGCTCAAGCACCTCGTGTACCGGCTGGGCCAGGCCGGGCTTCAACCAGAAGACATCGACGCAGTCTTCATTACCCACGAGCATGGCGACCACATTGGTTGCGCGCGTTCGCTGTCCCTGCGTTACCGCATCCCCGTCTGGATGAGCCACGGCACCCATGCCGCTACCGGCTCACCGGATTTTGACGGCCTGCTCCGCACGGCCAGAGATGGTGAAACCATTGAGCTTGGCGGACTTCAGCTCACCCCCTTCACCGTACCGCATGATGCCAGGGAGCCCTTGCAACTCACCTGCACCGATGGCTCGGCGAAGCTGGGAATTTTGACGGACCTGGGACATGCGACGGCACACGTCATCGCGCACCTGAAGGCCTGCGATGCGCTGCTGCTGGAGTGCAACCACGACACCGAGATGCTGGCCCAATCGGCCTATCCCGCATTTCTGAAGCGACGGGTCGGCGGCCAGTACGGCCACCTTGCCAACGCCGCAGCGGCAGACATCGCCCGCGCCGTGCGGCACCCCGGCCTCAAGCATCTGGTGGCAGCCCATTTAAGCGCACAAAACAACCGGCCTGCGCTGGTTCAGGACGTAATGGCAGAGGCTTTGTCGTGCGCGCCAGAGGACATCATCGTTGCGAAACCCGATGACGGAAGCTGCTGGCTCCAGATCTGACAACGCAACATGACGAAGCAACGATTCCCGGGGTCTTGGCAAGCCTCCAGGAAATCATGAGCAAAAAAAAGCCGCCTTGCAGCGGCTTTTTTCAACTCGCTGAAGAGGATTACTTCTTCGCTGCGTCTGCGGCAGAAGCAGCGCCAGCGGCAGCCGAAGCGGCACCAGCAGCGGCGTCAGCAGCGCCAGCGGCAGCCGAAGCGGCGTCAGCAGCAGGGGCAGCTGCAGGAGCAGGTGCGGCAACTGGTGCGGGCGCAGGCGCTGGAGCTTCTTCTTTTTTGCCGCAAGCAGCCAGAGCAACAGCGGCAACAATAGCTGCCAAAACGAGTGACTTGTTCATTTTTACGATCCTTGATGAATTTAGAAAACAATTTCCGGAAACTGTCAAAGGCAAGCCGAACCTGAATTCAGGCTATGTGTTTGACCGGGGAAAGGACTCGAGCTCTTTCTACCCAGCTATAAATTATATGTCGGTTATTGCAAGCCTGAAAACCCTTAGCCGGCAAAACGCCGCGTGGAATCCGGCGGGAGACCCGTAAAAACCACACACCGGCCTCTAAAGTCCCAAGGTGGTCGCCGGGAAGGCTGGCGAGCTTTTCAGCAGCCGCTCATTCAAGCGCTCCCTCAGCGCGAGCCGTCTGGCGACTTCAGAGCCTGCCACCCCCGCACAGCGCGTCAGCTCCAGCCGATCAAATACCCAGCCGGGCGCCCACAGTGCGCTAGGCATGTCATCAGCCGGTGTTGAGGCACTTCCACGGCACTCCACGATGTGCGCCCAGGTTCGCCGCCACGCCGCAAAACGCGCATGACGCCGAAGCACCTCATCGTAATTTTTGGCAAGCATCGTGAACCTGCGGCCGGTCCTGGACCAATCATTCAGCGCCTGAACCACCACGCGCTCACCCAGAGGCCAGTCCTCAAAGCTGGGGTCGCACACAATGATTTCACGCCAGCCCTCTGCGGCAGCCGCTGCAAAAGCCTGCCTGACCAGGCTGGTGAACTCAGTGCGGCCGCTGAATCGCCCCTCCAGCAACATGGGTGGCTCGGCCGGTGTTGTTTGAGAATCCATGAGACTGTCTCCTTCGTCCTTCGAATTGATGGCGAGCCCCTCAGGTGCCGCCCCCCATCAGCAGCTCCTGCCGCAGCCAGCCGGCCTCATGCCAGTCCGCCAGCAACGCAAGAGCAGCCGTGCTGGCCCTGCGCAAGTCACCGGCCGAGAGACCGCGCTGGTCGGCCAGCCGGCGCATGAGGGCGGCATCTGTACCTTTGGCACGGTAGCTTTCACCATTGATAAATACATGGTCGCTGTCATACATCATCCGGCTGCGCGCATCAAGGTAAATGGAGGCTTTGCCCGCCTTGACGGCGTCCGGCACCCAGTCCTGCAGGGGAGCCTCAAACCAGACGGAAGGCTTGGGTTCGGTCATGTATTCCCCCAATGCGCAGGCCAGTGCGAGCGGATCCTTGAGCGCCTCAAGAACGGCTTGCCCGGCGAACCTTGCAAGCCCCTCAGGCAGCGCCGCAGGCGTCGCCGTAGCCGCCTGGCGCGGGTCGCGATAAATTTTCGGCGAAGGACTGGCACGCCGACGCCCCTCGCCGGAGGACGATTCCGGCTCATCTTCGCTGAACTCGGCCAGGCGGTGCAGCAGTTCTGCCGCCAGTTCGCTGCGCCCTGGTGCCCGAAAACCAATGGAATAGGTCATGCAGTCGGCGGCCTCGCCAACCTTCCCCGCCACAGCCTCGGCAATGCCATCATGTGCATAGCGCGGCGGCAGGTAAAGCATGTCGCCCGCCTCAAGGACAAACTCCTCGTCAGGTTCGAAGTTCTGCAGTATTTTCAACGGCACCCCTTGCTGCAAGGTCAGATCTTTTTGCTGTCCAATTTTCCATCGCCGGCGCCCGCTGGCCTGGAGCAAAAACACGTCGTAACTGTCAAAGTGCGGCCCCACGCCGCCGCCCGGCGTTGCAAACGAGATCATCAGGTCATCCAGCCGCGCATCCGGCACAAAACGAAACTTTTGCAACAGCGCATGCGCGCGCGCATCGTGCAGATCCACCCCCTGCACCAGAAGCGTCCATGCATCCCGGCTCAATGGCGGCAGGCTTCGCCTGGCAAACGGCCCCTGCCGCATGCGCCAGCCCTGGGCCTGACGGGCAATCAGACGGGACTCGACATGCTCCTGCCCAGCCAGCCTGAACAGGTCTGTGCGATTGAGCAAAGGCTGAAATCCGGGAATGGCCTGACGCACAAGAAGCGGCTTTTTTTGCCAGTACTGGCGCATGAATCGGGCCGGGCTCAAGCCGGCAAGAAGGTCTAGAGCGTGATTTACATCCATGGGACAATTGTCGGATGAAAATCACCCCGCAATGCGTCGTAGCCCTGACATGGACGCTGAAAGACACCCTGGGCGATGTGCTCGATGAACTGGACGAGCCGGTCGAGTTTTTAGTGGGCGGCAATGATCTGCTGATCAAAATTGAAGAGGCCCTGCAGGGCCACGAGGCCGGCGACAAGCTTGAATTGCATCTGGAGCCCGAAAACACCTTCGGCGACTATGACGAAAACCTGGTTTTCCTGGAAGCCCGCAACATTTTCCCCGCAGAACTGGAAGAAGGCATGACCTTCGACGGCGCAGCGCTACCGGCCGGCGCCAACGGGAAAATTCCGCACGACCACATTTACACCGTAACGGAAATTTATCCTGAGCATGTGGTGCTGGATGGCAATCATCCCCTGGCCGGCATTGCGATCCGGTTGGCGATGAAAGTGGAGTCTGTGCGCGAGGCCACCGCGCAGGAAATTGGACGCGACTCTCTCGGTACGGGTTTTTTCAAACTGGAATCGCTGACGAGCGGCAACGACACATTGCATTGATCCACTCAGGGTGAACGCGAGTTGCAGAGCGGTGCAGCAAATGCTGCCACCGCTCCTACTCTTACCTTTATCTAAACCTAAACCCTCACCCGCCGTGAAGACGACCTGGAGCCGGTTTAAAGACGGTAAATTTGTCCGTTTTCTATCCTGACGCGATCACCGACGCGCAAGTCTCCGTATGCAGGCACGTCGTAGGCGCGGGTGCCGCCGTTGTCCAGCCGGATCGAGATACGATAGGTTTCACGAACAGTCGTGCTCCGGCTTTTCTCAATGGCATTGCCGGCCACAGCGCCACCTACAGCGCCGACCACCGTGGCAGCAGTGCGACCACTACCGCCGCCGATCTGAGAGCCGACCACCGCACCAGCCACACCACCGAGTACCGCGCCGACGCCGGAGCCCTTGCCTGGCTCCGAGGTCCGCAGGACTTCCACATTGGTGACACGCCCAAACTCGGTGTAGTTACCCTGCGGATACTGGGCAGGATAGGAAGAACTGGGATAGGTCGACACCGGTTCCGATGAACTCATGGGCGGAGACCCGCAGGCAGCCAGGGCCGCCAGCAAAAGCACCGAAGCGGTGGTTGAAATATATCGGGAAGGTTGACGCATGGAAGTCTCCTGTTTAAGAAAGTTCGGGACCTTATGCAATCAGCCGGCGCCACCTTGCGCTATGACGTGCAGTTAGCGTGCGGATTGCTTGAGTCTCTAACCTGATTACATGCGCAGTCGCCAAAGCCAGGGGTGGGGCCCCAGGCTGACTCGGCGTGGGAGAGGGCTGCCCAGCGGCGTAAGAAAAGCCTGACGCCGGACGAACCCGGGGCGATGCGGCCGTCCGTTCGACCCTCAGTTTTTGCCGGTGGACCCGTAACCACCTTCGCCACGTTCGCTGGCGGGGAATTCGGTGACGACATTGAACTCCGCCTGCACAACCGGCACGACCACCAGTTGCGCGATACGCTCCATGGGCTCGATGGTGAAGGGCACATCACTGCGATTCCATGCGCTCACCATCAACTGGCCCTGGTAGTCACTGTCGATCAGGCCCACCAGATTACCCAGCACGATGCCGTGTTTATGGCCCAATCCGGAGCGCGGCAAAATGAGCGCCGCATAGCCCGGATCACACAGGTGGATCGCGATGCCCGTCGGCACCAGTTGCCAGGCATTGGCGCCCAGCGTCAGCGGCGCATCCAGGCAGGCGCGCAAGTCCAGGCCGGCGCTGCCGGGCGTGGCGTAGTGAGGAAGATTGCCCTGAAGGCGGGGGTCCAGAATCTTGACGTCGATTTTCATGACTTGTGTTTGCGTTCGGCTTGTTGGGGATGGGAGAATATTTCGGCAGCGCCTGTTGCGGCAGCTCTTGCGGTGGCGGTTCTTGCGGCGGAATCTGCCAGGTCTGCAAGACGTTTGGCCGAGGCACGCAGGGAGGGAGCGCCAACCCTGAACACGACCCACGCAGCATAGGCCAGCAGGAAGGGAATAAACAGAAAGCCTGCTCCGGGCAGTACCCTGGCCAGCACCTGGGTTCCTATCCACGCCACAAGCGCCCACTTCAAATGAGTGAGGAACGGAATTCCTGCAAAGGGTTCCAGGGCTGCCTTGACAGAGGGTATGCCGGAGCTCGGGGAAAACGGCGCACTCGCCTGCCCGGCCGACTCTGGCTTGAACATGTCCGGGCGCGCGCCGGCTGAAATATTTCCGCTGGTCAAGCGTTCGACGTACCGCGCGAAATCGCCATCAGGAGGGGTGTCGGAGGGGTGTATCAAGCAGCTCACCCTTTCCGGGTCGAAGCGGCCGGCGCCGCCAGCCTGGCAGCGATTTCCTGAACCAGCCGGCGTGCCAGCGACAGCTTGGACGCCCGGGCCACCTCGGTGCTGCCTTGCTCGTCAACCAGCAGCAACGCGTTATGGTCCTGTCCAAAAGTATCGGGCCCGATGTTACCTACCAGCAGTGGGACGTTTTTGCGCAGGCGCTTGGCTTGGGCGTTCTCGGCCAGGTCATGGCTTTCTGCGGCAAAGCCCACGCAAAACAGCTTGCCCGCCCGGGCGGCGGCAGACTTGGCAACGGTGGCGAGGATATCCGCGTTTTCCGTGAATCCCAGTTGCGGCGCGTGGCCCGAGCCGTCTTTCTTGATCTTTTGGGTTGATGGTGTCGCAGGACGCCAGTCGGCCACAGCCGCGGTAGCGATGAAAACAGCAGCGCCCTGCACCCGGTCCATCACGGTATCGAGCATATTCTGTGCAGATCTCACGTCAATGCGCGTGACACCCCGTGGTGTGGGCAGGCCCACCGGGCCGGCGACCAGCGTGACCTCGGCACCCGCTTCACGCGCAGCGCGTGCAATGGCAAAACCCATCTTCCCGCTGGACAGGTTGGTAATGCCGCGCACCGGGTCAATGGCCTCATATGTGGGGCCAGCCGTGACCAGCACGCGCTGACCGGCCAGCACCTTGGGCGCAAAGAAGGCAATGATGTCTTCCAGCAGTTGCTCGGGTTCCAGCATGCGCCCATCACCCGTTTCCCCGCACGCCTGAAAGCCGTTGCCCACGCCCAGCACCCTGGCGCCGTCTGCTTCAAGCTGAACAAAGTTGCGCTGCGTCGCCGGGTGCGCATACATCTCGCGGTTCATCGCCGGCGCCACCAGCAGCGACACCTTGTCGATGGGCCGGGCCAGGCACATCAGGCTCAGCAAATCATCGGCGCGGCCATGGAGGAGCTTCGCCATGAAGTCAGCGCTCATGGGTGCGATCAAAATCGCATCGGCCTCGCGCGACAGGTTGATATGCGCCATGTTGTTGGCTTCGCGACTGTCCCACTGGCTGGTGTAAACCGGCCGGCCGCTCAGCGCCTGCATGGTGACAGGTGTGATGAACTGCTCGGCCGCTTCCGTCATGACCACCTGCACGGTGGCGCCAGCCTTGATCAGCGCGCGGCACAGCTCGGCCGACTTGTAGCAGGCAATGCCGCCCGACAGGCCCAGCACCAGATGCCTGCCGGCCAGGTCCAAGGCTTCGCCGCCGGCCGCGCTGTTTTCCAGGGGATTGGCTTGATTTGTCATGTTTCGCAATGTAGCAGCTAGATGGGCCCCCACGCTTTTCACTGCGTGTAATGCGCTGCCCCCCGAGGGGGCTGAACTTGCTTGGGGCGGCCCGGCGCTGCGTTCGTTGGCCCCCACGCTTTTCACTGCGTGTAATGCGCTGCTCCCCCCCCGAGGGGGCTGAACTTGCTTGGGGCGGCCCGGCCGCGGCGTTCGTTGGCCCCGACGCTTTTCACTGCCGTGTAATGCGCCCATCACAGGAAAGCCCGGGTTTTAGTGCCTCCGCTGGCGGCCGCCGTGCGGCCAACCCGTATAATCTCCGTTTACCACCTCTGCGAACTTGCGGTTCGTACCTGACATGACCAAATTTGTCTTCGTCACCGGCGGTGTGGTGTCTTCCCTGGGCAAGGGAATCGCCTCAGCCTCCTTAGCTGCGATCCTTGAATCGCGAGGCCTCAAAGTCACTCTTATCAAGCTGGATCCCTACCTCAACGTGGATCCCGGCACCATGTCGCCCTTTCAGCACGGTGAAGTTTTCGTCACTGATGACGGCGCCGAAACCGATCTGGACCTGGGCCACTACGAGCGCTTCATTGAAACGCGCATGCGCAAGGCCAACAACTTCACCACCGGCCAGATTTACAAAAGCGTGCTCGAAAAAGAACGTCGCGGCGACTATCTTGGGAAGACCGTGCAGGTCATTCCCCACGTCACCAACGAAATTCAGGAATTCATCAAGCGCGGCGCTGGCTATGAAACCGCTGATGCGGTCGATGTGGCGATTGTCGAAGTAGGCGGCACCGTCGGCGACATCGAATCCCTGCCCTTTCTGGAGGCCGTGCGGCAGATGAGCCTGCGGATGGGGCCCAACAACACCGCATTTGTGCATCTGAGCTATGTGCCGTGGATTGCGGCCGCCGGCGAACTCAAGACCAAGCCGACGCAGCACACGGCCAAGCAATTGCGCGAAATCGGCATTCAGGCCGACGTGCTGCTGTGCCGCGCAGACCGTCGCATTCCGGCGGAAGAGCGTGAAAAAATCTCCCTCTTCTCCAACGTGCCCGAGTGGGGTGTCATTTCCATGTGGGACGTGGACACGATTTACAAGGTCCCGCGCATGTTGCACGAGCAGGGACTGGATGGCCTGATCTGCGACAAGCTGCGCCTGAATACGCCGCCAGCCAATCTCAAGCGCTGGGACGATCTGGTGTATGAAACCGAGCATCCCAAGACCGAGGTCAACATTGCCATGGTTGGCAAGTATGTGGACCTCTCCGACAGCTACAAGTCGCTCAACGAGGCCCTGCGTCATGCGGGCATGAAAAACCATGCCAAGGTGGTCATCGAGTATTTCGACTCCGAAACCATCACCCCCGATAACGTGTCGCGCCTGGCACGCTTCGACGGCATTCTGGTGCCTGGCGGCTTCGGTGTGCGGGGTGTCGAAGGCAAGATTTGCGCCGCCCGCTTCGCCCGTGAAAACAAAATACCCTACCTCGGTATCTGCCTGGGCATGCAAGTGGCCACCATCGAATTTGCGCGCCACGTCGCGGGCCTGAAAGACGCGAACAGCACCGAGTTCGACCCGGCCACCCCCAACCCCGTTATCGCGCTCATCACCGAGTGGAAAGACGCCGACGGCACCATCAAGACGCGCGACGCCAAGTCCGACCTGGGTGGCACCATGCGGCTTGGCGCTCAAAGCTCCGATGTCGCCAAGGGCTCGCTGGCCCACAAAATCTATGGCGATGTGGTGACCGAGCGGCATCGCCATCGCTATGAAGCCAACGTCAACTACCTCGACGCCTTGCGCAAATCGGGCCTCGTCATTTCGGCGCTCACGCAGCGCGAGCACCTGACCGAGATCGTGGAATTGCCGCAGGATGTGCACCCGTGGTTCGTGGGTGTGCAGTTTCACCCCGAATTCAAATCCACCCCCTGGGCCGGGCACCCGCTGTTCAATGCCTACATTGCGGCGGTGCTTGAGCACCGCGTCAAGGCCGGCCAGGATGGCAAAGCCACGGCCAAGGCCCTGAAAGCGGTGGCCTGACCATGAAACTATGCGGATTTGACATTGGTCTGAACCAGCCGTTTTTCCTGATTGCCGGACCCTGCGTGGTGGAGTCCGAACAGCTCCAGATGGACACGGCCGGCACGCTGAAAGAGATCACTTCGTCGCTGGGCATCCCCTTCATCTTCAAGTCCAGCTACGACAAGGCCAACCGCTCCAGCGGCACCAGTTTTCGCGGCCCCGGCATGGTCAAGGGCCTGGAAATCCTCGCCAAGGTCAAACGCGAGCTGAACCTGCCCCTCCTGACCGATGTCCATTCGGAAGCCGACATTGCCACCGTCGCCTCCGTGGTCGACGTGTTGCAAACCCCGGCGTTTTTGTGCCGCCAGACCGACTTCATCCATGCGGTGGCGCAATCGGGCAAGCCGGTCAATATCAAGAAAGGCCAGTTCCTCGCGCCGGGTGACATGAAGAACGTCATCGACAAGGCGCGGGCGGCAGCACGCGAAAAAGGCCTCAACGAAGACAACTTCATGGCCTGCGAGCGCGGTGCCAGTTTTGGCTACAACAACCTGGTGTCCGACATGCGCAGCCTGGCCATCATGCGCGAGACGAATGCCCCGGTGGTGTTTGATGCGACCCACTCGGTGCAACTCCCCGGCGGCCAGGGCACCAGCAGCGGCGGCCAGCGCGAAATGGTGCCGGTGCTGGCACGGGCTGCGGTCGCCGTCGGTGTGGCCGGCCTCTTCATGGAAACGCATCCCGATCCGGCCAAGGCCCTGAGCGACGGCCCCAATGCCGTGCCGCTCAAGCACATGAAAGCCCTGCTCGAGACGCTGCTAGAACTGGACCGCGTGACCAAGAAAAACGGCTACCTTGAAAACAGCTTCGGAGCCTGACCGTGCCAAGTGCCTACATCATCGCCAACGTTACAGTTACGAACCCCGAACAATACGAAACCTATAAAAAACTCTCTAGCATTGCCATGCAAGTGCACGGCGCCGAAGTTTGCGTGCGTGGCGGCAAGGTCGAGGTGATTGAAGGCGATTGGTCGCCAAGCCGCCTTGTCATGCTGAAATTCCCCGACATGGAGCAAGCCCGGGCCTTCAATGCGTCGGCCGAGTACGAGGCCGCCCGTCAGTCGCGTCAGGGCATCGCCGTCATGCGCATGGTGCTGGTTGAAGGTGTGTAGTTTCAGTCTTCTGATTTTTGTTTTCTGATTTTGAAAGAACATAAATGAGCGCAATTGTTGATATCGTTGGCCGTGAAATTCTCGACAGCCGTGGCAATCCCACCGTTGAATGCGACGTGCTGCTGGAGTCCGGCGTGATGGGCCGCGCCGCAGTCCCCTCGGGCGCCTCCACCGGTTCGCGCGAAGCCATCGAGCTGCGCGACGGCGACAAATCGCGCTACCTTGGCAAGGGCGTGCTCAAGGCCGTCGAGCACATCAACACTGAAATCTCCGAAGCCGTGCTCGGCCTGGATGCCAGCGAGCAGGCCTTTCTCGACCGTACGCTGATTGACCTGGACGGAACGGACAACAAGTCCCGCCTGGGTGCCAATGCCACGCTGGCCGTCAGCATGGCAGTCGCGCGTGCGGCGGCTGAAGAAGCTGGCCTGCCGCTGTACCGCTACTTCGGCGGCAGCGGCGCCATGCAAATGCCCGTTCCCATGATGAACGTGGTCAACGGCGGCGCGCACGCCAACAACAACCTTGACTTGCAGGAGCTGATGATCATCCCCATCGGCGCACCGAGCTTTCGCGAAGCCGTGCGTTACGGTGCCGAGGTGTTTCATGCGCTCAAGAAAATCCTGCACGACAAGGGCATGAGCGTGGCCGTTGGTGACGAGGGCGGCTTTGCGCCGAATGTGCCCAGCCACGAAGCGGCCATCCAGATGATCCTCGAGGCTATCGACAAGGCCGGCTATGTCGCGGGTGAACAAATTGCGCTGGGCCTGGATTGCGCGGCCTCCGAGTTTTACAAGGATGGCAAGTACGTGCTGGCCGGCGAAGGCCTGAGCCTGGACGCCACCGAATGGACCAACATCCTGGCGACCTGGGTCGACAAATACCCCATCATCAGCATTGAGGACGGCATGGCCGAAGGCGACTGGGATGGCTGGAAAATACTGACCGAACGCCTGGGAAAACAGGTGCAACTGGTCGGCGACGACCTGTTTGTCACCAACACCAAGATTCTCAAGGAAGGCATCGACAAGCACATCGCCAACTCGATCCTGATCAAGATCAACCAGATTGGCACGCTGACGGAAACCTTCGCTGCGATTGAAATGGCCAAGCGCGCCGGCTACACCGCCGTCATCAGCCACCGCTCTGGCGAAACCGAAGACTCCACCATTGCCGACATCGCGGTTGGCACCAATGCCGGCCAGATCAAGACCGGTTCGCTCTCCCGCTCGGACCGCATGGCCAAGTACAACCAGCTGCTGCGCATCGAGGAAGACCTGGGTGACATCGCGACGTATCCAGGCCGCGCAGCGTTCTACAACCTGCGTTGACCTGACCACATCCAATTCCACGGCTTGTGGCTAAACCTTGGCTAATCGCTTCATCCCTGCCATCCTGATTGCGTTGCTGGTGTTGTTTCATGCGCAACTCTGGATTGGCCGGGGCAGCGTGCCAAGCGTGCGCGAGATGCAGCAGCGGCTGGACGAGCAACTCGCCAAAAATGCGCAGGCGCAGGTGAGCAATGAGCAGCTGGCGGCCGAAGTCAGGGACCTGCGGGAAGGCCTGGAAATGGTCGAGGAAAAGGCACGGATGGAGCTGGGTATGGTCAAGCCCAATGAGATCTTTGTACAGATCGCCAAATAAGCGCTTCAGCCCCGGGTGCAACACCCTGCCTCGACTCATTTACCTGTTGTCTCATTTGCTACCTCATCGGGGTTCACTGTGCTGAATATCGCGCTGGTTGGCGCCCCCCAAACCGGAAAGTCCGCCCTCGCCGCCGCTCTGAATGGTGCACTGGAAACCTCGGCTTGCGCCGCTTCCGTCGTGATCGACCCCGCGCACCTGCCTGCCGGCAATCTGGCCGGCTACGACCTGATTCTGCTCATGGGGCTGGAGGCACCTGCGCACGGGCTTAATCCGTGTGGTTTGCCAGCCATCACTGCCCAGATGAGGGAAGCTGCAGACCAGTCGATTCGCACCGCACTGCTACAAGCTGGCGTGCCCTACCAGGTGATTTACGGCTCGGACGATGGACGCCTCACCCACGCACTCGCTGCCCTTGAGCCCCTGCTGAAAACGGCCGGCAAGCACCTGCGGCAAAGCCCCGGTTCAGTGGGCGGCCCGGACAGCGCCGGCAAAGCCCGGCCCTGGGTATGGGTGTGCGACAAATGCAGTGACCCGCAGTGCGAGCACCGGCTACTGAGCGATTTGCTGGCCGGGCGTATCCGCCCGGCATAGGGGCCGCTCAAGGCCACGTGTAGATCCCGGTTACTGCACCGTCGGGGTGGGCGGTTGCTGTCTGCTCTGGCTCATGAATATCTGCGCCGCATCCACGGGGTCAAAGTCGTACTGGGCACCGCAAAACTCGCAGCCAACGGCCACCTTGCCGCGCTCTTCAATGATGCTCTCAATCTCTGCCGTACCCAGGCTGCGCAGCATGTTGCCGACACGGTCGCGCGAGCAGCTGCAGGAAAAGCTGGGCGTTACCGGCTCAAAGCGGGTCACCTGCTCCTCCCAGAACAGGCGGCGCAGGATGGTGTCCGCATCCAGGCCCAGCAGCTCTTCGCGTTTCAGCGTTGCGGCCAGCATGGCGATCCGGTTGTAATCTTCATTGAGGCCGATCTGGTCCTCATTGGCGTCCCTGTCAATCCGGCCCTCCAGGTTGCCCTGCCCTTTCACCGGCAGGCGCTGGATCAGGAGGCCGGCAGCCACCTTGCCATCGGCGGCCAGAATCAGCTTGGTGTCCAGCTGCTCGCTCTGCAGCATGTAGTGCTCCAGCACCTCGCCCAGGTTTTCAATCTTTTCGCGCCGGTCGCCAAACAGCGGCACCACGCCCTGGTAGGGCTGCTGCCCCGGCAGCTTGTCCTTCGGGTCCAGCGTGATGGCGCAACGCCCCTGGTTGTTCACATTGACCAGTTGGCTCAAGGAACTGCCGGCATCCACGCTGCCCGTCACCGTTGCGGTGGCGCGCAGGCTCAGGTCGGGCTGCACTTCCGCCACCGCCAGCTTGACCGGGCCATCGCCAAAAATCTGCAAAGTCAACGAACCATTGAATTTGATGTTGCTCTGCATGAGGGCGCCGGCCGCCGTCATTTCGCCCAGCAGGTGCATGACCTCGACCGGATAGCCTCCAGCAGCCTGCCGGCGCTTGAGAATCTCCCGCCAGGAGCCGGTCAGGCGTACCAGCATGCCGCGCACCGGCAGGCCGTCAAAGAGGAATTTATGAAGTTCGGACATTAGGCCCCCACGCTTTTCACTTCGTGTAATGCGCTGCCCCCCGAGGGGGCCGCTGCGCCTGCGGTCTGGCAAAGCCAGTCCCGCGGCCCCTGCTGGGCTGAAGAGCCCCCACGCGCGGTTTGGGATGGTCGGGTATTTGGGGTAGTCATGCTTTAGGTACCGTTCAGGCCAGTTTCTTGAGTCCGGCCTTGTAACGCCGGGCATTGTCTACATAGTGCTGCGCGATCGCTTTTAAACCCTCGATCTGCTCTGGTGACATTTGCCTCACCACTTTGGCCGGGCTGCCCAGAATCAGGGAACCGTCGGGAAACTCCTTGCCCTCCGTCACCAGCGAACCCGCGCCGACCAGGCAGTTCTTGCCGATCTTCGCGCCATTGAGTACCACCGCCTGGATGCCGATCAGCGTACCGTCGCCAACAGTGCAGCCGTGCAGCATGACCTGATGGCCGATTGACACATCGTTGCCAATGGTCAGCGGCACGCCCGGGTCGGCGTGCAGGACGCTGTTGTCCTGGACGTTGGTGCCCCGGCCGATGGTGACGCTTTCGGTATCGCCGCGAATGACCACGCCAAACCAGGCGCTGCTGCCCTCGCCCAGCGTCACCCGGCCGATGACCTGCGCGTTTTCAGCCACCCAGGCTGATTCGTGGATGGTAGGGGCTGAATCGCCCAGCTGGTAAATGGCCATGGAAGTCCTTGAACAGGTGATCGTCGAAAAGGGATTGCCCCGATTGTAAGTAACCACTCGCAGTACTGTCTGCGGCGGCAAACGACGCTATCGCCGACAATCCAGCCATGGTTGACAAGCTACACTCCACAGATCTGCGCCAGCACGCCCTGCAGGCGCTGCTGGCGCCCGATCCACAGGAAAAAGTAAAGCTTACCCTTGCCATACAGTCGTTTTCAGCTTCACTTTCAGTAGCAAATGATGCCGCTCTACAGGCCCCCGCCGGCCTGCCCGGGCGCCCGGCACGGCCGGAATTGCGCTCCCATCTGGATGTGCCCAAGCGCTCCCCCTTCACCCGCGAAGGCCTGGCTGCGCTGCTCCACGCCGTGACCCACATCGAATTCAATGCCATCAATCTGGCCCTGGACGCGGTCTGGCGCTTTGGCGGGCTGCCGCACGCTTATTACCTGGACTGGCTGAAAGTGGCCGCCGAGGAAGCGCAACACTTCAGCCTGCTGAACGAGCACCTGCAGGCCATGGGCTATGACTACGGCGACTTTCCCGCGCACACCGGTTTGTGGGACATGACCGAAAAAACCGAGGGCGACGTGCTGGCCCGCATGGCGCTGGTGCCGCGCACGCTGGAGGCTCGCGGCCTGGACGCCACCCCGCCCATGCAGGCCAAGCTGCGCCGGGTCGGCACGCCCGATGCCTTGCGGGCCGTCGACATCCTGGACATCATCCTGCGCGATGAAATCGGGCATGTGGCCATCGGCAACCATTGGTACCGGTTTTTGTGTGCCGAACGCGAGCTGGACCCGATCGCCACCTATGCGGTCCTGGCACAACAATACGGCGCCCCCCGGTTGAAGGGCCCGCTCAACCTGGAAGCCCGCCGCGACGCCGGATTTGACGCTGCTGAATTGGCGCTACTAAGCGCAAATGCATGAAGTTAACAGGTTTATATGTGCAAAAAGAGCTAAAGCACGCTAGACTGTAAACGTACCGAAAGGAGTTTGCGCATGATCCGGCACCTGGTTCCAGACATCCAATCGCAACTGGCACGCCTGCCTGCGGATATCGCCCTCCAATTGCCCCAGGGCCAGCGCTTGGGTTCGGCCAACGCGCCTGTCAAGCTGTCGTTTTCCAACTGGTCCAGCATCGCCCGCCTCAAAGCTGGTCAGATCGGCGCCCTGGCAGAAGAATATGTCGAGGGCAAGCTGCAGCTGGAGGGCGCGATGCGCGATGTCATGCGCGCGGTCACCAAACTCCTGCCAGGCAACCCGGTGGAAAGCGACACCGGCTGGTGGTCCGGCATACTGCGGCGGGCCAAGTCCCTCGCGGCCCACACGCCCGCCAAAGACGCAGCTCAGATCCAGTTTCACTACGACGTGTCGGATGCCTTTTACGCGCTCTGGCTGGACCCGCGCCGGGTGTATTCTTGCGCCTACTACCGCAACCCGGCCATGACGCTGGCGCAGGCCCAGGAGGCCAAGCTAGATCATATTTGCCGCAAGCTGATGCTCCAGCCCGGCGAGCGTTTCCTGGATATAGGCGCGGGCTGGGGGGCGCTGCTGTTGTGGGCGGCCGAGCACTACGGCGTGGATGCCACGGGCATCACACTGTCGAAAAACCAGCACGCCTACGTCCAGCACCTGATTGAGCAAAAAGGCCTGGGCGGGCGCGTCCGCATGGAACTGCGCGACTACCGTGAAATGCCCGAAGACCAGCCCTTCGACAAGATTTCCTCGGTGGGCATGTTTGAGCACGTGGGGCAGGCCAACATGCCCGCCTATTTCGGGAAGATCATGCGCCTGCTGGCGCCCGGCGGACTGGTGATGAACCACGGCATCACCGCGGGCGGGCTGGAAAACCGCCAGCTCGGCGCCGGCATGGGTGACTTTATCGAGAAATACATCTTTCCCGGCGGCGAGTTGCTGCACGTCAGCGCCGTGCTGCAGTACATGTCCCGTGCCGGCCTGGAAATGGTGGACACGGAAAACCTTCGCCCTCACTATGGCCGGACGCTGTGGGACTGGTCAGACGCACTGGAGGCCCGGCTGGATGAAGCGCGCCAGGTACTCGCCGTGGACGGCGGCGCCGAACGTGCCGAAAAAACCCTGCGCGCGTACCGCCTGTATCTGGCCGGCAGCGCCATGAGTTTCGAGCAGGGCTGGATATCGCTGCACCAGATGCTGGCCACGCGCCCCACGGGCGACATGCGTGAAGCGGGGGTCAAGGGTGCCCAGTCGGTCTACCCCTTCAGCCGCGACTACATGTACCGCTGACGTACCGCTGATCCCCTGCCCGCCGTTCACCTTGCTTCAGCCCCGTGGATGATGCTGCGCATGCAGCGCCTTCAGGCGTTCCCGGGCCACATGGGTATAAATCGTGGTGGTGGAAATATCGGCGTGGCCCAGCAGCATCTGCACGGCCCTCAGGTCAGCCCCATGATTCAGCAAATGCGTGGCAAACGCGTGGCGCAAGGTGTGCGGTGACAAGGGCGAATGGATGCCCGCCAGCTGCGCGTACTTCTTGACCAACATCCAGAACATCACCCGGCTCATGCCGCTGCCACGGTTGGTGACAAACAGGTCATCGGTCTGCTGGCCGCCCAGAATGGCCGGCCGTGCCTCGGCCAGGTACAGCACAACCCATTCGCGCGCCACCTGCCCGAAGGGTACCAACCGCTCCTTGCTGCCCTTGCCCATGACGCGCAGCACGCCTTCATTCAGGCCCACGTGAAAGGTCTTGAGCCCGACCAGTTCGCTGACGCGCAGTCCGCTGGCGTACATCAGCTCCAGCATGGCCCGGTCACGCTGCCCAAGCGGCGTGCTTTCACTGGGCGCGGCCAGCAGGGCCTCCACCTGGGCTTCGCTCATCACCTTGGGCACCCGCAAGGCCTGTTTGGCGGATTGCAGTTTCAGCGTCGGATCCACCGTGATCAGTCGCTCACGCAGCGCCCAGCGAAAGTAGCGCTTGAACACCGTCAGGCGCCGGTTGGCCGAGGTGGCCTTGGTGGTGGCATGCCTGGTGGAAAAGTAACGGTTCAGGTCCGTCTCAACCGTATCGTCGAGCCGGCGGCCCTGTTGCGCGGGAGCAGCCAGCCAGGCCGCGAACAGCGACAGGTCGCGCCGGTAGGCCGCCAGGGTATTTTTCGACAAGCCGTCTTCCAGCCACAAGGCGTCGATAAACCCATCAATGCTGGACTGGCTCTGTGATTGCATGCTCCGACGATAACAAAAAGAAAACCAGAAAAAGCCACCCGGAGGCGGCTTGCCGTGACAATTCCGGCGGCGTCGGCGATCCGATCATGCGGCACGGGCAGGTGCGAGCGGCTGGATTGCCAGCACGCACGGCCGTCAGCTCCGGTAGAAATACGGATCGAGCACGCTGACCGCTGTGATGCTGCCGACTGGCAGGTTGTTTTTACCCGCCGCTTCGCGGATCGCTTCGGGCGTCGGCCCGTCGTAGACGCAGAACGACTTGCGAAGGTCCTGACTCACGTAGGAGTGGATCCAGGTCACGCCATTCCTGGCGTTGTTCTCGACCACGGTACCGCAGGCTTGTGCGCCCTGATCATTGACCGGGATCCGCAAGCCGTCGGGGAAAGTGCGTTCGACCATGTAGCGTGGCATAGCTGCTCCTTGAATTGCGACGGCGGAAATTCACCGTCGGGTTCAGCTTAGTTGCCCGCGTCGCAAGCGCCCACGGTGGGCTTGCCTAAATTGCCGTCTTGCCTTGCCCATATTGGGACGCGATCCCCGCATGCAGCGCCGCAGCCACGGCTTCGGTGCGCGACGCAACGCCGAGCTTCGTGAAAACAGCCGCCAGATGATGATCGACGGTGCGTACCGATCGGCACAGCCGCTCTGCGATTTCCGAGTTCTTCAATCCTTCGCACAGCAGCAAAAGCACTTCGATCTCGCGTGCGGTGAGTTGGTGCGGATTCGTCTGTGTTGAGGGTCGCATTCCTCTGGGCAGGCCCCGTAGCCCCGCCGCTCGCAGCTGTCGGCGCAACCCGTCCGCTGCCGGGCGTGCACCCAATTGCTCGAACAGTGTCAATGCCTGCGGTTGAGAACCCTCATCGCCTTCGCTCAGGGCGCGCGCCTGCTCATAGGGACAGCCCAAGTCCGCCCACGCCTGCGCTGCCTCGCGCCAGTGGCCAGCGATCTGCAGGGCAAAGGGCTGGGCACAGGGCAGCGGCGCGACGTCGAGCGCGCCTGCTCGTTTCATCCAATAGGCCAGCTCGCCGGTGAACCATGGATGTCGATGGTGGGTGGCGAGAGTCAACACCGATCGCGCCTCTTCAGCCGCAGCGCGCAGATCGCCACGCAAACAGGCTGCTTCGGCGCGGGCCGCGCGTACCGGAGCGATGCGCTGGAGCGTGTCGCTGGCAAGGGCCAGCTCCAGGGCTTCGTCCAGCACTTCCGCCACGCCGGGCTCCCCGCGCCGCGCCCGCAAACGACCCAAAGCGACGAGGGCCATGATGCGGCTGGTGGTGCGGTGGGTCGTCTGCTGGACGATGTCCTGCGCATGTTCAGCCGCGTCGTCCCAGCGGCCCAGATACATCTCGCACAACGCCAGCCAGGCCGTCGAGTAGTTGCGGTAGAAGTCGATCTCGTGCTGTTGCGCAAAGGAGATGGCCTGGGTGAGGTAGCGCTGCGCCTCACGCAGCCGAAAGAGTTCACCGGATCCCGAGCCGAGATTGCTGTAGGTGTTGGCCGCGATGTAGTGCAGTCCGTCGGCAAGCGCCAGGTCCAGCGCGCGTTGCAGGTGCGCGCAACCAGCGTCGTAATCGATGAACATCGTGGCGGTCCCGAGCGTGCTGACGGCAGCGCCAAGAATTTCGCGATGTTCGAACTGCTCGGCAAGCCGGAGAGCTTTACTGCCCCAGGCAACCGAAACCTCGCAGTCCCGATTGAGCATGCGCAACTGGGCTTCCACACGGTAGGCGCCGGCCAGCCGTACGCCGGGCGGCAGCGGCTCGAGCAGCTCGATCGCCCTGCGGCTCGCGGCGTCGGCGTCGGTGTTCCTCAGGGCCAGCACATAGACCAGGGCGAGCTGGCTCAGATTTTCCGCCTCGCCCAGGGCGTTGGCTGCGCGTCGGTGCACCTCGCCCAGGCGCAAACGCGCGGCTATGGCTTCGTTCAACTGGTCGGTCAGCTGGCATTCGTGCGCGTAAGCATCGAGCCAGGCGGCACGCTGGGCCTCGTCGGCTTCCCCTGCGCCTTTCGCGTACTGAAGCGCCGCGCGGTAGTGGGCGGCCGCCTCCCGGTGCGCCCCGCGCTGCTGCGCCTGACGTGCCGCTTCAGGCGCATAGCGCAGCACGGCGGCGCTGTCGCTGGACTGCGTGGCGTGGTGTACCAGGCGCGCCAGCGAGACCAGCAACTTGTCCTCTCGCACCAGCGCATCCAGGACGCTCGCATGCAGTGCGCGTGCAACGGGTTCGGACAGCGATGTTTCGATCGCAACCCGCGCCAGTTCATGACGAAAGCACAGTGCCGAGGCAGCAGTCGTCAGCAGTCCGGAATTCAAGCACTCTTCGATCAGGGCGACGTTCGTTCCGAGCAGCGCCTCGACCAGCCATTGCTCGATCTTCGCAGGAACGACGGACGCGAGCTTGACGACAGCCTGTGCGCCCGGACTGAGTCGCGCGAACCTTGCCAGAACCAGATCCTGCACGCTGCGCGGCACGCCGTCGATGCCATGCCTGAGCAGCTCGGTCACGAAAAACGGGTTGCCGTGCGTCGCTGAGTAGATGCCGTCCGGCGACCGCAAGGCGCAGCGGGCGAGGAGTTCGACCGCCGCTGGCGACAGCCTGGGCAAATCCACCCGGGTCACGAGGCTGCCCGGCAACTCGCCCAGCAAGCGCCGCAGCGGGTGCGCTGGGGTCAACTCGTCGTCTCGATAGGAGATGACCAGCAGGCAGGCGGCACGATCGATCCGCCGGCCAAGGAACTTGAGGAGATCCAGCGTCGCATCGTCGGCCCAATGCGCGTCCTCGATCACGACCAGTGTCGGACGACGGCTCTGCTGGAGCTCCGTGAGCACAGCTTCAAACAGCGCTGCGCGGCTGCCGTCGCCACCCAGCAGCGGGCGAAACCCGACCTCCGAGGAGCGCGCGATATCCTGCAGTGGGGCGAGCGGATGCGGGGTCTGCAGCGCGTCGCAGGCGCCCCACCACAAATTGGCTTCTCCACGTCTTTCGGCCAGCGCGTTGAGCAGGCTGGTCTTGCCTATGCCAGCCTCGCCAGCGATCAGGGCGGTGTGGCCGGTGCCGCGCGCGACGGAACGCAGACGGTCGTCAAGCGCGTGCAATACGGCATCGCGCTCAACGAGTTCAATCGACCGATTCCCTGGAGAATGCGGTGATCGGGGAGCATGAGGTGTAAATGGTGTGGATACCACGGATCGTCATGGTACGCCTGTCTTTGCGATTGCCGCGAGCTTCGATTCCGCCTGCTTGATCAGCCCCGTCAGCCAGGCCCGGATTTCCCGTTTGATGAACCCGCCGCTGCGGCTGAGCGCACGGGCTGGAAATGGATTTCCTGCGGGCTGCCGGGCGTCAACATGCCAAAAACGCAACAAGCCGCCCGAAGGCGGCTTGCGGTTGATGGCCCGAAGCCCCGGCTCACTCCAGCTTGAGCTTGGCCGTATCGACCACCTTTTTATACACCTCGTACTCGGCCTTGATTTGCACCGCAAACTGCTCGGGTGTGTTGGCAATGACCAGTGAGCCGGTGTCTTCAATGCGCTTGCGCACGGCCGGATCTTCCAGCGCCTTCTTCACCCCCGCGCTGACCTTGTCAACCACTTCTTTCGGCAGGCCCTTGGGGCCCAGAATGCCGTAATACGCCATGCGGTTCACCGGCTCCAGGCCCACCTCCTTGAAAGTTGGTACATCGGGCAGCGCCGCCAGGCGCTGCGGTGCGGCCACCACAATCGGAATCAGGCGCTTTTGCTGGATGAACGGCAAGGCCGAAGGAATGTTGTCAAAAATGATGGGCACCTGGCCCGCCACCGTATCGTTCAAGGCCGGCCCCGCGCCGCGGTACGGAATGTGCGTCACAAAGGTGCCGCTCAGGTTTTTGTACAGCTCCATCTGCAGGTGGCCAATGCCGCCCGTGCCTGATGACGCATACGAGTATTTACCGGGGTTCTTCTTGAGTTCCGCGACAAACTCCTTGTAGGTCCTCGCGGGAAAGCTGGGGTGCACCGCAATGATGTTGGGGGTCGCTGCAATGTTGATGATGGGCGTGAAGTCCGTCAGCGGGTTGTACGGAACCTTGGGGTTGATGGCCGGGTTGGCTGCGGTAGTGGACACCGTGGCCATGCCGAGCGAATAGCCATCAGGCACGGCACGGGCTGTTTCAGTGGCGCCGATCACGCCGCCTCCGCCTGCCTTGTTCTCGATGATGACGGTCTGGCCCAGCGCCTTGCCCAGTGGCTCGGCAATCACGCGCCCCACGATGTCGGTCGTGCCGCCAGGTGCAAACGGCACCTGCAGCTTGATGACCTTGTTGGGATACGCCTGCGACCATGCGGGACCTGCCGTGACGGCCAGGGTAAGCGCATAAACAGCAGACAAGGCAAACAGATAACGACGTTGCATGGTGAAGTCCTTCAAAATCAAAACAGATGGAATGGTATACGCAAGCCACATGCCTGCCTGCTGTGGATTACGCATAAGGGCAAACCCGAACACCACAGCCTTTGCGGTTATTCTCGGCGGGTGAATTACGCGCAACTTCTTTTTCCCGACTTTTCCCTGATTGTTTGTGGTTACCTGGTCTGCCGCTACACCGCGCTCAACCGCACGGTCTGGGAGCAGGTGGAGAGCCTGGTCTATTACTTTCTGTTTCCGGTGTTGCTGTTCCAGTCCATCGTCAAAAGCCCGCTGGACCTGGGGGCCACGTCCAGCCTGATCGGCGCGGGCCTGCTGCTGGGGCTGTCCGGCATTGCGATGGCCTACAGCCTGCCCTACCTCCCCTGGCTGAGCCGGCGTATTGACCCGCGCGAGCATGCGGGCAGCGCCCAGGTTGCCTTTCGCTTCAATTCCTTCATCGGCCTGGCCCTGGCAGACCGGCTGGCGGGTACCGAGGGCCAGCAGCTGATTGCCGTGCTGATCGGCGTTTGCGTGCCGTTATTCAACGTGGCCGCGGTCTGGCCCATGGTGAGGCACGCCAGGCGCGGCTTCCTGCGCGAGCTGGTGCGCAATCCCCTGATCGTGGCCACTGCTACCGCCCTTGTGGCCAACCTGCTGGGCTTCACCCTGCCCATTTGGCTGGAGCCCACGGTCACGCGCATTGGCGCGGCATCACTGGCGCTGGGCCTGCTGGCAGCCGGCGCGGGCATGCAGTTTGCCCATCTGTCGCAAGCCAAGACACTGGCGGTTGCGGTGCTGTCGATACGCCACCTGCTGCTGCCGCTGGTAGCCCTGGGCCTGACGAAAGCCTGGGGGCTGTCGGCTGCGCAGAGCACCGTCCTGCTCGCGTTTTCTGCGCTGCCGACGGCCTCCAGCGCCTATGTGCTGGCGGCGCGCATGGGCTACAACGGCGGCTATGTGGCCGGCCTGGTGACCTTGTCGACCATGCTGGGCATCGTCAGCCTGCCCTTTGCGCTGGGCGTGCTGCGTTAGTGGACTGTAACGATTGAATCGGAAGCACTCTACACAGGGAAAAGTTCACTCTCTTTTCTCCGTTACAGGTCACTAGTGGACTGTAACGTTTAAAACGGAAGTATCATTGTAGCCATGGAGGTTGCGATGAAACTGACCAAAAGCGAACGCATGGAACTTCAACAGCAAGCTGCCGCGAGGAACGCCCGAGCCGATTCGGCGCGCCACGCCCGATTGATCCTGCTGCTGGCCGATGGGCTCACCTGGGCTGAGATTCGCGCCAAGCTGGACTGCAGCGACAGCTATATTGATCGCTGGAGCAAACGCTTTGAAAGTGATCGCCTGGCCGGCCTGTTCGCTCGTCATGCCGGGCGCGAGCGCTACAAGGTGACTGATCGCCTGGAGGCGCGTGTGCTGGCGCGAACCACCAAACACAAGCCGGCTGACGGCTCCACGCACTGGTCCTCGCGCAAACTGGCAGCTGAACTGGGCGGCGATATCTCCCACATGACGGTGGCCCGGATCTGGGCCAGGCACGGCATCAAGCCGCATTTGCTGGAAGGCTATCTCACCTCCAACGATCCGGACTTTGAGACCAAGGCTGCCGATGTCATCGGGCTGTACCTGAACCCGCCTCAGAACGCCGTGGTGTTCCGTGTCGATGAAAAGACCGCGATTCAGGCGCTGGATCGGCTGGACCCGGTGCTGCCGCTGTCGCCGGGGCGCGCCGAGCGACACGGCTTTGAGTATTTCCGGCACGGCACGCTCTCCTTGTACGCGGCCTTCAATACCAAGACCGGTGAGGTGCTGGGCAAGACGGCCACTCGCCATACCTCGGCCGAGTTCGTCGCGTTTCTCACCGATATCGTGGCCAACCAGCCCAAGGGCAAAGAGATTCACGTCATCGCCGACAACCTCTCGGCCCACAAGACCAAGCACGTCGAGCAGTTCCTGGCCACGCACAGCAACGTTCATATGCACTTCACCCCGACGTACTCGTCCTGGCTCAACCAGGTGGAGTTGTGGTTTGCCAAGATCGAGCGCGATGTCATCGCCCGTGGCGTGTTCACGTCTTTGCCTGATCTGAAGCGAAAACTCATGCGCTACATCCGCCAGTACAACGAGCAACCCAAACCCGTGAAATGGAAGTACTGTGATTTGTCACGGCGTATCACTCCCGATTCAATCGTTACAGTCCACTAGTGCAGCGACTCCGGTTGAATGTCATTCAACAACTGCTAAAAGCCGACCGTCCATCAGCTCGATTGCGCGAGCGCCCAGCCCACATGCTCCCGGACCAGCGCGCTCGGGTCATCGGCACGCCGGCTCAAACTTTCACGCAGCGCATCTGCGCCGGCGCCCGCGCCCGCGCCTGCAGTGCGCAACGCATTTCCCATCGCCACGGCAATATTGCGCAGCCAGCGCTCATGCCCAATGCGGCGTATGGCGCTGCCTTCGGTGAAGCGCAAAAATTCTTCCTCGGTCCAGCCAAACAAGGTTATCAACTGCTGCCCCGTCAGGCCCTCGCGCTCATCAAAGTCAGGCAGGGCACTGCGTTGCGCGAACTTGTTCCAGGGGCAGATCAGCTGGCAGTCGTCGCAGCCATAAATGCGGTTGCCCATCAAGGGGCGCAGTTCCAGCGGAATGGATCCGGCGTGTTCTATGGTCAGGTAGGAAATGCAGCGCCGGGCGTCGAGCTTGTACGGCGCAATGATGGCGTGCGTGGGGCAGATATCGATGCAGGCGCTGCAGGTACCGCAATGCGGTGCGACCGGTGCGCTGGGCGGCAGGGCCAGGTCCACATAGATTTCGCCGAGAAAAAACATGGAGCCCGCCTCGCGGTTGAGCAGCAGCGTGTGCTTGCCGCGCCAGCCCTGGCCGCTGCGGGCAGCCAGTTCAGCCTCCAGCACCGGCGCCGAGTCGGTGAAGGCGCGATGGCCGAGTTTTTCGACGTGCACGGCGATACGCTCGCCGAGTTTTTGCAGGCGGGCACGCATGATCTTGTGGTAGTCGCGGCCCCGGGCATACACCGAAACGATGCCTTCGGTGGGCCGCCCGAGCCGGCTGAACTCGATGGCCTGCCATTCACCCGGCACCGCCGATGTGGCAGCCGGTAAATAATCCATGCGTGCCGTGATGACGCTCACGGTACCGGGAATCAGTTCAGCCGGCCGCGCCCGTTTCAGCCCGTGCGCTTGCATGTAATGCATGTCACCATGAAAGCCTGCGGCCAGCCAGGCTGATAATCCAGGTTCAGCTGATGACAAATCGACACCGGCCACGCCAATTTGCGAAAATCCAAGCTCGCGCGCCCAAGTCTGAATTTGATTTACAAATTGATGATTGAATTGATGACTGTTCAGGTCCACCCGCTGATTGTAAAAAACATTGTCTGGCAGGACGAGGCCGCAACCCTTGCCTTTGCGCAGGCATTGGCGCGTCAACCGGCGATCGGGCAGGCGCTGATTGAGCTGCAGGGCGACCTCGGGGCCGGCAAAACCACGTTTGTGCGCCACCTGCTGGGGGCTCTCGGTGTCAAGGGCCGCATCAAAAGCCCCACCTATGCCGTGGTGGAGCCCTACACCCTGCCCTCTTCCGGCATGAGTCCCTCGGGCCTGTCGATCTGGCACTTTGACTTTTACCGCTTCAATGACCCGCGGGAATGGGAAGAAGCCGGTTTCCGCGACATCTTCGCCAGCCCCGGGCTCAAGCTGGTGGAGTGGCCCGAGAAAGCGGGCGTCCATTTGCCGCCGCCCGACCTGCTGCTCAAGATGGAGGTGTTGGGTGACACGTCCCGTTCAGTCACAGCGACGGCTCACAGTGCCACCGGCGCAAAACTGCTGGCATGACGAATAAAAGCGGTCGCCACTTCAACCGGCGCAGCGCCTTGCAGCTGGGCGGCGTGGTCCTGCTGCTGGGCGCGCAGCACATTGCCCGTGGCGCCACCATTGTCGCCGTGCGCGTCTGGCCGGCCAAAGACTACACCCGGGTCACCATCGAGTCCGACGGTGAAATCAAGGCGCGGCAGTTCTTTGTGGCCGAGCCGCCGCGCCTGGCGGTTGACATTGAGGGCATAGACCTGATTCCGGCCTTGCGCGAGTTGGTGGCCAAGGTGAAATCGGACGATCCGAATATTTCAGGGATTCGCGTCGGGCAAAACGCACCAGGCGTGGTGCGGCTGGTGATTGACCTGAAGCAGGCCATGCTGCCGCAGGTCTTCACGCTTCCGCCGGTGGCTGCTTACCAGCACCGGCTGGTGCTGGACCTGTACCCGGCGCAGGCCATCGACCCGCTGGAGGCCCTGATTGCCGAGCGGCTGGCCGACAAGCAGGCCGGCGCCGGCTCATCCACGAGCGCAGCCCCCGACCCGCTGGGCGAGTTGATCGCCCGCCAGACCGGACGAGCCCCATCGGGCGCAATGGCCGGTGGCGACAAGCCAGCGGGCAACCCGCCGCTGGCTGGCTCTGCAGACGACCGCTTGCCCTTACCGGCCGCCCGGCCGCCTGGCGACATGGCGGCCGCTGGCAAGGGACGGACCGAAGGCAAGACAGACCGGCTCGTCATCGTGGCGCTGGACCCGGGACATGGCGGCGAGGACCCGGGCGCGGTTGGGCCCGGTGGCACACGCGAGAAAGACGTGGTGCTGCAAATCGCGCATCGCCTGCGCGACCGCATCAACCAGCAACCGAACATGCGCGCCTACCTCACGCGCGATGCGGATTTTTTTGTGCCGCTGCACATCCGCGTGCAAAAAGCGCGCCGCGTGCAGGCCGATCTTTTCATCAGCATCCATGCGGACGCCTTCTTTACCGCCCGCCCGCAAGGCGCCAGCGTGTTTGCCTTGAGTGACAAGGGCGCCTCCAGCAGCGCCGCGCGCTGGCTGGCCGAGAAGGAAAATTCCGCCGACCTCGTGGGCGGCGTCAATGTGAAGGCCCGGGACGTGCAGGTCCAGAAGGCCCTGCTGGACATGAGCACCACCGCGCAGATCAATGACAGCCTCAAGCTGGGCAGCGCCATGCTGGGCGAGATCGGCCATGTCGGCAGGCTGCACAAGCCGCGGGTTGAACAAGCCGGCTTTGCGGTGCTCAAGGCGCCCGACATCCCCAGCGTGCTGGTAGAAACCGCCTTCATCAGCAATCCGGAGGAAGAAGCCCGATTGCGCAGCGATGACTATCAGATCCAGCTCGCGGATGCGCTGATGCGCGGCATCAGCCGCTACTTTGCCCGCAACCCGCCGCTGGCGCGGAATCGCGCTCTGTAGTCACCCTGATCAGTCCTCGCGGACAGCGGGTCCGTGCGCGGCTGCTCCCTGCGGCTTTTTTCAAGCCCAACCGACAGGCGGCAACGGCCCTCTCCTACAGTTCCGCACAAACCGGCGTCCTACAGTGGGAATACAGGCAAAGGCCCCCAAAGGCCAAAAAAGGCCCAAAAAAAACTGTCCGGGATGGGGAAAGCCTGAAACTCTTAAGGAGAGGTAGCCCCCATGAATGCGAAACTGAATGCCAAATTCCTGATGGCCGCCGTGGCTGCCTCCATGATCTCCCTGACCGGTTGCGGAACCCCCACCAGGACGCAAATTGGTACTGCCACGGGTGCAGTGGTCGGCGGCGTTGCCGGTAGTGCCGTGAGTGGCGGAAGCACGATCGGAACAGTGGGCGGTGCTGCCGCAGGTGCGTTGATCGGTCACGAGCTCAGCAAAGGCCGCTAAATAACAAGCTAACAAGCCGTTGCCCCGCTGACACGCTGTTGCGGGGTAAGCCGGCCCGCCCGCAAGCACCTGATGAACGGGGCAGATGGGCGGGCCAGTTCAGAGCGGATGGATCAGCGAGTTGAGGATCCTCTCGCTGTCGTATACACCAAGACAAAGACTCAAAGACAAGGACCCGAAGACACAAAGGCGGCTCCTGAATTTCAGCGAGTCGCCTTTCTTCTTGTTTGCCAATCGACCAGCTTTACAGCGTGCCGCGCGCCCATGGCCCCCAGATCGCAAAGGTAATACCCGGCGTCTGGATGTTGACGAACAGCGTCTGCCCCTTGGCATCGAAACAGGCTCCTGCGAATTCGCGATCGCGGTAGTCTTCCGGCGCAACTTTCTTGCCGGAGCTGGTGATGTCCTGCGGCGTCAGGACGATATTGTTTTTCGCAAAAATGTAGCTTGCGCCGTTTGACATCAGGCCCATCAGACGATCGCCGAATCCGAACTCGTCCGCCACGCCACCACCGTCTTCGCACAACAGCACGCCGCCGCGAGGGCTGACGGTGATGTTGTCGGGGTTGTTGCCCGCAATAGCACTGCCGGAGACGAAAACCGCCTTCAAACGCATCGTCGCCAGATCGAGCTCCCACACTGCGCCCTCACCGCGTCCTGGCCGGCCGCCGGCATCCCTGCCCGTCGATGTATCGACGAAATACATCTTGCGGTTGAAATACCACGCGCCTTCGCCGCGGCTCATACGCAGCGCGCCCTGGTCCCAGGCCTGCACAAAGGGGCCGGCAACGGGGCCGGACGCATCCGGCACAAGGTACACCTGCGGGTCGGCGTCCGGATACTGGATGTTGACCCATTCCAGCTCGTACGTGTCACCCAGCGTTGCAACCATCAGGCTCGCTTTTGGCTGGCCTTTGACACGCGCCGCCTGCAAAGTGCCGCCCTGCGCCAGCGCCCCCGGCTGCATGCTGGTATTGCGCGGAATAAAACGATACAGGCCCGACTTGTTGCGGTCATCCTGCGTCAGGTAAACAATGCTGGTGGCGGGATCGACTGCGACCGCTTCATGGCTGAAACGACCCATGTCGACAATCGGCTGGCCTGTTGTCTGTGAGGGGTCGGCTGTGACTTCGAAAACATAGCCGTGCTTTCTTCCGCCCACTGAAGTACGGTCCGCGATGGTTTCCTCGCAGGTCAGCCAGGTGCCCCATGGCGTGACGCCACCGGCACAGTTGACCAGCGTACCGCCAAGGCTCGGCACGGTGAGGGCCGGTTCCGAGGTGCCGTGCCGGAAAGTGATGTTGGTGGTTCCGCCTTGAACCTGGCTGCGGTCATACTGCGCGCCCGCACCGATGACTTCTGCGCCCTCACCCAGCTCATGATTACGGATCAGCACAATTTCGGGGCCCCTTGGCCCGTTACGTTCTGCGACGACAGCCATACCGTCATGGCCGCGTGGCGTCGGCTGCCCGTTGGCCATCAGATCACCCGTCCATGACAGGCTGCGATAGCTGAATCCGTCGGGAAGCTGAAGCAGTTCCAACCCGGTACTCAGGTCCCTGCTTGGGCGAATCGGACCATAAGGGCCGACGATCGATGATGGCGCTGGCTGCGCGGCGTTGGCATGTTGTGCTGCAAATGCCTGCAGCGTTGCGACGAACGGGATAGCGACAGCGGCCGTGCCGCCCTTCAAAAGACTGCGACGCGACGCATTGATGGTGTCTTCCATACGTTTCTCTCCGGGGTGTTTTTGGGACAATTCCCGATTCGATAAAAACACAGGCAGATGAAGTTGCTGTGACAGCGTTGGCACCTCTTATCAATGAAAGATCAACGGAAGATCAACGGAAGCACCCTGCACAATTGACAGCCGACCGTTGACAATTGCATCGCTAAAACGGACCACCAACGGACGACGGGGCCGCGGTGTCTGGCCGTACCGCCGTCCGCGAACCAACCCATCGATGAAAATCCCCCTGAAAATCGGGTCGCGCGGAGTGCAGGCCGGCACCAGCGCTGCTCAATACCGCTATTAACACTGCTACTTAGGCAGCGTGTTGATGGTTTCTCTGGCGTTACAGGTTATATAGGTTATAGGGACATTGCCCGGATTGACACATCCGGGTTATCGCTTACCAGCAGGCGAAGCCGGATTCACACAGGATTGCCGGAAACTTCAGCTTGACGCACTGGCGTTGCGCCCGGCTTTCCACGCGCCACACAACACAAACAAGCCTGGAATCAGAGGATCGTCGCCCAGATGATCTTGTCCGGGTGCTCCTTGACAAAAGGAACGTTGCCAAAAAAGTAACCCGCCGTGACAATGCCGCGCACCCAGAGCGCCCCTCCCCGATGTCGTACAGCGTGAATTCGCGGCGCGGCGCGGCGCATCAGCACCCGGCGTCGGGTCAGCCAAACGCGCAAGGCGCCTGCTCGACCCTGGCCTGCACTTGTACCCGTGTCGGCGGCACACAGCCGCGGCGCATGACGCACAGGCTGGCGCTGGCAAGGGCATGCGCGAGCAGCCTGCGGCCCGCCGCGTCGTCCAGCGGCGCCCGCACAGCGGCAGCCGCTGCGCCAGTCAAGCCGTGCCCCGCGCCATCGTGCGTCAGCAAGGCAGCCAGAAAGCCCGCCAGAAAACAGTCGCCGGCGCCCACCGTATCAACCACCTTCAGCGGCATGGCTTCACGCGCCCTCCATTGCCGGCCCTCGCGCGTGAGCAGGCAGGCGCCCTGCGCACCGAGCGTCAGCACCAGCAGGCGGGCCGACGTCGCGTCCAGCAGGTGCTGGGCGCGCGCCAGCGCATCCCCTCCTGGCGTTGCGAGATGCTCCAGGTCTTCATCGCTGACCTTGAGCACGTCGGCCTGCTGCATCACCGCCTGGACATTGCGCCGGTAGGCCTCTAGGTCCGGCATCACCGAGGGACGCAGATTGGCATCCACCACCACCAGCGTGCCCGCTTCACGCTGCGCGCGCAGCCAGGGCAGGTAGTGCGGGGCATCCTCCGGCGCCAGCGCCAGCGCCCCGGTGCAGACCATCTGCAGCGCGGGCGCTTGCCGGCACGACCGGATCAGCCGCTCCGCCGTGATGGCACGGTCCGCCACCCCATCGCGGTAAAAGGCGTAGTCGGGGTGCCCCTTGTCGTCCACCCCCACCAGCGCCAGCGAGGTGCTCTGCATCACCGGCTGCGAATGGGCCAGCTGCACGCCGTCGCTGACAAGGGCTGCCGCCAGCTGGCGGCCGAAGCGGTCTCCCGACAGGGGATTGAGGTAAAGCGTGCCGATGTCCTGCCTGGCGAGCGCCCGTGTCAGGTTGAAGACCGCGCCGCCAATGCAGGGCTCGTAGCGCCCGTCGGGCTGCAGGATCAAATCGATGAGCGCTTCGCCCGCCGTGGCCACCTGCAGAGGTTTATCAGGGTTTTCCATGACTAAAGGGTTTTCCATAACTAAAACAACTTGATTTAATAACTCCAGCGCCACTATAGTTCGATCAAGCCCATCGGTAATGGGTACTTTCCCCGAGGGTAGCCATACCCGACCATGAACATTCCATCAAGCAGGAGACAAGTCGCATGAAACATACCGTTGCCCACACCATCGCCCGTACCGCCACCCTTCTCACGCTGTCCAGCCTTGCACTGGCCGCAACCTGCGCATTCGCTGCGGGCGAGCCGGTGATCGGCCTGATCACCAAAACCGAAACCAATCCCTTCTTCGTCAAGATGAAGGAAGGGGCCGAGGCCGAGGCCAAAAAACTCGGTGCCAAGCTGCTGACCGCGGCCGGAAAATCCGACGGCGACACCGCAGGCCAGATCACCGCCCTTGAAAACATGGCGGCTGCCGGCGCCAAGACCATTTTGATCACCGCCAGCGGCGATGCCATCGCCCCGACCGTCAAAAAACTGCAGGCCAAGGGCGTGCAGGTGATCGCGCTGGACAGCCCCTTTGCCGGCGCCGACGCGCTGTTTGCCACCGACAACTACCAGGCCGGCGTCCTGGTGGGCCAGTACGCCAAGGCGGCAATGGCCGGCAAACCCGCCCGTATCGTCACGCTTGACCTGCTGCCCGGCCACCCGGTGGGCGCACAGCGGCACAACGGCTTCATGAAGGGTTTTGGCCTGCCTGCGGCAGACGCCAAGTCCAACGAACTGTCGCGGGACCCTGCCGTGGTGTGCATGGCCGACAGCTTTGGCGACCGGGCCAAGAGCCAGACCGCCATGGAGAACTGCCTGCAGAAAAATCCCGACATCAACGTGGTCTACACCATCAACGAACCCGCCGCCGCCGGCGCCTTCAACGCGCTGAAGAAGGCCGGCAAGGAAAAAGGCGTGCTGATCCTGTCCGTCGACGGCGGCTGCCAGGGCATCAAGGATCTGGCGGCCGGCATGATCACTGCGACCTCGCAGCAATATCCGCTGAAGATGGCGGCACTGGGCGTGGAGGCCGGCGTGAAGTACGCCAAGGGCGGCCAGAAGTCCTCGGGCTACACCGACACCGGCGTAACCCTGATCTCGGCCAAGCCGGTCAGCGGCGTGGACAGCAAGGACCTCAAGACGGGCATGGACCTTTGCTGGGGCACCAAATGACCCGGCAGTTGCCCGAAGCAGACCTTGGGTTGGCGGGACCGCCTGAGCGCGCCCCTGTTCCTTCAATCACTTCGAGGGGTTCACCGATGAATTCAACTTCACGCCACATCCCGTGGGGGGCCCTGGGCCCCTGGCTGGCCCTGCTGGCCACCTGCATCTTTTTTACCACCCAGTCAGACCGTTTCCTGACCGGTGAAAACCTGTCACTGGTGCTGCAGCAGGTGATGGTTGTGGGCATCCTGGCCATCGGCCAGACCCTGATCATCCTGACTGCCGGCATCGACCTGTCATGCGGCATGGTCATGGCACTGGGCAGCATGATCATGACCAAGTTCGCGGTGAACTACGGCATCAACCCCTACCTGGCCATTGTCTGCGGGCTGGCGGTCACCACCGGCTTTGGACTCATCAACGGCCTGCTGGTCACCCGCGTCAAGCTGCCCCCCTTCATCGTGACGCTGGGCACCCTGAACATCGCGTTCGCCATCACCCAGATTTACTCCAACGCGCAAATCATTTCCAACCTCCCGGATGAAATGACCGCCCTGGGCAACACCTTCAGCCTGGGCAGCACCGAAGTCAGCCTGGGGACGGTCACGATGATCGCCCTGTACGCCCTCGCATGGTTCGTGCTGCGGGAGACCGCGCCGGGCCGCCACCTGTACGCGGTGGGCAACAACGCCGAAGCCGCGCGCCTGACCGGCATCCGGGTCGACCGCGTGCTGGTGACGGTCTATGCGCTGGCGGGTCTTTTTTACGGCATTGCCGCGCTGTTGTCGGTCGCGCGCACCGGCGTGGGCGACCCCAACGCCGGGCAAACCGAAAACCTGGATGCCATCACCGCCGTGGTGCTGGGCGGCACCAGCCTGTTTGGCGGGCGCGGCATCATCCTGGGCTCGCTGGTGGGCGCGGTGATTGTGGGCGTGTTCCGCAATGGCCTGACGCTGATGGGCGTTGCCTCCGTTTATCAAACGCTGATCACCGGCATCCTGGTGATCCTCGCAGTCGCTGCTGACCAGATGTCGCGCAAGGGGCCCCGCTGATGAATACCACCTCACCCAACCACTCACCCAACGCCTCCTCCCCTCTGGTCATGCAGGCCCGGGGCCTGGTCAAACGCTACGGCCAGGTGACTGCGCTGGACGGCACCGACTTTGAGCTGCGCGCCGGTGAAATCCTGGCGGTGATCGGTGACAACGGCGCCGGCAAGTCCTCCCTGATCAAGGCCCTGTCGGGGGCGACCGTGCCCGACGAAGGCGAGTTGCTGCTGGACGGCAAGCCGGTGCGCTTCAAGTCCCCCATCGATGCACGCCGGGCCGGCATAGAGACCGTCTACCAGGACCTGGCCGTTGCCCCGGCCATGAGCATTGCCGAAAACCTGTTCCTCGGCCGTGAGCTCATCAAGACCAGAGGCCTTGGCAAACTGCTGCACCTGCTCGACAAGAAGCGGATGCTGGAGCAGGCCATTGCCCGCATGCAGGAGCTCAAGGTCGGGATTCGCTCGATGACGCAAGCGGTGGAGACGCTCTCCGGCGGCCAGCGCCAGTGCGTGGCCGTGGCGCGCGCCGCTGCCTTCGCACAGCACGTGGTGATCATGGACGAGCCCACGGCCGCGCTGGGCGTGAAGGAAGGCAACATGGTGCTGGAGCTGATTCGCCGGGTGCGCGACAAGGGCCTGCCCGTGATCCTGATCAGCCACAACATGCCGCATGTGTTCGAGGTGGCCGACCGCATCCATATCCAGCGCCTGGGCCGGCGTGCGGCCGTCGTCAACCCCAAAACCATCAGCATGAGCGATACCGTCGCCGTGATGACTGGCGCCAAGACGGCCGAAGAACTGCCGCAGGCCGCACTGGCCTGAACGCCTGTTCGCACTCAACCTGACCATGAGATTGCCCCATGCTTAAAGGCATCGACTCCCTGCTCACCCCCGAGTTGCTCAAGCTGCTGGCCGAAATGGGCCACGACGATGCGCTCGTGCTGGCCGACGCCAACTTCACCGCGATGAGCCTGGGTGCGGGCAAGCCCGTGCTGCGCCTGCCCGGCCATGGCATGGCGCGGACGGCACAGGCCGTGATCTCCCTGCTGCCCCTGGCCGAAGATGTGGACCACCCGGTGGCCTACATGCAGGTCAGTGGCACCGAGGCACCTTACTGCTCGGGATTGCAGCGCGAGGTGCTGGCGCTGCTGGCCCCGAACCTGCTGGCGCACCAGCAGGCCGAGGCCATCGAACGCCATGCCTTCTATGACCGGGTGCGCCGGGCCTATGCCATTGTGGTGACGGGTGAGCTGCAGCCCTTTGGCAACTTCATCCTTCGCAAGGGCGTGATCGGCGAGAATCTGCGGCCATGACACGAGCCAGTGCTTCACCCGCCCCTGGGGCCATTTCCCCTGCGCCGCCGCGCTTGTTGCGTCCGCGCGGCTCCAACCAGGTGGGCATGCGCCAGTTCAACGAGCGCGTGGTGCTGCAGGCCCTGCGCCTGCACGGCAGCCTGCCCAAAGCCGATCTGGCCCGCCTGACCGGCCTGACTGCCCAGACCATAGGGCTGATCACGGCCCGGCTCGAAGAAGACGGACTGTTGATCCGTCAGGACCGCGTGCGTGGACGCATCGGCCAGCCTTCGGTGCCCCTGGCGCTGAATCCGGACGGCGCCTTTTCCGTCGGTATCAAGATAGGCCGGCGCAGCACCGACTCCCTGCTGGTGGATTTCACCGGCAAAGTCAGGCAGCGGCTGTCGGTGACCTACCCTTTTCCCGAGGCTGGTACGCTGATTCCCACCATAGGCCAGCACCTGCGCACCCTGCGCGAGCAGCTCGGCCCGCTGGCCCCGCGCCTGGTCGGGGTCGGCGTCGCCGCACCGTTCCAGTTCGGCGGCTGGCACCGGATGCTGGGGCTGTCGGACGACCAGTCAGATGCCTGGAACCGCATCGACCTGGGCACTGAAGTCCAGGCCATGGCCGACCTGCCGGTGAACTTTGCCAAGGACACATCGGCCGCCTGCGTGGCCGAACTGGTGGCCGGCCGCGGACGCGACCTGAAGAGTTTTCTGTACCTGTTTGTGGACACCTTTGTCGGCGGGGGCCTGGTCATCAACTCCCACCCCCATGCCGGCATCCATGGCAATGCCGGTGCCGTCGCCTCGCTGCCCCTGCAGGTGGCGCAGGCAGCCGACGCGCCGCCCCAACTGATCAGTCAGGCCTCGCTGTGGGAACTGGAGCGGCGCCTGGTGGCGCAGGGGCTGGACCCGGCCGCGGCCTACGACGAGCGGGCCCTGCAGCCCCCGTTCGACCAGGAGACCGGCGCCTGGGTGGCCAGCGCCGCCAATGCGCTGGCCCACTGCGTGGTCAGCGCCACGGCCTTCCTGGACATTGATGCCGTGGTGATGGACGGCTCGTTCTGCCGGCCCCTGTTGCTCCAGCTGATCGAGCGCACCCGTGAAGCCTTGGGCCGCTACAACTGGGAAGGCCTGTGGCCAGCCACGGTGATCGCCGGCGACATGGGCCCGGACGCCCGCGCGCTGGGCGGCGCCCTGTTGCCGCTGCACGCCAATTTTGCCCCCGATCCCGACCTGTTTCTCAAGGTCGGCGGCTGAGCCGGGCCGAGCCGGGCGGCCTCAGGCCTGCCGCGCCTGGCGCCGGGCCTTCCACGCGCCAAACAGGACGAACAGGCCCGGAATCAAAATCATCGCCCAGATGATCTTGTCCAGGTTCGCCTTGACAAAGGGGACGTTGCCGAAAAAGTAGCCCGCCGTGACGATGCCGCCGACCCAGAGCGCGCCGCCTGTGATGTCGTACAGCGTGAATTTGCTGCGCGTCATTTGCGACACACCGGCCACAAACGGGGCAAAAGTCCGTAAAAAGGGCATGAAACGCGCCGCCACAATGGTGATCCCGCCGTAACGCTCGTAGAACTCGTGAGCCTGGTTAAACGCCTTTTTATTGAAAAATTTTGAATCTTCCCACTGGAACACCTTGGGGCCGAAGTAGTTGCCGATGGCGTAATTGGACTGGTTGCCCAGCACCGCTGCCGCAAACAGCAGCCCCAGCGTCAGCGGATAGCTCATCAGGCCCACGCCGCACATCGCGCCGACCACAAACAGCAGCGAGTCGCCGGGCAGAAATGGCATGACGACCACGCCGGTTTCCACAAAAATAATGAGAAACAGCAGCGCGTAAACCCAGGTGCCGTAGCTCGTGACAAAGGTTTCCAGGTGTTTGTCCACGTGGAGAATGAAATCCATCAGATAAGTTAGCAGTTCCATGAGACGGGATTATCGGGGCTGAATAAGACAGGCTTGGCAGCCCGCCGGCTCCGCCCCCTAAAATGGCTGCAACCATGAGCGCCCTGCCGTCAACCCTTTCGCCGCTCCAGACCTCCCCGCCCCCGCGCAAACCCATCCGCGAGTTGCCGGACGAGCTGATCAGCCAGATCGCCGCCGGCGAGGTGGTCGAACGGCCGGCTTCGGTGGTGCGCGAACTGGTGGATAACGCGCTGGACGCAGGGGCCACGCAGGTGACGGTGCGACTGCTGGCCGGCGGCGTGCGGCTGATCCTCGTGGAGGACGACGGCCAGGGCATCCCGCGCGAAGAATTGCCGGTGGCCCTGCGGCGCCACGCCACCAGCAAGATCGCCTCGCTGCAGGACCTCGAAGCCGTGGGCACCATGGGCTTTCGGGGTGAGGCGCTGGCCGCCATCAACTCGATTGCCGACATGAGCCTGCTGTCAAGAACACTTGACGGAGCCAGCGGGAACGCCGGCGAAGCCGCCCATGCCTGGCAACTCGATGGCCGCACCGGCGAGTTGAAGCCGGCCGCGCGCTCCCGCGGCACCAGCGTGGAAGTGCGCGAACTCTTTTATGCCACCCCGGCGCGCCGCAAGTTTTTGAAAACCGACGCCACCGAACTGGCCCATTGCATTGAAGCCGTGCGCCGCCATGCGCTGGTGCGGCCAGACGTCGGCTTTGCCATCTGGCACGAGGGCAAGCTGGTGGAGCAATGGCGCGCCTGCCCTGGTGAACCGGCTGCGGCCCACACGCAGCGTCTGGCCGATGTGCTGGGCAGCGACTTTGTCGAGCAATCCGTCGCGGTCTATTACGAAAGCGCGGCGCGGCGGACCGACGGGCTGCCCGCAGTGCGCGTGTGGGGCCGCGCCGGCATTCCGGATGCTGCGCGCTCGCGCGCCGACCAGCAGTTTGCCTATGTCAATGGCCGCTATGTACGCGACAAGGTGCTGACCCACGCGGCACGCAGCGCCTATGAAGACGTGCTGCACGGCCATCGCCAGCCGGTGTATGCGCTGTATGTCGAGATGGACCCGGCCCGCGTCGACGTGAACGTGCACCCGACCAAAATCGAAGTGCGCTTTCGCGACAGCCGCGAGGTGCACCAGGCAGTGCGCCACGCCACCGAAAACGCACTGGCCACGCCTCGCTCGGCCGCTGCGGCCAGCCCCGACGGTGCTGCAGCCGACACTGCCGCCCCCCTGATTTCCAGCGAATTTTCAGCATCAAATACCGGCTTTACCCAGAAAACCTGGGGGCAGCCAACGATCAACTTCGCAGCAAATGGTGGCCACCGGGCGTCGGACTTCGAGGCGATGTGGCCGGTACCGGTGCAGCCTGGCAGGCCAGCGGCAAGCGACGGCTTTTCACCCTCGCCAAGCCTCCCCCAAGGCGCCTCCTCCGCCGGCCCGGCAGACAGCCTGCCGCCCGGCGACTGGCCGCTGGGCCGCGCCATCGCCCAACTGCAGGGCATTTACGTACTGGCCGAGAACGCGCAGGGCCTGGTCATCGTGGACATGCACGCGGCCCACGAGCGCATCGTCTATGAACGCCTGAAAAGCCAGATGGACAGCAGCGAAGGCGCGCACATTGCCAGCCAGCCCCTGCTGATTCCGGCCACCTTTGCCGCCAGCCCGCAGGAAGTGGCCACCGCCGAGGCTTGCATTGAAACGCTGGCCACCCTGGGCCTGGAAATCACGCCGTTTTCCCCCAGGACCCTGGCGGTGCGCGCCGTGCCGACCAGCCTGGCACAGGGGGACGCGGTGGAACTGGCGCGTAGCGTGCTGGCCGAGCTGGCCCAGCACGACGCCAGCACCGTGATCCAGCGGGCCCAGAATGAGCTGCTCTCTACCATGGCCTGCCATGGCGCCGTGCGGGCCAACCGCAAGCTCACGATTGACGAGATGAACGCCCTGCTGCGCCAGATGGAAGCCACCGAGCGCTCCGACCAGTGCAACCACGGGCGGCCCACCTGGCGGCAGGTGAGCATCCGGGAGCTGGACGCCCTGTTTCTGCGCGGGCGCTGAACTTTCCGCCCGCCCGCGTATCACTTATCTGCATGAAACGCTGGCACCTCTTCACTTCCTTCTGCGCGGCGCTGGCCTTGATGGCGGGTTGCGCCACGCTCGACGAAAAGCAGCGCGACTGGATCTTCCAGCCCAGCGACCGCACCTGGAGCGGAGGCGCCGCAGCCGCCGAGGGCATGGAGGACGTCTGGATCAAGTTCAATTCCAGAATCAACGACCAGAACATCCGCCTTCATGGGCTCTGGTTGCCCGCCGACACAGACAGGGACAGGCCGCAAGCCGGCAAGGCGCCCGTCATGCTTTACCTGCACGGTGCGCGTTACAACGTCACCGGTTCCGCCCCGCGCATGCGGCGCATGCAGGAACTGGGCTTTTCGGTGCTGGCCATCGACTACCGCGGCTTTGGCAAAAGCACCCACGAGCTGCCTTCGGAGGCCTCGGCCTATGAAGACGCCCGCGTCGCCTGGGACTGGCTGGCACAGAAGTATCCCAACCGGCCGCGCTATATCTTCGGCCACTCGCTGGGCGGGCCGATTGCCATCAACCTGGCCAACGAGGTCGCTGACGAAAGCGGCACCATCGTCGAAGGCACCTTCACCTCGATAGCCGACGTGGTGAGCACGTCCAAATGGGGCTGGATGCCGCTGTCGCTGCTGATCACCCAGCGCTTTGAAGCCGTGCACAAGGTGGCGACGATTGGTTCACCTCTTCTGGTCGTCCATGGCGGCGAAGACCGCCTGATCCTGCCCGACCTGGGGCGCAAGCTGTTTGACGCAGCGACCCAGCCCAAGCTGTTCATGCTGGTCGAGGGCGGCTCGCACCACAATACCAACCTGGTCGGCCAGCCGCAGTACCGGCAGGCGCTGGCGCAGCTTTTCCAGCTGAAATAAGTCAGCCGCGCGCCCAGGCTGCCGTGCCTTTGCCACGCCTTGGTGGCGGGCAATCTGATACCCTCGAACGGATGCCCATCTCCTCCCAAAAACTGTCTTCCGAGGCTGCGCCGGCCGGCGCCGTCGTGGTACCGCCATCGATGTCGGCTGGCCTGATCGTGCTGATCCTGTCGATGCTGCTGGGCATCCAGCCGGTCACCACCGACCTCTACCTGCCCGCGCTGCCGGCGCTGACCGAAGGCTTTGCTGCCCCGATGTCGCAGGCGCAGCTCACGCTGAGTGCGCTGCTGCTGGCTTTCGGCGTCTCCCAGCTGATCTGGGGCCCGCTGTCCGACCGCTTTGGCCGGCGTCCCATCCTGTTGTGGGGCCTGGCCACTTACACGCTGGCCTCGATCGGCAGCACGCTGGCCCCCTCCATGGCGCTGCTGATCGTCTGGCGCATTGTGCAGGGCGCGGCCATGGGCGCGGTCGTGATGTGCGCACGCGCCATCGTGCGCGACCTGTACCACCCGGTTGAAGGCGCCCGCATCATGTCCAAGGGCCTGAGCGGCCTGGGCGTTCTGGCCTGCATCAGTGCCCCGCTGGGCGGCTTGCTGTCGGAGTTTTGGGGCTGGCGCGTCGCGCTGATGGCCCTGGCCGTATTTGGCGGCTGCACCCTGGCGCTGGTCGCGCTGCGTTTTGAAGAAACCCTGCGGCAGAAAAACCCGCAGGCGCTGCATCCGGCCACGCTGCTGCGCACCTGGATCCATATCCTCGGCAATCCCACCTTCCTGGTGTTCTCGGCGCTGGCCGCGGCGTCGTATGGCGGGCTGTTTACCTTTCTCGCCACGTCGTCGTTTGTGTTCATCAAGGTGCTGGGGCTGAGCAAAACACAGTACGGCCTGGTGATGTTTTCCATGTGCTTTTGCTACCTGACGGGCACCTTTATCTGCCGCCGCCTGCTGCCGCGTTTTGGCGTGCGCAAGTCGGTGGCGATTGCTGCAGGCCTGAGCGTTGCCGGCGGCACGCTGATGGGCATCTTCGCCTGGGCCGGCCTGAGCAACGTCTGGGCCATCATGCTGCCCTACTACCTCTTCATGCTGGCCCACGGCGTGCACCAGCCCTGCGGCCAGAGCGGTGCGGTGGGGCCCTTTCCGCACGCGGCAGGCGCGGCCTCGGCCATGAACGGCTTCCTGATGATGGTCCTGGCCTTTGGCATGGGCGGCTGGCTGGGCACGCAAATGGATGGCACCGTCCTGCCGCTGACCAACGGCGTATGGTTCTGGAGCGTGCTGGTGGCCGCCACCGCCTGGACCGTGGTGCAGAAATACGGAGAGCCTGCCCATGAGGCCGCCACCAAACCCTGACGTGAAGCCGGAGACAAGCGTGGGAAGGCAATTTTCCGCCGGGCCGCCCCAAGGAAAATTAGCCCCCTCGGGGCTGGAGCCTGCGGCTCCAAGTCTGCTTGAGCAGGCTTGGACAGGCGACAGAGGCGAAGCATCTGGCGAGCCGCGGCCTGCAAGGCCTCGCGCATGAACGAAGTGAAAAGCGTGGGGGCCAAGTACATTGCACTCACCGGGCCAACAGCGTCGGGCAAGACGGCTGCGGCCATGGCCATCGCGCAGCAGCATGACGTCGAGATCATCAGCGTCGATTCAGCGCTGGTCTACCGCGGCATGGACATCGGCACCGCCAAACCCACGGTCGATGAACTCGCGGCCGTGCCGCATCACCTGATCAACATCCGCGACCCGCTGCAGGCCTACAGTGCGGCCGAATTCGTGGCCGATGCCCAGCGGCTGATCGACGACATCGCCGCGCGCGGCAAGCTGCCGCTGCTGGTGGGCGGCACCATGCTGTATTTCAAGGCTCTCTTTTACGGCCTGGACGACATGCCCAAAGCCGACCCGGCGGTGCGAGCCGAGCTGGCCAGCGAAGCCGCCGCCAAAGGCTGGCCTGCGCTGCATGCCGAGCTGGCAACCGTTGACCCGGTCACCGCCGCCCGGCTGGCACCCCATGATTCACAACGCATCTCGCGCGCGCTGGAAGTGTTCCGGGTGTCCGGGCAGCCGCTGTCGTTCTTTCACCAGCAAAACGCTGCAAAAACCATAGCTGATGACGGTCGGGAAGAAAGGACTGAAATCCTTATTTCCCTTGAGCCTCAAGAGCGCAGCTGGCTGCACCACCGCATTGCCGAGCGCTTTGACGCGATGCTGGCGGCCGGCTTTGTCGAGGAAGTCAAAACCCTGCGCGCGCGCGGGGACCTGACGCCGGACTTGCCGTCCATGCGCTGCGTTGGCTACCGCCAGGCCTGGGAACTGCTTGACGCGCAGGAGGCGCGCAGCCCCGGCGGCAGCTTCCCGATGGACGAGCTGCGCGACAAGGGCATCATTGCCACGCGCCAGTTGGCCAAGCGCCAGGTCACCTGGCTGCGCTCCATGCCGCAGCGCCAGATCATCACCTGCGATACCGACCAGGCGCTGCCGCTGGTTCTGCAGGCAGTGGCTCAACACATCGAAAAGTCCAGCCGATAGCCGGCTTGCTTGTGGTGACCGCCGGTGCCAGAATGGGGCGCGCGTGCGGCGCGCGAGTCTTGCCTGCCTCAAGTTATAACAACCAAGGAGCGCGCATCATGGACCTGTCAACCTTCGTCACCTCGCTGCAAGCCAGCCTGGGCGCGAATCTCCCCAAAGTCCTCGGCGCTGTCGCCATCCTGGCCCTGGGCTGGCTGCTGGCTGTTGCGGCGCGCGCGGGCATGCGCAGGCTGCTGCGGCTGCTCCAGGTCAATACCCGCGTCGAGGAAAGCACGGGCGTGCAACTGGATGCTGAATCGCCGGTGGCGGTGGGCGTGTTCTGGCTAATCCTGCTGGCCACGCTGGTCGCCGTGCTCAATGTGCTGGACCTCTCACTGCTGACCAACCCCTTCGCCGCCATGATGGGCGACATCATCGGTTATCTGCCCAAGCTGCTCGCTGGAGCCGTGCTGTCATTGGTAACCTGGTTGCTCGCCACCGTGCTGCGCGCGCTGGCCGCCCGGGCGCTTGCCGCCACGACACTCGACGAAAAACTCTCCACCGAGGCCGGCATGGCGCCCATGAGCCAGAACGTGGGCAATGTGCTGTTCTGGCTTGTGATTCTCATGCTGCTGCCGGCCATCCTGAACGCCTTCCAGCTCAATGCCCTGCTCGAACCGGTGATCGGCATGCTCAACAAGCTGCTGGCCATGGTGCCCAACATGTTCGCGGCCCTGCTGATCGGCGGCGTGGGCTACATCGTGGCCCGCGTGCTGCGCGGCCTGGTGACCAACCTGCTGGCAGCGGCCGGCGCCGACAGCCTGAACCAGCGGGTCGGGCTCGATAGCTCCATTCGCCTGTCGGCCCTGGCGGGCACAGTGGTCTTTATCTTCGTGTTCGTGCCCTCGCTGATCGCTGCGCTCGACGCGCTCAAGATCAATGCCGTGTCGCGTCCGGCCTCGCAAATGCTCGACCTGATGTTTGCCGCCGTGCCGCACATCGTGGCGGCGTCAGTGATCCTGCTGCTGACCTGGTACATCGCGCGCTTCGCCTCGCGCCTGCTGGCCAGCTTGATGGAAAGCGCCGGGGCCGACAATCTACCGCAAAAAATGGGCATACAGCATGTGCTGTCGGGTGCCGCCCGGCCCTCGCGCCTGGCCTCGGCGCTCCTGATGTTCTTTGCCATGCTGTTTGCCGCTACCGAGGCCGCCAGCCAGCTCGGTTTCGGCCAGATGCGGAACATGGTGTCCTCCTTCATCGGGTTCGCTGCGGATGTGCTGCTGGGCGGCGCCATCCTGGCCGTCGGGTTCTGGATTTCCAACCTGGCCTATGACGCCATCCACAAGGCCGGCGGCAAACACGCGGCCGGCCTCGCAGAGATTGCCCGCATTGGCATCCTGGGCCTGGTGATCGCCATGGGGCTGCGCGCCATGGGCCTTGCCAACGAAATCGTGCAACTGGCCTTCGGCCTGACGCTGGGCGCGGTGGCCGTTGCCGTGGCGCTGTCGTTCGGGCTGGGTGGCCGCGAGGCCGCAGGCAAGCTGGCAACGCGTTGGCTGGAGCGCTGGTATAAGGATTAGCCCCCACGTTCGCTCACTTCGTGTAGCTCTCTGCCCCCCGAGGGGGCGCTGCGCCTGCGGCCCGGCGAAGCCGGTTCCGCGGCCCCTGTTGGTGGAAGCGCTCTCACCCCGGTTCACTGCGCTTAGCCCCCACGTTCGCTCACTTCGTGTAGCTCTTTGGCCCCGAGGGGGCGCTGCGCCTGCGGCCCGGCGAAGCCGGTTCCGCGGCCCCGGCTGGTGGAAGAGCTCTCACCCCGGTTCACTGCGGGTAGCATAGGGCGATGCTGCAGGTCCGCAATCTCGCCAAACGGTATGTCGAAACCCCGGTGTTCACCGGCGTTTCGTTCGATGTCGCACCCGGCGAGTTTGTCGCCATCATCGGCGAATCGGGTGTGGGCAAATCCACGCTGCTGAACTGCATGGCCGGGCTGGACACCTGGGATGACGGTTCGGTGTGGCTCAATGGCACGGATCTGGGCACGCTGACCGATGACCAGCGCGCACTGCTGCGTCGCAAACACGTGGGTTTTGTGTTCCAGGCCTTTCATGTGCTGCCGCACCTGGACGTGGCGCAAAACGTCGCACTGCCGCTGCTGTTGCTGGGCCAGCCCGATGACGCCCGGGTGCAGGCCATGCTTGATGCGGTCGGCCTTGCTGGCCTGGGCAAGCGACTGCCGCAGCAACTGAGCGGCGGGCAACTTCAGCGCGTGGCAATTGCCCGGGCGCTGGTGCACCGCCCCACCCTGCTGCTGGCCGATGAGCCCACCGGCAACCTCGACCCCACAACCGCTGCGAAAGTAATGGATGCGCTGATTGCGCAAACCCGCCAGCATGGCGCCTCGCTGGTCCTGGTCACCCATTCGGAGGCAGCCGCCGCACGGGCCGACCGCCGGCTGCACCTGAGCGCCGGCGGCATCGGGGCCTGATGGCCGCCGGGGGAGAAAGTTGCGCAAGTTTGCGTTGACCTTGCGCGGATCAACACGCACTTCCCGTGCGCGGTGGCTCAGGGGTCCGTCAGCGCTCAGCGTGCAGCCAGCAGCTCCGCGTAGCGCGCCAGGTCGACATTGCCGCCGCTCACGATGACGCCAACACGCCTGCCCTTGAGGGCCGCGTCCGCTTCAAGCGCCGCGCAGGCCCCGGCAAACGCCAGGCAACCGGTAGGCTCAACCACCATCTTCATGCGCTCGGCAAAAAAGCGCATGGCCTCGACCAGCTGCGCGTCGCTCACCGTGAGGATGTCATCAACATCGCGTCGAATGATGCCGAAGGTGTACTGACCCAGATGCTGGGTTTGCGCACCGTCGGCAATGGTCTTGGGCGTTTCGATATGAACAATCCGGCCCGCGCGCAGCGACTGCTGGCCATCGTTGCCGGCTTCGGGCTCCACGCCATACACCTTGCATTGCGGCGCCAGGGCCCGCGCGGCCAGCGCCGAGCCGCTGGTCAGCCCGCCACCGCCCAGGCAGACATACAGGCGGTCGAGCGGACCGGTCTCTTCAAGCAGTTCCTTGGCGGCCGTGCCCTGGCCGGCAATCACGTCGGGATGGTCATAGGGCGGAATCAGGGTCATACCCCGCTCGGCCGCCAGCCGCTGCGTGAGCGCCTCGCGGTCTTCGCTGAAGCGGTCGTACAGCACCACCTCGGCGCCGTAGCCACGCGTCGCGGCCAGCTTGGCAGCCGGTGCGTCCTGCGGCATCACGATCAACGCGGGCATGCCGAGCAGCCGCGCCGACAGCGCCACCGCCTGTGCATGGTTGCCCGACGAAAACGCGATCGCCCCGGCCCGGCGCTGGCCCGCGTCGAACTTTGACAGCGCATTGAACGCTCCACGGAACTTAAACGCCCCCATGCGCTGGAAGTTTTCGCACTTGAAGAAAAACTGGGAACCCCAGCGGGCATCGGCCGTGGCGGAGGTCAGTACCGGCGTGCGGTGCGCGTGGCCCTCAAGCCGCGCGGCTGCGGCGAGGACGTCGTCGTAAACGGGAAGTTGCAGCATGGCAGAAAGCGCTTTCGTTCGGATAAGGCGGGAAGAGCCACCAGGAAAAGCCAAAAGGAAAAAACAACAGCGTACCTTAAGGCAAAAAGCGGTGACGTTTCCACCGTAAGGCCGCATTGAAATTTCGCGGGAGCTCTGTTCCGCCAAATACTTGAAATCACCTCCGGGATGCTGCGCCTCGTCACTCGGCGTTGGCAAGCTCCAGCCCCATTTCCTGCAGCGCATCCCGAACCGCTTCCACGGCGCCCGCCATGCCGCGCGCGCCGAGCTGGCCCATGCAACCGACGCGAAAAGTCTCCACCGCGGTCAGTTTTCCGGGGTAAAGAATATAGCCGCGCTGCCTGACCGCGTTGTAAAAGGCTTTGAACTCGTAGGCCGGGCTGGCGGGCGCATGGAAGGTCACGATGATGGGCGCCTGGATCGCCGCGGGCAGGAAGCTGCGCAAGCCCAGCCCGGCCAGGCCACTGATGAGCTCGCGGCAATTCTTGGCATAGGCGCCGCCGCGCGCGGCCAGCCCGCCTTGTTCGAAATACTGCGTGAGCGCGGCGTCCAGCGCGGCCACCACATGGGTCGGCGGGGTAAAGCGCCACTGCGTGGTCTTGTTCATGTAGACCCACTGGTCGTACAGGTCCATCGCCAGCGAATGGCAGTTGCCCTCGCAGCGCTCCAGTGCGGCGCGGCGCGCCAGCACAAAGCCCATACCGGGAACGCCTTCCAGGCACTTGCCCGACGCGGCGACCACGGCGTCGAACGGCGTCTTGCGTGCATCAATCTCCAGCGCGCCGAACGAGCTCATCGCATCGACGATCAAGCCCTTGCCGTGGCGCTGCACGACCAGTGCAATCTCGTGCAGCGGGTTCAGAATACCCGTGCTGGTTTCGCAGTGCACCAGCGCGACGTGGGTGATGGAGGGGTCCTTGGCGAGCAGCCGGTCAATGTCTTCGGGTCGGATTTGCGCATCTTCCGCATACTCGAAGGTGGTGAGCTTGCGGCCCAGCACCTTGCAGATTTTGGCGATGCGCTGGCAATAGGCGCCGTTGACCGGCACCAGCACATGCCCCCCTTTTTCGCCCGGCGGCACCAGCGTGCCAATGGCCGCCTCGACTGAAAAAGTACCGCTGCCCTGCAGGGGAACGCACTCATGCGTGCCTTCGCCGTGCACGATGCGCAGCAGGCCCTGGCGCAGGCGCGCGGTGATGGCATTGAAATCCGTATCCCAGGAGCCCCAGTCACGCAGCATGCTTTGCTTGGTGCGGCTCGACGTGGTCAGCGGTCCGGGGGTCAGAAGAATGGCGTCGGTTGTCATGAAAGCTCCTTGGATGTTTGGCAAATGGAAAAACGGAAAAGTGGCAAGTCGGAAGGGATCGGGCTTCATTGGCGGGCGACGTTTCGCCACGCCTGGGTCTTGCGCAGCAGCACGCGGGTGGCCACCGCATACACCAGGCAGACCGCGACAGAAGTCAGCACGGTCAGGCTGGCCAGCGCCGCCGCCGGGCCGATGTCGCCGGCTTCGTCCAGATTCATGATGGCCACCGCCGCGAGGATGGTGTCGGGCGAGTACAGGAAGACGACGCCCGACAGCGTGGCCATGGACACCACGAAGTAGTAGCGCGCTATGTCCAGCACCGCCGGCAGGCACACCGGCAAGGTCACGCGAAAGAAGGTCTTGTAGAACGGCACCTTCAGCGAAGCCGACACGGCCTCGAATTCATTGTCGATCTGCTTGAGCGCCGTCACCGCAGTCAAATGGCTGGAGGTGTAGTAGTGCACGATGACCGACAGCACAAGTAGGGTCATGGTCGAGTACAGAAAGCCCAGCGGATTGTTGGGATGGTTGAAAAACATGATGTAGCCCAGGCCCAGCACAAGGCCCGGCACGGCCATGGAGAGCATGGCCAGCAGGTGCATCAGCGGGCGGATCAACTCCAGCCCGCGGGTCTTCTCGGTCAGGTAGGCGCCGATGAACACCGTGAGCGAGCCGAAGAAAGCCACGCACACCGCCATCTTCAGGCTGTTGGTGTAGGCCGAGGCCAGGTCGCCGTCGACCAGGGCGAACTCGTAATGGCGCAGGCTCAAGGAGAGGTCATACGGCCAGAGCTTGATGAAGGACGTCCAGATCGCCATGCCCACCACAGCCAACAGCAGTGCGCACACCAGCGCGCAGTAGGCCGTCATCAAGGTATCGAAGCCCCGCCGCGGTTTGGCCGCGTAGGGCACGGAGCGCGCCGACAGCTGGGCCCGCAGCTTGCGCCGCACGCGGCTGTCGATCAGGAAGGAGGCGATCGAGGGCAGCAGCAACAGCAGGCCCACCACCGCGCCGCGGCCGAAGTTCTGCTGGCCGACCACCTGCTTGAACACGTCCAGCGACAGCACGCTGAAGTTGCCGCCTATCACCTTGGGTGCGCCGAAGTCGCTAATCACATAGGTGAAGACGACGGTGGACGCGCTGATCAACCCGTATTTGCAGGACGGCAGCGTGATGGTGAAGAACTTGCGCACGGTCGAGGTGCCGAACGAGTCGGCAGCCTCGTACAGCCGTCCGTCGGCCAGCGACAGCGCGGTCAGCAGGATCATGAGCGCATGCGGAAAGGTGTTGTAGACCTCCGACAGGATGATGCCGGGCGCGCCGTAGATCGAGCCCAGGCCGATCAGCTCGAGCACCGGCTTGAGCACGCCCTGGTTGCCGAACCACTGGATGAAGGCGATAGCCGACAGCAGCGAAGGCGCCAGCAGCGGAATCAGCGCGATCAGCCGGAACGTGCCCTTGAAGGGCGCACAGCTGCGGGCCAGCGCATAGGCGAAGGTGAAGGCCAGGGGCACCGAAATCAGAACCACGGTGGCGGCCACCCAGATCGAGTTCCAGGCTGCGCCCAGCAGCGCCGGCGTCTGCAGGTACTCGACAAAATGGGTAAAGCCGATGAAGTTGCCATCGTTGTCCTGCACCGCCCGGGCAAAGATTGATGCCATTGGCGCCAGCAGGAACAGCATCAGGAACAGCATCACCGTGAGCAGCACGCCGCGCGCAATGAGGTCCTCGCGCGACAGGCCGAGGCGGCGCGCGCCAACGGCCGGCCCGGCCAGCGTAGCGGCGCGGGCGATGATGACCCCCCCACGCCCGGCGATGCCGGGCTGCCCCCCAGGGGGGCGCGAGCTTGCTTGAAGCGGTTCTGCGCGGGCGCTCACAGGGATACCCCAGCCGGAAACACCCGGATGCGTTCGCTGCGCAGCGCCAGGTCAATCCGCGCACCGGCCTGCACACCCAGGTCGTGCAGCTGGTTCAGCGAAAAACACAGGTGCAGCGACTGGCCCTCGAGCTCGTCGATCTGCATTTCCGCCAGGCACGAGCTGCCCAGGAATTCAACCTTCAGGACTTCGCCGCGGACGCGGTTCGGCTGCCCTTCGCGTTCATGGCCCACCGCCCGGTCTTCCGGACGCAGGTAGAGCCTGACCGCCTGGCCGGCCGTGTAATCGCCATGCTCGCCGCTGCAATGCAGCTCCAGGCGGCCGGCGCGAAAACGCCCCTGCCCGAGCGCGATGGCCGGCAACACATTGACCTTGCCGACAAAATCCGCCACGAAGGGCGTGGCGGGGCGCTCATAGATGTCGTTCGGTGTGCCGATCTGCTCGATCACCCCGTGGTTCATCACGACAATGCGGTCGGCCATGGACAGCGCCTCCTCCTGGTCGTGCGTGACCATGATGGCGGTCACGCCCAGTTTCTGCTGCAGCCGGCGGATCTCGCCGCGCAGGCGGATGCGCTCCAGCGCATCCAGCGCCGACAGGGGTTCATCCAGCAGCAACAGGCGCGGCGCGGTCGCCAGCGCACGCGCCAGTGCCACGCGCTGCTGCTGCCCGCCCGACAGCTGGGCCGGATACTTTTCCCCCGACGTCGGCAGGCCCACCAGCTTGAGCAGTTCCGCGACGCGGGCGCTGATTTCAGCCCGCGGTTTTTTCCGGCTCACCAGGCCGTAGGCCACGTTCCCGGCGATGGTGAGGTTGGGAAACAGGGCGTAGGACTGGAACACGATGCCGTAGTCGCGCTTGACCGGCGGCAGCCAGGAAATATCGCGGCCGTTCTGCACGATGCGGCCGCTGGTCTGCGTTTCCAGGCCGGCAATGATGCGCAGCAACGTGGTCTTCCCGCAGCCGGAGGGCCCGAGCAGGCACAGCATCTCGCCCTGCCGGACCTCCAGGTCTATGTGCTGGAGCACCGTGACCTTGTCAAAGCGCTTGTGCACGCCCTCGATACCCAGCGCAATGCCGGTCGTGTGATGCGGCGAGGCAAAGCTCGCCATTTCCGCTGGCAGTCTCATATCCATCTGCTATCTCCTTGTGACGTTATCGGTGGCGTGGAGCATGGGCCGGCCATGCCGGTGGCTGCGTTCGTTTCAGCGGTCTTCCGGGAATTTCCGCAGCACCTTCGGCGAATAGTAAATTGCAGATCGTAATATGTCAATTGTTGACAATCTTCAATTTGCAGGATTTAATCACCGCATCGGCACGAAAAGAAACCGGACTCCTTCATGAGCACCTCACCCGCCCTCTCTTCCTTCTCTCCCTTCTCTCCCCTGTCCCCTCTGCAAATGCTGCAGGCCAATACCCTGCCCTCACTGGTGCAGGCCGAGATCGAGCAAATGATCCTGCGCAGCGAGCTGCCCGGAGGCGCGCGAATCAATGAAAGCGACCTCGCCGCCCGCTTCGGCACCAGCCGCGGCCCGGTGCGCGAGGCACTGCGCGCGCTGGAAGAATGCGGCCTGGTGCGCTCGGAAAAAAACCGCGGGGTCTTCGTGCGCGAAATAACGCTGGCCGAAGCCGACGAGATCTACGACCTGCGCGAGGTGCTGGACGACATGATCGGACGCCGCCTCGCCGTGCAGATCACGGCGCAGCAGCTGAAGGTGCTGAAGAACCTTCTCGCCGAGATGGACGACGCCATGAGCCGCCAGGACATCAAGCGCTACCACGCGCTCAACCTCGAGTTTCACGATGCGCTGGTTGGTTTTGCCGGCAACTCCCGGCTGAGCGACACCTACCGGCGCCTGACCAAGGAGCTGCTGCTGTTCCGCCTGCGCGGCCTGCAGGACGGGGGCGGCTTTGCGGTCTCCAACGCCGAGCACAAGGCCGCCGTGCTGGCCATCGCATCACGCGACCCTGAGCGCGCCGGCCGGACGCTGCGCGCCCATGCGGCCGACAGCCGGGCCCGCATGCACAAGGCTTTTGGCAGAGGCGCCAGTGAGCCAGTCTCTCCCGCAATTTCCCTGAAAAAACCACGGCCCATCATGGCCATCAACCCCTGAGGACATCATGAACAAAGACATTACCGTGAACGACAGGCGCTACCAATGGATGGACCACCCGGTGGTGGTGGTCTGCGTGGACGGCTGCCAGTACGAATACATCACCGCCGCCGTGGCGGCCGGCGTGGCACCCTTCCTGGGCAGGCTGCTGGCCGGGCGCGGCACCTGCTACATGGCGGACTGCGTCATTCCAAGTTTCACCAACCCGAACAACCTGTCCATCGTGACGGGTGCGCCACCCTCGGTGCACGGCATCTGCGGCAACTACTTCTTCGACCGCGAGCGGGGTGAAGAGGTGATGATGAACGACCCCCGCTACCTGCGCGCGGGCACCATCCTGGCAGCCTTCGCCGATGCGGGCGCCAAGGTGGCCGTGATCACGGCGAAGGACAAACTGCGCAAGCTGCTGGGCCACAAAATGGACGGCATCTGCTTTTCCTCGGAAAAGGCCGACCAGGTGAGCGTCGAGGAAAACGGCATTGACGACGTGCTCGGCATGGTCGGCATGCCGGTGCCTTCGGTCTACAGCGCCGAGCTGTCGGAGTTCGTGTTTGTCGCCGGCGTCAAGCTGATGGAGCGCGAGCGGCCTGACCTGATGTATTTGTCCACTACCGACTACATCCAGCACAAGGCAGCCCCCGGCACCACGATGGCAAACGACTTCTACGCCATGATGGATCGCAACCTCGCCCGTCTGGACATGCTGGGCGCCACCATTGTGCTCACCGCGGACCACGGCATGAACGACAAGCACGGCCGGGACGGGCAGCCCAATGTGATTTACCTGCAGGACACGCTGGACGAATGGATTGGCCAGGACCATGCCCGCGTCATCCTGCCCATCACCGACCCGTATGTGGTGCACCACGGCGCGCTCGGCTCATTCGCGCTCGTCTATGTGCCGGAAGATGTGGACGCCAGCGCGCTGCGTGACCGCATTGCCGCGCTGCCAGGCATTGAGACGGTGCTGTCGCGCCTGGAGGCCTGCGACCATTTCGAGCTGCCGTTCGACCGGGTTGGAGACATCGTGGTGGTGGCAAGCCAGGACACAGTGATCGGCACCAACGCCGAGCGCCATGACCTCTCGGGGCTGGACGTGCCGCTGCGCTCCCACGGGGGCGTGTCGGAGCAGAAAGTGCCGCTGGTCGTCAACCGCCAGGTGCCCCAGGCCTTCCCCGACCGGCGCTGGCGCAATTTTGACGCCTTCGAGCTCGGCCTCAACCTGGCCCGCTGATCCACCGCAAAAACATCACCGAACCGCCACAGAAACAGAAACAAGGAACCAACATGTCTGCCGTACTTGCCGATGCTCCTTCCCAGGCACTTCCTTCCCGGGTGCTTCATGAATCGCTGCGCATTGCCGGTGAAAAAGTTTCGCGTGACCGCGTCATCGAGGTGAAACATCCCTATAGCGGCAAGATCGTCGCGACCGTACCCAAGGCCACGCTGGACGACGTCCGGCGTGCCTTGCGCATCGCGCGCGACTACCGTTCCACGCTGACCCGCCACGACCGCTACCGCATCCTGATGAAAGCCGGCGAGCTGGTCGCCCATCGCCGCGACGAGATTGCACGCCTGATCACGCTGGAATCGGGCCTGTGCCTGAAGGACACGCAGTATGAAGTCGGCCGCGCTTCCGATGTGATGCTGTTCGCGGCGAACCAGGCCCTGGTGGACGACGGCCAGGTGTTCTCGTGCGACCTGACGGCGCACGGCAAGAGCCGCAAGGTCTACACGCTGAAAGAGCCGCTGCTCGGCGCCATCACCGCCATCACCCCGTTCAACCACCCGCTTAACCAGGTGATCCACAAGATCGCGCCGGCGGTAGCGACCAACAACCGCGTGGTGCTCAAGCCCAGCGAGAAAACGCCGCTGGCGGCCTACTTGATTGCCGACATCCTGTACGAGGCGGGCCTGCCGCCGCAGATGCTGTCGGTGGTGACCGGCGATCCGGCCGAGATCGCCGACGAGCTGCTGACCAGCCCCGATGTGGACCTGGTGACGTTCACCGGCGGCGTGGCCATTGGCAAATACATCGCCGGCAAGGCCATCTACAAGCGCCAGATCCTTGAGCTCGGCGGCAACGATCCCATCATCGTGATGGACGATGCCGACATCGAGGAAGCGGCCACCCTCGCAGCCAGCGGCTCGTACAAGAATTCGGGCCAGCGCTGCACCGCCATCAAGCGCATCCTAGTGCAGGAGAGCGTGGCCGACCGCTTCGTCGAGTTGCTGGTGGAAAAAACCCGGGCGCTGAAGTACGGTGACCCGTTTGACCCGGCCATGGACATGGGCACCGTGATCGACGAGCCCGCAGCCATCCATTTTGAAAAGGTGGTCAACGAGGCCATTGCCCAGGGCGCGAAGCTGCTGGTGGGCAATGTGCGGCGCGGCGCGCTGTATGCGCCCACCGTGCTGGACCATGTGCGGCCCGGCATGACCGTGGTCAGGGAGGAGACCTTTGGCCCGGTGTCGCCGGTGATCCGCTTCAAGACACTGGATGAAGCGATCGCCATCGTCAATGGCACGGCCTACGGCCTGTCTTCGTCGCTCTGCACCAACCGGCTCGACACCATCACCCGCGTGGTGCAGGAACTGCATGTGGGCAGCGTCAATGTGCGCGAGGTGCCCGGTTACCGCCTGGAAATGACACCCTTCGGCGGCATCAAGGACTCGGGGCTGGGCTACAAGGAAGGTGTGCTTGAAGCGATGAAGAGTTTTTGCAACACCAAGACCTACTCGCTGCCCTGGTAAGCCGCGGCCGCCGCTTATCCCTGCCCTTACCCGTGCCCTTATCTGTGCCTCTGCCTTTGCCTTTGCCCCTTTTTTTAGCCCCTTCTTGCTTTATTGCTTTTATTGCCTTATTACTTCATTGACTTCATTGACTTCATTGATCCAGGAGACAAACACCATGCTCATCGGAATTCCCAAGGAAATCAAGAACCATGAATACCGTGTCGGCCTGACACCGTCGTCCGTGCGTGAGCTGGCGGCGGCCGGCCACCGCGTGATCGTGGAGCACAACGCAGGCTCCGGCATCGGTGCCAGCGACGCCGAGTACGAAAAAGCGGGTGCCGGCATTGTCCAGGGGGCAGATGAAGTGTTTGCGCGCGCCGACATGGTGGTGAAGGTCAAGGAGCCGCAAGCCGCGGAGCGCGCACAGCTTCGGCCCGGCCAGTTGCTGTTCACTTACCTGCATCTGGCGCCCGACCCGCAGCAATGCAAGGAACTGGTCGACAGCGGCGCGGTCTGCATCGCCTACGAAACCGTGACCCAGGCCGGTGGCGGCCTGCCCTTGCTGGCGCCGATGTCCGAAGTGGCCGGCCGCATGTCGGTGCAGGCGGCTGCGCACAGCCTGGAGCGGGCCCATGGCGGCCGCGGCATACTGCTCGGAGGCGTGCCCGGTGTGGCGCCCGCCAAAATCGTGATCCTCGGCGCGGGCGTGGTCGGCTCCAACGCGGCACAGATCGCCGTGGGCACCGGTGCCCAGGTGGTGGTGATAGACCGCAGCCTCGATGCGCTGCGCCGCATGGACCGCCTGCTGGGGGCGCGCGTGATCACCCTGTTCTCGAACCGCGACAACATCGAGGAGCAGGTGCTGTCGGCAGACGCGGTGATCGGCGGCGTGCTGATTCCCGGCGCGGCCGCCCCCAAGCTCGTGTCGCGCGAGCTGCTGTCGCGCATGAAGCCGGGCTCGGTGGTGGTTGATGTGGCCATCGACCAGGGCGGCTGCTTCGAAACCTCGCACGCCACCACCCACGCCGACCCCACCTACGTGGTGGACGGCGTCGTGCACTACTGCGTGGCCAACATGCCGGGCGGCGTGCCGCGCACCTCCACCTATGCCCTGAACAACGCCACCCTGCCCTTTGTGCTGGCCTTGGCGAACAAAGGGTGGCGGCAGGCACTGAAGGACGACGTGCACCTGCGCAACGGCCTCAACGTCGCTGACGGCAAGGTCACCTGCCTGGAGGTGGCGAATGACCTGCGCTACGTCTACCATGCCCCGCAAACCCTGCTGGCGGCCTGAACGATGGAGCAACGCCCCTATTGGCTGTCGCAGGCACTCGCCGCCGAGCAAGGCGGCCCGGCCCCGGCGCTGGTGAGCGACACGCGTGCCCAGTTGTGCATCATCGGCGGCGGCTTCACCGGCCTGTGGACTGCCATCCTCGCCAAGCGCGCCAGGCCCGAACTCGATGTGCTCGTGCTCGAAGCCGATGTCTGCGGCGGCGGCGCCAGCGGACGCAACGGCGGCTGCGCACTGACCTGGTCGACGAAGTTCTTCACCCTGCAGCGGCTGTTCGGTGACGCCGAAGCCGTGCGCCTGGTGCGCGCTTCTGAGCAGGCGCTGCTGGATATCGAGGCGTTTTGCGCCGAGCACAACATCGACTGCGAATGGCGTCGCCACGGCACGCTGTTCACCGCCACATCGGCCGCGCAGCTGGGGGCGTCCGATGCGGTGGTGGCCGCGCTCGAATCGCGCGGCATCAACTCCTGGCAGAAGATGTCCCCGCACGAGCTGCAGCGCCGCGCCGGATCCCGCGCCCACCTGGAGGGCTGGTACTCGCCAGTGGCCGCCAGCGTGCAGCCCGGCAAGCTGGTGCGCGGGCTGCGCAGGGTGGCGCTCGGCCTGGGCGTGCGGCTGCATGAAGGAACGCCGATGCGGGGCCTGGAAGAGGGCTCGCCCCCGGTGATTCGCACACCGCACTGCAAGGTAACGGCCGACCGCGTGGTGATTGCCATCAATGCCTGGATGGCCAGCAGCTTCCGCGAATTCGAGCGCAGCATCGCCATTGTGTCCAGCGACATGGTGATCACCGAGCCGGCCGCGGCCGCGCTGGCCGCCTCGGGCCTGGACGGCGGCATCTCGGTGCTCGACTCGCGCATCTTTGTGCACTACTACCGCAGCACACCGGACGGCCGGCTGATGTTTGGCAAGGGCGGCAACACCTTTGCCTACGGCGGGCGCATGCTGCCCGTGTTCAACCAGCCTTCGCCCTACCGCGAGGAACTGACCGGACGCCTGCGGGGCTTCATCCCGGAACTGGCCGGCACGCCGATTGCCGCCAGCTGGAACGGCGCCTCCGACCGCTCGGTCACCGGCTTGCCCTTCTTCGGCCGCCTGCGCGACCGCCCCGACGTGTTCTACGGCTTCGGCTACTCGGGCAACGGCGTCGGCCCCAGCCGCATGGGCGGCGAACTGCTGTCCTCGCTGGCGCTGGGACTGGACAACGAATGGACGCGCAGCCCGCTCCTTCGCGGACCGCTCGGCCGTTTTCCGCCGGAGCCGATCCGCTACGTCGGCTCGCTGATGGTGCGCAATGCCATACGGCGCAAGGAAGCCGCCGAAGACAGTGGACGACGCCCCTTTCTGCCAGACGTGATGCTGTCGCGCTTCGCCGCGGCAGCCGGCAAGGCGGACAAGGCCTGAGCCACCGTCCCGGCGCTGCCAGTGGCAACGGCAGTGACTGCGGCAATGGTGCGCCGGAGCGCGCGCCCCGCCACCGACCGTCCAGTCATCATCGGGCCATCACGCGGCGGCGCATCCCTCACAATGCAGGAACCGTGTTCGCCCTTTTGCAAACCTTTTCCTGGAAGGAACTGCGCTACCACCCCTGGCGCAATGCCGCCGCCGTGGTCGCCGTCATGCTGGGCGTGGCCCTGGCGTTTTCAGTGCACCTGATCAATGCCTCGGCGCTCAGCGAGTTTTCCCAGGCGGTGCGCGCCGTCAACGGCCAGCCTGACCTGGAACTGCGGGCCGTGCAGGGCGGCTTTGACGAAGCGCTTTACCGCCAGGTGGCCAACCATCCGCAGGTCGCGCTTGCCAGCCCGGTGCTGGAACTGGCCACCTACGCACTGGGCGGCAAGGGGGAGCGGCAGGCCCTGCGCATCGTTGGCGTCGATGCACTGGTGGTGGCCGGCATTGCCCCGGCGCTGATGCCCGTTCCGGCTTCGGATGCCGCGGTGACGGACCGCTTTGCGCTGTTTGCGCCGGACACGATTTTTCTCAATCCCGCCGCCCGCCAGGTTTTCAAGGCTGACCAGCTGCAACTGCAAAGTGGCCTGCAATGGAAAAGCGTCACCGTGGCTGGCAGCGTGAGTACGGGCGGAGGCCCGCTGGGCGTGATGGACATCGCTGCCGCACAGGATCTGTTTGGCAAAGGCGGCCAGCTGTCGCGCATTGACGTGCGCCTGAAAGCCGGCAGTGATGCGGCAAGCTTCGCCGCCTCGCTGCGGCTGCCACCCCACATCACCGCGACCGCGCCCGGCGATGCGGCAGAGCGCGTGAGCAACCTGTCGCGCGCCTACCGGGTCAACCTGACCGTACTGGCGCTGGTGGCCCTGTTCACCGGTGCGTTTCTGGTGTTCTCGGTGCTCTCGCTCAGCGTGGCCAAGCGCGCCCAGCAGTTCGCGCTGCTCGGCGTGCTCGGCCTGACAGGCCGCGAACGTTTGCAACTGGTACTGGCCGAATCGCTGTTGCTGGGCGGGGTGGGCAGTGCCGCGGGCATTGCGCTGGGCAGCGCGCTGGCCGCACTGGCGCTGCGTCTTCTGGGCGGTGACCTGGGCGGCGGCTACTTCGCCGGCGTGGCACCCAGCCTGCAATGGAACGGCTGGGCAGCCCTGGTCTATGGCGCGCTCGGCGTGGCGGCGGCCGGCGTGGGCGGCTGGTGGCCGGCGCGCGCCGCCCAGCAGCTGCCGCCGGCGCAAACCCTGAAGGGGCTGGGCCTGGCCGCCGGCACCGGCTCCGCACGCTGGCTCAGTATCGTTTTGATCGCTGCCAGCGCCCTTTTGGCATTGGCTCCGCCGGTATTTGGCATTCCGCTGGCGGCTTATCTGTCTGTCGGCGCGTTGCTGGTGGGCGGCATCACCGCCCTGCCCTGGCTGATTGCGCTGCTCTACGGCAGGCTCAGCCCCTGGGTGGCCCACCGCCTGCTGCCGCTGCTGGCCGTGGAGCGCGCGCGCCGGGTGCGCGAAAGCGCGGCCGTGGCCGTCAGCGGCGTGGTGGCGTCGCTGAGCCTGGCCGTGGCGCTGACCGTGATGGTGGCCAGTTTCCGCGACTCGGTCACGCACTGGCTGGACGTGGTGCTGCCCGCCGATTTGTATGTGCGCACGGGTCTTGGTGGCCCGGCCAGCGACACCGCCTATTTCCCGCCCGGCTTTGTCGAGACGCTGGCCCGGCTGCCTGGCGTCGCGCGCGTGAGCGCACTGCGCACCCGGCAGCTGTTGCTGGACCCGGGCAAACCTGCCGTCACCCTGATTGCGCGCGCCATCGGCGACGCAGCCACCACGCTGCCGCTGGTGGGCAGCCCGCTGCCGGTGCCGCCCGGGCATGCCGGCATCTATGTCAGTGAAGCCATGGTGGACCTGTATGGCGCCCGGCCGGGCAGCGTTTTTCTTCCCCTTTCGCAGGCTTTTGGGGCCTATACCCAGGAAAACAGCGCGCCACCGGCTCCTGATTCAACGTCAGCGGCAAACGCACCTCGCCCGGCTGCGCCGGCTGCCACGCCGTTTTTTGTGGCCGGTGTCTGGCGTGATTACGCACGCCAGTTTGGCGCAATCGTGATGGCGCAGCAGGACTTTGAGCGCCTGACCGGCGACCGGCGCGTCAATGACGTGGCGCTGTGGCTGAACGGTGATGTGGGCGAGGCCCAGGTGCAGCAGGCAATACGCCGGCTGGCCGAGCAGCAGCCGGGGGCGGGCGCTCTGCTGGAGCTGGCGTCCGTCAGCCAGCTTCGCGCCATCTCGCTCAGGATTTTTGACCGCAGTTTTGCAGTGACCTACTGGCTGCAGGCCGTGGCGATTGCCATCGGCCTGTTTGGCGTGGCCGCGAGCTTCAGCGCGCAGGTTCTGGCGCGCCGCAAGGAGTTTGGCCTGCTGGCACATCTGGGCTTGACCCGGCGACAAATCCTGACGGTGGTGGCTGGCGAGGGCGCGGCCTGGACGGCGATCGGCGCGCTGGCTGGGCTGGCGCTGGGCCTGGCGGTGTCCACCATACTGGTTCACGTGGTCAACCCGCAGAGCTTTCACTGGACCATGGACCTGATGCTGCCCTGGCTTCGCCTGCTGGCCTTGTGCGCGGCGGTGGTAATTGCCGGCACACTGACCGCCTGGCTGGCGGGGCGAGCAGCCGCCGGCAAGGATGCCGTGCTGGCCGTCAAGGAAGACTGGTAGCCCGCCGGGTAGTCCGTCCCTGGCAGCCCGGCGCGGCCGCCATGCTGCCCGTGCCCTCGCCGTCTAGTGGTGACTATCCGCCTTTTCAGGCGTATCCTCGTTTTCCTTTGTTTACGCCCGTCACAGTTTTGACGCCGAATTGTCATCATGGCATCGCCTGATGGTTTCACAATGGCGGTGACGCGCAGGTTTTCATACCTTTGAGTCTTGTCTGGTTTTGAGATGGTTTTTTGAGGAGGTCTTCGTCATGTCGTCCGCCCAATTCCGCATTGAAAGCAGAGACCCGCTCAGCGGCAGCCTGCTGCCGTGCTCTTCGTTCAAGCCTCTGTACGGGAACTGCTCGCTGGCGGTCGCCGTGGCAGTCAAAAGCGTGGCCGATCCGACGCGCCAGCAAGTCCGGGTCGTCCATGTGCCCAGCGGAGAAATTGTTTTCCAGACCACGCCCCCAAGCCAGGGCGCGTAAGGCTCAAAAGGAAGGCGCCGGAGCGCAAAATTGGGGGAGTGCAAAACCGCGCCAACAGGGGTAGCATGCGGGAATCTGCCACAGCATGCAGATCAAGCTGCTGGTTGTTGGCTTTTGGCTTCTTGGAAGGCGTGCAATGAACATCCTGTTCGCGGCAATTGTTCTGGCCCTGATTTGCCTGCTGGTCATCTGGCTGGTGCCGAACTGGGACGCGCTGAGCGCGCAGCTGAAGGCTTATTTTTCGGGCCCTCCCCGGACCCGGGTCGACGAGGCCAGAATCCAGCCGGTGCCGCCACCGCGCTCGCGCGAACACCCCCATGACGACCAGCCGACGAGGCCGCAGACCGGCCAGCGGCACACCGTGGTGCCTCACCAGGCGCGGGGACGCTAAGACCAGCGCAGAGCTGCAGACTCAGCGGGTCAGTGAACGATGACCACGAGCACACTGCAGGGTGCGTGCTCGATCAGCGATTTGGAAACCGAGCCCCGCCACCAGCGGGCAGCCCACCCATCCAGATGCTTGTGGCCCACCACGATCAGATCGGCCTCGATCTTCTTGGCATATTTGGTGATTTCATCGACGGTTTCACCCAGCAGAACCTCCCCACGGGCCTGGTAGCCGGCGCTGACCAACTGGCGCAAACCTTCATCCAGAATGCCCTGGTACTTTTCTTTCTCCTGCTCGGCAAGGCCGCTGTCGTAAATGCCGCCTTCGACGCCCATCACCTGCATGTAGAGCGGCGTGACGGCAATCAGGTTCACTGACGCCTGGCTCCACTGCGCAATGTCCCGGCAGTCGAGCAACGCTTTTTGCCCGGACTTGGAGCCGTCGTACGCCAGCAAAATCCGCTTGTACATGGTGCACCTCCTGACTAGAGTGACTCGTGCAGTTTCAAGCATAGACCTTCCGGTGGCGCCATGCAACTACACCGCCCGGTCGCTGCCACGCCAGGCGCACTGCTGCGAGAATCAAGACATGAGCCCTCCCACGACGCCCGCCTGCATCACGCACGGCATGCCGCGGCGCCGCTTCCTGCTGGCGACCGGCCTGGCGGGCCTGGCCTGGACCGGGCCGGCGTGTGCCTTGCCGGCCAGGACCATGCAGTTTCCGCGCGACTTCGGCTCCCACCCGGACTTTCGCACCGAGTGGTGGTACATCACCGGGCACACGGCAGCAGGCGGACGGGAGTTCGGTTTCCAGCTCACATTTTTCCGCTCGCGGGTGGAGGGCACCCAGGCCATGGTGTCAAGGTTTGCGGCCAGGCAATTGCTCTTCGCCCATGCGGCCATCACCGACGTGCAGGGCAAGAAACTCTGGCATGACCAGCGCATCGCGCGTGACGGCTTTGGCGTGGCTTTTGCCAGCGAAGCGGACATGCACATCAAGCTGCGCGACTGGTCGCTGCAGGGCCGGGGCAGCCGCTACACCGCGGAGCTGCCGGCCACGGACTTTGCACTGAAGCTGCAATTTGAAGAAACCCAGGCCGTGCTGCTGCAAGGCAGGCAGGGCCTGTCGCGCAAGGGGCCACAGGAAAAGCAGGCAAGCTACTACTACAGCCAGCCGCAGCTGGCCACCCGAGGAACCTTGCAACTCAAGGGCCAGGCGTTTGAAGTCACGGGCAAAGCCTGGCTGGACCATGAGTGGAGCGAGGAAGTGCTGCACCCCAGCGCGACCGGCTGGGACTGGATAGGCATGAACCTGGACGATGGCAGCGCCCTCACCGCCTTCCGCCTGCGGGACAAGGACGGCAGCGCGCTGTGGGACGGCGGCTCTTTCAGGTCGCCGAAAGCCGGGCTGTATACCTTCAACCGCGGCGAAGTGATCTTCAAACCAGTGCGCAGCTGGAAGAGTCCGCTCACGCAGGCGAGCTACCCGGTTGAATGGATTGTCCGCACACCCGCTGACTATTACACCGTCAGGGCCGTGATAGACAACCAGGAACTCGACAGCCGCCAGTCAACCGGCGCGGTGTATTGGGAAGGCCTGAGCGAGCTGATCGACAGCAACGGCAAGCGCGTGGGCAGCGGTTACCTGGAGATGACAGGTTACGCACAGCGGCTTCGGCTGTAGCGGGCCGGCGTGTTCTGGTCAGCAGCCCTCAACGGCAATGAGATGATCGGTTGCTGCCGGCTGACGCATGGCGAGCAAGGGCGCGTACTCCGGCGAGTGGTACCAGGCCTTCAGCACTTCCATGCTCGGGAACTCAATCATCACGAGGCGCTGCACCGCAAGATTCCCCTCGAGAACCTCGTGGTGACCGCCGCGCACCAGAAACCTCCCGCCGAACTTTGCAACCAAAGGCGCCACTTGTCGCTTGTATTCGTCGTAGATCTGAGGGTTGGTGATGTGGGTGTCGGCAATGAGGTAGGCAGACATGATTTTTCTCCCGAAAGAAAGCCATACATCGTGCGGCAAACCAGGTTGGCTGTCCAGCGCGGCTGCCCACGGGTTGATGCACTGTTGAATGCAGTACTCGGTACCTGGCTCAGCACTTGTCGACAAGCGCGGCACGTCTCTCTTGCGGCATACCCTGCATGCCCTGCGTTATGGCTTGATGGATCATTTCGGCGCCGTCACCTGTCATGGACAGACAAGCACGCTCAGCCGGGAACGATTCGAGCTGTTGCGCCGAATCAGGGTTGAGCCCTTTGGCATTGGGCCTTTTTTTCGAACCAGTAGGCAACATTGCCTGCGACAACGATGGGGCCGGAAATCACCACCGAGGCTGCGGTGAAGATGCCGGCGCCCACAATGAGGGCGATGCAGGCTTCATTGGCGCAGCTATGGATGGCCGCCACCTGGACTTCCTGTAGGACCATGTGGTTGGACACCCTCTGGCACTCCGGGTCGAAGACCTGCGTCGTTCGAGGCACATACACGCAGCCTTGCAGCACAGCGGCGAGGGTGAGAGTGAAAGCGAGCGTGAGGAGTTGCAGGATTCGATACTTCAAGACGGAGTGATTTTCTGTAGCCTGCCGCAAAACCTGCGGAATTTGACCGTATAGGTGAAACCTGCGCCGCACCTGTGCCACGTTTTGCGCTTACTTCATGTCGCAGCAGCGAGGAAGCACCATCACCAGGGAAAAAGGATCGAATGCCACGCCCGACTGCGTGGAGCATGCCAGAAAACAGAAAATGGGTCAGGCGGCGACTCTGGCTATGACGTCGATCTCCACCAGCGCGCCCAGCGGCAAACGGGACACTTCAACACATGACCGGGCAGGAAATGCACTCGGAAAGTACCGGGCATAGACTGCATTCACCGCGGCAAAGTCGTCCATGTTCGTCAAATACGCCGTGGCACGGACGACTTGCCCGAGACTGGACCCACCGGCCTTCAGAATGGCCTCGATGCCGCACAAACCGGTCCGGGGACGACAAACAGCGCAAAGAGCCGCGTTCATGACGCCTCGGGGAGGGTCATCACGAACATTATTCCCATTCCGGCGGGCATCGCCAAGATGCGTTCGCAGGCTGCCTGACCCCGGCCCAAACACCGTCACCGGCCCGTGAGCTACAACGGGAAGAAAGGCAGGAAGGTGCGCAAAGGCCGGCCAGCGGCACCATGCGCGGTCAGAAACGGCGGAAAACGTTCAGTAATCTGCGCGCATCAAGCGGCGGGCGCGGGCGCCCATGTTGCGCTGGATACGGTCAGACAGCCAGGGATGGGCTTGGCTGGCATCCCGCTGGCGTGGCGCCAGCGCAACAAGCAGGCCCTTGTTGATGAGTTGCGCGGCCTTGCGGACGAGCAGGGAAGCCGCCGAAGGCTGGCCCAAAGACACATGGTCGACCGGGGCATTGCTGGCGAAGGTTACGGTGCGGGTCATGAAAAGTCCTTTCTTGTGGGCATGACGGCTACGGGGCGTTGCCGAACAGGGGCCACATGGCAACTATAGGGTTTACCATTATAAAAGTAAACCGACTTATATTGCATTTCAGTGCATAAAATTTGCTGGATGTAGCCGCATTTGCCGGCGCTGAAGGCCCTCCATGGATATCAACCTCGCCCGCACTTTCCTGGAGATCGTCTCCTGCCACAGCTTTGCCCAGGCCGCTGATCGCCTGCATGTGACCCAGACGGCGATCAGCGCACGGGTGAAGACGCTGGAGGACCTGCTGGGACGCAAGCTCTTCGTGCGAAACCGGGCCGGGGCCTCGCTGACGTCAGCCGGTGAGCAGTTCGTTCGCCACGCCATGACGATGGTGCAGGTCTGGGAGCGGGCCCGGCAGCAGATGGCGGTGCCGCCGGGACGCCGCGCGCTGGTCACGGTGGGCTGTGAAATCAGCCTGTGGGATCCGCTCATGCTCGACTGGCTGCTCGGGATGCGCGAAAGTGCGTCGGATCTCGCGCTGCGCGCAGAAGTGGGCGTTGCGGAGGACCTGCTGGAGCGCGTGGCCAACGGAACGCTGGACATCGTCGTTGCCTATGCGCCGCGGCAGCGGCCCGGCCTGCGGATCGAACTATTGATCGAGGAAAAGCTGGTGCTGGTTACAACGACCCGCGGCTCCCAGGCGCCGCAGGCGGCCGACTATGTGTACGTGGACTGGGGCAGCGAGTTTGCGGCGCAGCACAGCCTGGCTTTTCCCGAACTATCAAGCGTGGGCGTGTCGTCCAGCCTCGGGCCGCTGGGACTGGGCTACCTGCTTACCGTCGGCGGGGCGGGCTATTTCCGGCAGAACGTCGTGCGTAGCCACCTGAAGGAAGGACGACTGCACCGGGTGCCCGGGGCGCCCGAATTCCTGTACCCGGCTTACGCCGTCTATGCGGCAGACGCAGACATGGCGGTGCTGGAACCCGCTCTGGCCGGCCTGCGGCAGGCCGCCAAAGGCGCCGTGGGCAACCAGCAGGCGGCCCGGCCTTCAAAAACGGGAAATGTCGGGAAAGCCTGAAAAAAAAGTAACCGTTTGCCAATGTCGTTCCTCAATGCGCCCCAGCCGCAGCATCCGAACTCCCTGCCCCGACCCTGGTGTGCCGCGTCAAATACACCAGCGGAATCAGCAACAGGAAAATCAGCGCGGACACATAGAACACATCGTTCGCCGCCAGCATGTAGGCCTGCTGATCCACCAGGCGATTGATGGTGCCCAGTGCCTGGTCGGGTGTAAGCCCGGCCCCGGCCAGGCCCGTCAGTGCGCTGCTGGTGGCGGTGCTTCCCTGGTTGACGTATTCGCTCACTTGGGCATGGTGCATGGCGGCGCGGTCTTGCCAGATGGTGGTGGCGATTGACGTGCCGAAGGAGCCCGCCGTGATGCGCACGAAGTTCGACAGGCCCGAAGCCGCCGGAATCTTCTCGGGCGAGATGCCCGACAGCGTGATGGTGACCAACGGGATGAAGAAGAAAGCCATGGCCACACCCTGGATAATGGTGGGTATCAGGATGGTGTTGAAATCAGCCTGGGTGTTGAAGTTGGAACGCATCCACAGCACCAGCGCAAACACCAGAAAGGCAAACACGGCGAAGCGGCGCGGGTCGACCTTGGCGATGTTTTTGCCGACCAGCGGTGACAGCAGCAGAGCCATGGCCCCCACCGGCGCCATCACCATGCCGGCCTGTGTGGCGGTGTAGCCCATGTACTGCTGCAGCCACAGCGGCAGCAGCACCACGTTGCCAAAAAAGAGGCCGTACCCCACCGACAGCGCCACCGCACCCGCCCAGAAGTTGCGCCGCTTGAACAGCGTCAGGTCAACCACCGGATGCTCTTCGGTGAGCTCCCAGATGACGAAGGCAATCAGGCCCACCAGCGAAACAATGCCCAGGGCCACCACCTCACCGGAGTGAAACCAGTCGAGCTCCTTGCCCTTGTCGAGCATGATCTGCAGCGCACCCACCCAGATCACCAGCAGCGCCAGGCCGACCGAGTCGATCGGCAGCTTGCGCGTCACGCTTTCACGCTTCCTGAAGATGCTCCAGGTGATGAAGGCGGCGCCAAAGCCCACGGGAATGTTGATGTAAAAAATCCAGGGCCAGGAAATGTTGTCGGTGATCCAGCCGCCCAGCAGCGGCCCCATGACAGGCGCGACCAGCGTGGTCATGGACCAGAGCGCCATGGCCAGTCCCGCCAGCGCCTTGGGGTAGCTTGACAGCAGCAGTGACTGCGACAACGGAATCATCGGGCCCGCCACCAGCCCCTGCAGGACACGAAAAAAAATCAGCGTGGTCATGTTGGGGGCCAGGCCGCACAGCCATGATGTGAGCACAAACAGCATGACGCTGGCCGTGAACAGGCGAACCTGGCCGAAACGCTGCGACAGCCAGCCGGTGAGCGGCACGGCGATCGCGTTGGCCACGCCAAAGCTGGTGATGACCCAGGTGCCCTGGTTGGGGCTCACGCCCAGGTCGCCGGCAATGGCCGGCAGGGAGACGTTGGCAATCGACGTGTCGAGCACGTTCATGAAGGTGGCGGCCGACAGCGCCAGCGTGCCCCACAGGCGGGCAGAGCCCGTCAGCGGCGGCGGCTGGATGTAGGCAGGGGCAGGTGCTGAAGCCATGAAAACCTAATGAGTAAGCAGCAGGACAAGGCCGTGGAGGTGCGCGCCGTGCGAAGCTGCGGGTAATGCAATGACCGGCGAACGGGGCTTAGTGCGCCTGCTGTGGTGCCGCGCGGCTGCCGGCAATCGACAGGGTCTGCGTCTGCGCCATCGCAAGGCCCTGCCCTTCGCTGCCGGTCTGATCCGCTGTGGTGGGGCCGCCCGGCGGTTGGGCCGGCGAGCCGATGGCGGCGGCTTTGGCCGGTTTGAGTGCCTTGCCGCTGTTGGCGGCAATCACGCGCCGCACATACACGTTGGCGGCATCGTCCTGCTTGCCATAAGTCTGCGTGTGCGCCTGGGCCGCGTCGCGCGGCGCATCGGCCAGCGTTTTGCCGTCCTTGTGGCTGACGTCGACTTCCGCATCCATCGACAAGCCCACCCGCAGCGGGTTGTCGGCCAGTTGCCTGGCGTCGAGCGCAATGCGCACCGGCACGCGCTGCACCACCTTGATCCAGTTGCCGGTGGCGTTTTGCGCCGGCAGCAGCGAAAAGGCCGCGCCCGTGCCGACACCCAGCCCCGCTACCGTGCCTTTGTATTGGATTTTTTTGCCATACAGGTCGGCCACCAGCGTCACCGGCTGGCCGATGCGGATATTGCGCAGTTGCACTTCCTTGAAGTTGGCATCAACCCAGACCTGGTTGAGCGGAATGATCGACATCATGGGCGTGCCGGCCGCCACGCGCTGGCCCAGCTGCACCGTGCGCTTGGCCACGTAGCCATCCACCGGAGCCTGCAGACCGGCGCGCTGTGTGGCGAGGTAGGCCTCGCGCACCTTGGCGGCCGCCACCTGCACGCTGGGGTGCTGCTCGATGCTGGTCCCCTCGGTCAAGGCCTGGTTGCTGGTGAGCTGCTCGCGCGCGGCCACCACGCCGGCCTGCGCTGCGGCCAGCGCGCTTTTGGCGTTGGCCAGCTGCGTCTGCGCATGGTTGAGTTCTTCTTTCGACACCGCCCCGTTGCCGGTGAGCGACTGGCGGCGGTTGAGGTCATCGGTGGCGCGGGCAATATCGCTGCGGGCCCTGGCCACGTCGGCATCACGCAGCGCGATCTGGGCGGCCAGCGTGCCGTTGTTGGCGTAGAGCGTGCGCACCTGGCGCACCGCCTGGGCCAGCGCGGCTTCGGCCTGCTCCAGCGCGATTCTGGCGTCTGCCGGGTCCAGTTGCACCAGCGTCTGACCGGCTTTCACGAAGTCGGTGTCGTCGGCCATGATGGCCATGACGGTGCCGCCGATCTGCGGCGTGATCTGGATCACGTTGCCTTGCACGTAAGCGTTGTCGGTCGACTCGTAATGGCTGGCCACGAGGTACTCGTAGGCGGCCCAGCCCAGGCCGGCGACCACCACCACGCTGGCCAGCGCGGTCAGCGCTTTCTTGCGCCGGGGGTTGCCGGCGGCCGGTTGCAAGGGTGCGTCAGAAGAAGCTGCGGATAGCGAGGGTTCTGGAGTTGTCATGATGTTCCTGATCAATTAAGTCAATTAGGTCAATTAGGTCTACCAGGCCTCTGGCCCAACAAACACGGGCGAAAGAAGCTACGGGTTTTTATAGCGTTTGGGAAGCGGTTGCCGACGTTGGCGTGTAACCACCACCCAGTGCGCGCATCAGCGCTACCTGCGTGTCCAGCGCGCGGGCGGCCAGGTCAACCGCCAGGCGGCGCTGGGTCAGCACACTGGTTTCGGCCGTCAGCACATTGAGGTAGTTGCCCAGGCCAGCCCTGTAACGCTGCACGGCAATCTCGTAAGCGCCCTCTGCGGCCTCCTGCGCGGACCGCTGCTCGGCCTGCTGACGACCAATGGCCTGCGATGAGGCTACCTGGTCGGCCACGTCACGCACCGCATCAATCACGGCGGCGTTGTAGCTTTCGACGGCGGCATCAAGGTCGGCGGTCTTGCCGCGCAGGTTGGCGCGCAGCCGGCCCGCATCAAAAATCGGCAGGCGCAGCGCCGGGCCTACGCCCCACTGCTGGCTGCCGGCGTCAAGCAGACGGCCCAGGCCAATGCTGGAAAAACCGGCGAAGGCAACCAGGTTGATATTGGGATAGAACTGTGTCTTCGCATTCACCACATCTTTGGACGCAGCTTCGACACGCCAGCGCGCGGCGGCAATGTCGGCCCGGCGGCCCAGCAGGTCGGCCGGAATGCTGGACGTTAACGCAACGTTTTTGATTGCTGCCAATGCGGGTGGATTCTGGGCCAGGGCGCTGCTGCCGGCTTGCCCAACCAGGGCAGCCAGTGCGTTGCGCGTCAGCGCGATCTGCTCCTGCACCGTCTCCAGTTGCAGGCGCGCCTCCGGCAGGCCGCCCTCGCTCTGGCGCAACTCGAGCCGGGTGTCGAGCCCGGCGGCCACGCGGTCCTGCACCAGCTTGAGGGTTTCTTCCCGCTGCGCCAGCGTGCGGCGCGCAACAAAGGCCTGCTCGTGGAGGCGAGCCAGCTGAAAGTAGCTGCGGGCTACATTGCTGGCAAGCAGCACGCGCGCGGCCTGTGCGTCGGCCTCGGCCGCATGGGCGCTGCCCAGGGCGGCATCCAGTGCGGCTCGGTTTTTTCCAAAGAAATCAAGTTCCCAGCTGGCGTTGAGCTGAACCGTGCCGCTGTCGCGGATGGCGCCCGCCAGCGGTGGGGGCACCGCGCCGTTAGCGGTGTAGCGCTGCCGTGTCAGGTCGATCTGGCCATTGAGCTGCGGCAAAGTGGCGGCATCCGCCACTTCCATCACGGCCCGGGCCCGTGCCAGGCGGGCCTGTGCAAGCTTCAGGCTGGGGCTGCTTTGCAGCGCCTGGGCAATCAGGCCATTGAGCTGCTCGTCGCCAAAGTCGCGCCACCACTCGGCGGCAACGCCTGCCTGCCCTGCTGCCGCATCGGCGTTCAGGCCCAGCGAAGGCGCATCGCGCAGGCTGGACTGCGGCGCGATGCCGGACATGTCGGCGCAGCCGGTGAGGCCCGTGGCCATCAGGCTTGCAGCCACCAGGCCGGCCGCCGTTACCAGGGCCATGCGTACGGACGCATGCCAGAGCGGCAAACGCTTCGACCTGCCCGCGGGCGCAGTCACCGGGCCGGTTATTGAAGGTAAAGAGGCGTTTGTTTCACTTCTCATTTTTTTCCACCGAGGCTTGAAGGGTTTGCGCGGTGTCAAGAATGCGGCGCAAATAGCTTTTGAGGATTTGCCATTCCTCGACCGAGAAGCCGGCAAGATGGGCGTTCTGGACGCGGCTGAGGATGGCGGGGATTTCCTGGGCGGCGGCGCGGCCCGCGTCGGTCAACTCCAGGTTGACCACCCGCCGGTCGTCCGAGGAACGAACCCGGCGGCACAGCTGCTTGGCCTCCAGCCGGTCCAGCAGGCGCGTCATGGAGCCGGCATCCAGCTCGCACGTGCGCGCCAGTTCGGCCACCGTCGAAGCCCGGCCCATGTAGAGCTTGAGCAGCGGCACCCACTGCGCGTTGGTCAGGCCCGTAGGCTCGAGTTCGCGCTCCACGCCCTGGGCAATCAGGGCAATGATGCGGCGCATCAGGTAGCCGATGCTGTCATCCGGCTTGTAGCCTTCGGCACGGTAAAACTCGATCAGCGGGCACGAAAGCGCGTCGACGAATGGGTTTGAGTTGTCGCTTGATTTGCTTTTTGAAGCCATAAGCAAATAATACATGCCTAGACAAATATTGTCAAGGCTGTGTTTGCGATGGCATCTTTAACGGCTAGACTTGCAGCATGGCTACTTCCTCCTCATCGATGACCTCTTCTGCGTCTTCTGCGCCCCCCAAGGGCTCGCCCCGCTCCCTGTCGGGCCTCGTGCCCTTTCTGCGCCCTTACCGCGGCCGGATTGCGCTGGCGCTATTTTTTCTCGTCATGGCGGCCGTGGCCACGCTGGTCTTTCCGCTGGCGCTGCGCAGCCTCATCGACGGCGGCCTGAGCGTGGCGGACAAGGGCGCCCAACTGATGGCGCTGCGCACCCACTTTTTCGAGCTGTTTGCCGTTGCCGCCGCACTGGGGCTTTTTTCAGCGGGCCGCTTTTACATGGTCAGCTGGCTCGGCGAACGGGTCACGGCCGACCTGCGCAATGCGGTGTATTCGCATGTGGTGCGGCAAAGCCCGGAGTTCTTTGAAACCACGCAAACCGGCGAGGTGCTGTCGCGCCTGACCGGCGACACGACGCTGGTGCAAACCGTGGTGGGTTCGTCGCTGAGCATGGGTTTGCGCAACGCCGTGATGGGCGTCGGCGCGCTGGGCATGCTGGTCTATACCAACCCCTACCTGATGGTTCAGGTGCTGGGGATTCTGGTGCTGATTGTGGCGCCCTCGGTGTGGTTTGGGCGGCGCGTGCGCAAGCTCTCGCGCGCCAGCCAGGACCGGGTGGCCGACTCCAGCGCGATCGCGGCCGAGGTGCTCAATGCCATTCCCGTGGTGCAGAGCTACACCGCTGAAGCGCGCGAGGCCGCGCGCTTCGATGCCTCGACCACCACCGCATTCAACACCGCCATCCGGCGCACCAGGGCGCGTTCGGTGTTGGTGGCCTTCATCATCATTGCCACGTCGGCGGCCCTGCTCTGGGGCCTGTACCAGGGCACGCAGGCGGTGATGCGCGGCGACATCAGCGCCGGCCACCTGGGCCAGACGGTGGTCTATGTGATCATTCTGGCCAGCGCCACGGCGGTGCTCGGCGAGGTCTATGGCGACCTGTTGCGCGCGGCCGGTGCGACTGAGCGACTGATGGAGCTGCTGGAAACACGCTCGCCCGTGGTTTCTCCATCAAAACCTGCTTCAGCCCCCGAAATACGGTCAGGAAGCGCTGTTAAATTTGAAGCAGTGACGTTTCATTACCCGTCACGCCCGGCGCAGGCGGCCTTGAGCAACTTCGACTTGAGCGTGGCCCCGGGTGAAACCGTGGCCCTTGTGGGGCCCAGCGGCGCCGGCAAAAGCACGGTGTTCCAGTTGCTGCTGCGCTTTTACGATCCAGCCTCGGGCCGCATTGAACTGGACGGCATGCGAACGGCGGACATGGCGCTGGAAGATTTGCGCCATCGCGTCGGCATCGTGCCGCAGGATGCCGTGATTTTCTCCACCAGCGCGCTGGAAAACATCCGCTACGGCAAGCCCGATGCCACCGACGAAGAAACCAGAGCCGCAGCCAAAGCGGCGTTTGCGCACGAGTTCATCACGGCCCTGCCCGAAGGCTACGACACCTTTCTGGGTGAGCGCGGCGTGCGCCTGTCGGGCGGGCAGCGCCAGCGCATTGCGATTGCGCGGGCCATGCTGAAGAACTCTCCGCTGCTGCTGCTGGATGAGGCCACCAGCGCGCTCGATGCGGAGAGCGAACGCATGGTGCAGGCCGCGCTGGAGTCGGCCATGAAGGGCCGCACGACGCTGGTTATTGCGCACCGGCTGGCCACGGTGCAGAAGGCCGATCGCATCGTCGTGCTCGACCACGGCCGTCTGGTCGAGCAGGGAACGCACGCCGAACTGGTGAGCCGTGGCGGGGTCTACGCACGGCTGGCGGCGCTGCAGTTCAACGCCTGAACAGGGCTCGCTCGCTACCTGAGCCGGACCGGCCAGGACCGCCCGTCCAGGCTTGGGAATCGCAGAATCGTAACTATGCATTTTTTGCATGACGATGACCGAACAATGCCTTGGACAGTTTGACTCGCGGCTTCTAAGCTTGGCGACCTGAATGTTCCACAAGGAGATTTCGCATGTCACAAGCACCCATCCCCAGCGCAAGCGCCGCAGCAGGCACCCATCCGCTTCCTTCTTACCTGCAGGCCGACAAGCTCGGGCCCTGGGGCAACTACCTGCAGCAGGTGGACCGCGTCATACCGCACCTGGGCAGCCTGGGTCGGTGGGCAGAAACGCTCAAGCGGCCCAAGCGCATCCTGGTTGTCGATGTGCCCATCAACATGGACGACGGCACCATTGCGCACTTTGAAGGCTACAGGGTTCAGCACAACGTGTCGCGCGGCCCGGGCAAGGGCGGCGTGCGTTTTCACCAGGATGTGACGCTGTCGGAGGTGATGGCGCTGTCGGCCTGGATGTCCATCAAGAATGCTGCTGTGAATGTTCCTTTCGGGGGTGCCAAGGGCGGCATACGCGTGGACCCAAAAACAGTTTCCCAGGGCGAACTGGAACGCATCACGCGGCGCTACACGAGCGAGATCGGCATCATCATCGGCCCCACCAAGGACATCCCGGCGCCCGATGTGAATACCAACGAGCAGGTCATGGCGTGGATGATGGACACCTACTCGATGAACACGGGCTCCACGTCAACCGGGGTGGTCACTGGCAAACCGGTCGACCTGGGGGGCTCACTGGGTCGCCGGGATGCCACCGGGCGCGGCGTTTTCACGGTGGGCGTGGAAGCGGCCAGGCACATTGACCTGGACATCAGCACGTCGCGGGTTGCGGTACAGGGTTTCGGCAACGTGGGCGGCGTCGCCGGCAGGCTGTTCCATGAAACGGGGGCGCGTATCGTGGCCGTGCAGGATCATGGCGGCACGATTTACCGCGAAGCCGGCCTGGACGTGCCAGCCCTGATCAGGCATGTGGCCGAGACCGGCAGCGTGGGAGGCTTCCCGAACGCGGAAGTGATTGCCAATGAGCTGTTCTGGGAAGTCGACTGCGACATCATGATTCCGGCTGCGCTGGAAGAGCAGATCAATGCCGCCAACGCCGGCCGCATCAAGGCCCGCATGATCATCGAAGGCGCCAACGGCCCGACCACACCCGAGGCCGACGACATCCTGCAGGAACGCAACGTGCTGGTGCTGCCTGATGTGATCGCCAATGCGGGCGGCGTGACCGTCAGTTATTTTGAATGGGTGCAGGACTTTTCCAGCTTTTTCTGGGATGAAGCGGAGATCAATGCACGCCTGGTCCGCATCATGAAAGAAGCTTTCGCCGGCGTCTGGCAAGTCGCGCAGGACCACAAGGTGACGCTGCGCACCGCCACGTTCATCGTGGCTTGCAAACGCATCCTGCATACCCGCCAGCTGCGCGGCCTGTACCCCTGAGTCGCTGAGTCAAGAGGAGCCCATCGCGCCAAAGAGCTGAGTGCAATGAACGACTTTGGCGGCTCGACATTTCAAGCAAGGGCCGCGGAACCGGCTTTGCCGGGCCGCAGGCGCAACGGCCCCCTCGGGGGCAACCCTAGACCCTTCGACGGCTCAGGACAGGCCAAACTCAGGACGACCGGGTGTGAAGTGAGCGACTGAGGCGGCCGCCCCTGTCTTCACCAGCAGGGGCCGCGGGACTGGCTTTGCCAGACCGCAGGCGCAGCGGCCCCCTCGGGGGGCAGGGAGCTACACGAAGTGAGCGACCGTGGGGGCCAATTTCACTGCAGGGTTTCCTTGACGGCCAGCGGCAGCGGCAAGGGCATGACATCAATGCCCTCTTCCACCAGCTCCACGGCTTCACGCGCGCTGGCCTGGCCGCGAATGCTGCGGGCTTCGGCCTCGCCATAATGCATGCGGCGTGCCTCGTCGGCAAAGCGCTCGCCGACATCTTCGGTGTGGGCCACCACATGGCGCAGCGCTTTGAGAAAGGCCGCCTGCTCGGCAGGGCTTGCACCGGCCACCACACTGGTCAGGGCGTCCGCGCGAGATGCTGCAACGCCTTCCCGGACGCGCGTGGCAGGCGCGGTGGGTGGAGCATCCTGCGCGACCTGGCCCAATGCGGCGCCCTGGGCCGGGTGCCCACCGAGATTGAGCCGCGGCGCGCTGGGTAGCTTATGAATGCCTTTGTCGGCACACATCGGACATTCAACCAATCCACGCGTCAGTTGCGTCTGAAAATCGTCTTCAGACGCAAACCAGCCTTCAAAGGAATGCTGCTGCGCGCACTGGAGATTCAGGACTTTCATGGGCAGATTATCGCAAGTCCCGCTCCGGCGCGGTAGTTTGCCAGTCCAATGCCCATACCCCCGACAGCACGTTTTGCAGCCACAGGGCTCCGGTGAGGGTCTTGGCATCGGTGACCTGCCCATTGCCGCACCAGGCCAACAGCTCGGCCGGCGTGGCGGTGAAAACTTCGAGGAATTCGCCGCTGTCCAGCTGGCGGGCTCCCAACGTGAGGTCGCGCGCAAACCAGATATCAATGAACTCGGTGGAGTAGGAAATCACCGGGTGCAGCACGCCGGCTCTTGCCCACTGCCGCGCGGTATAGCCGGTTTCTTCCAGCAGCTCGCGCTGCGCGCAGGCCAGCGACGCCTCGCCGGCATCCAGCTTGCCGGCCGGAAACTCGATCATCACGGCACCCATGGGATACCGGAACTGCCGCTCCAGCACCAGCCTGCCATCGTCGAGTTGCGCCACGATCATCACGGCGCCCGGATGAATGACATACTCGCGCGCCGTGGGGGTGCCGTCGGGCAGTCTCACGGTGTCGCGGCGAACGTGAAGAAAGTTTCCTTTGAGGATGTCTTCGGAGCTGACCAGTGTCTCGATCAGATGGCTGGATTCGCTGGAGTTCATGCTATTTTCCTTGCCCGCACCAGGCAGGCTCATGAGCGATGCTTGAACAGGTAACGCCAGGTGAAACCGGGGAATGCAAAGGTGATGAAGAGCGTGCCCGTGATGGCGTAGAACTCCCATCCCTGCGGCGCAATTTGGCCGGCGCGGTGTTCCAGAAACAGCCCCACAGCACCCGTGATCAGGTACCAGACCAGCAGCTCCAGCAATCGCACCGCCAGGTTCTTGGGGGTCTTGAGTGCAATCACCCCGAAAAGGCGGTTGCTGACGAAGGGCAGATTGGCCAACAGCAACGCCAGCAATACAACCACCCAGACTGAAGCAGTCTGACTCATGGGGGAGGTCTAGTTTCCGAGCGACTTGACGATGCTGTTGATGGACTGCGCACACAGAGTCATCAGGCCACCGGGAAGCATGCCCAGCAGCAGAATGAGCGCGCCGTTGATAGCCAGCACCGCCTTGGCATCTGTGGGTGCCGAGATCGGTTGCGCATTGTGGGCCTCGGGCGCATCAAAGTACATCACCTTGACCACGCGCAGGTAGTAAAACGCGCCAATCAGCGACATCATCACGGCAAAGATGGCGAGCAGAATATAGCTGGTCTGCTGCGATGAAATCAGCGCCTGCAACACGGCCAGCTTGGCATAAAAGCCCACGAGCGGAGGCAGGCCAGCCAGCGAGAACATCGCAATGGCCATGACCCCGGCATACAGCGGGCTGCGCTGGTTGAGACCGGCCAGGTCGGTGATTTCTTCAGACTCGTGCCCGACACGGGCCAGCAGCAAGATGATGCCGAAGGCACCCAGCGTGGTGAGTACATAGGTCACCGCATAGAACATCGCAGCACTGTAGGCTGATTCCGTGTTCATCTGGTTGCCGTTGACCACCCCGGCCAGCAAGCCAAGCAGCAGGAAACCCATTTGCGAAATCGTTGAAAACGCCAGCATGCGCTTGAGGTTGGACTGCGCGACGGCGGCCAGATTGCCAATGATCAGCGAGCCGATGGCCATCAGCGCAAGCATCTGCTGCCAGTCAATGGCCAGGGGCAGCAGGCCCTCCACCAGCAGACGGATACAGATCGCAAAAGCCGCCAGCTGCGGTGCACCGCCAATCAGCAGGGTGATGGCCGTCGGCGCGCCGTGGTAGACGTCGGGCAACCACATGTGGAAAGGCACGGCGCCCAGTTTGAACGCCAGGCCGGCCACAATGAACACCAGGCCAAAGACCAGCACCTGATGCTTGACCTGGCGGCTGGCAATCGCATTGAACACTTCATTGAGGTCCAGCGAGCCGGTCGCACCATACAGCATCGACAGGCCGTAGAGCAGGAAGCCGGAAGCCAGCGCACCCAGCACAAAGTACTTCATCGCGGCTTCCGTGGCGGTGGCATTGTCGCGGCGCAGGGCCACCAGGGCGTAGCTGGACAGCGTCATCAGCTCCAGACCCATGTAGATCACGAGGAAGTTGTGGCCCGAGATCATCACGAACATGCCCAGCAAGGCAAACAGGCTCAGCGTGAACAGTTCACCGCCGCGCAGCATCTCGCGGTCGGCCGCATAAGGCCGGCCATAGACCAGCGTCACCATCAGGCTGATACTGGAAAAACACTTGAGCCAACCCCCCATCGGGTCGCTGACCACCATGCCGCCAAAGCCGTAGAAAGTCTGGCCGCCCAGCGCGTAGAAGGCCTCCATGGCAGCAACCACGGCCAGCGTCAACAAGGTCAGCACATAGGTGCCGGTGCGGCGCGGGGTTTTCACCCCGAGATCCAGCAGCGCGATCACGCAGGCCATGATCACGAGGACGATTTCAGGATAAACCGTGATCCAGGAGAGTTTGTCAATCATCTGAATTCTTTGCCTAGTTCAGTTTCGATGCCGCGACATGCTTGAGCAGGTCGGCCACCGACGGGTTCATCACATCGGTAAACGGCTTGGGATAAATGCCCATGTACAACACGGCGATAGCCAGCATGGAGAGCATCAGGAATTCACGGCTGTTGATATCCGTCAGAGCCTTGACGTCATCGTTGGCGACCGGTCCGAGATACACGCGCTTGAACATCCACAGCGTGTAGGCCGCACCAAAGATCAATGCTGTCGCCGCGGCGGCACCCAGCCAGAAGTTGGACTTGACCGCGCCCAGAATGACCATCCACTCGCCAACAAAACCTGCGGTGCCTGGCAGGCCGCAGTTGGCCATGGCAAACAGCAGGGCAAACGCTGCGAACTTCGGCATGGTGTTGACCACACCGCCGTAGCTGGCAATTTCGCGCGAGTGAACCCGGTCGTACAGCACACCAATGCACAGGAACATGGCGCCCGACACAAAGCCGTGCGCAATCATCTGCACAATGCCGCCGGACACGCCGATGTCGTTGAAGATGAAAAAGCCCAGCGTGACAAAACCCATGTGAGCGACGGACGAATACGCCACCAGTTTTTTCATGTCCTGCTGCACCAGGGCGACCAATCCCACATAAATGACGGCGATCACGGACAGCGCGATCATCACCCAGGCCCATTCCCGCGAAGCATCCGGTGCAATAGGCATCGAGAAACGGAGAAAACCGTAGGCCCCGAGCTTGAGCATGATGGCCGCCAGCACGGCAGAGCCGCCGGTGGGCGCCTCAACGTGCACGTCCGGCAGCCAGGTGTGAACCGGCCACATCGGCACCTTCACGGCGAACGCAGCAAAGAAGGCAAAGAACAGCACGGTCTGCACCGCACTGCCGAGCGGCAGCTTGTGCCATGTCAGGATGTCAAAACTGCCACCCGACTTGTTATACAGGTAGATCAGCGCCACCAGCAGCAGCAAAGAGCCGAGCAGTGTGTACAGGAAAAACTTGAATGCCGCATAGATCTTGTTCGGTCCGCCCCAGATACCGATGATCAGGTACATCGGAATGAGGGTTGCCTCGAAGAAGACGTAAAACAAAATGCCGTCCAGCGCGGAAAACACCCCGATCATCAGACCGCTGAGCATCATGAAGGCGGCCATGTACTGGCTGACGCGAGTCGTAATCGCCTCCCAGCTGGCGATGATCACCACGACATTGATGAAGGCGGTCAGCAGGACGAACCAGAGCGAAATACCGTCCACACCCACGTGGTAGCTGACATTGAAGCGCTGGATCCAGCTTCCCTTCTCGACGAACTGCATGGCCGATGTACCCAGCTGAAAGCCGTCATACAGCGGCAGGGTCACCAGAAAGCTGACGACAGCGCCTATCAGTGCGATCCAGCGCACACTGCGTGCCTGCTCGTCACGACCCAGCGCCAACAACACGGCACCGAAAATAATCGGCGTCCAGATGGCAAGGCTCAACAAACCCATTCTCGTTTTTCCTTCTTATTATTCGCGTGTTATTGGTTCAGCCAAACGAAATACGTCATCAATAAAAAGACGCCGATGATCATGCCAAAAGCGTAGTGGTAGATGTAACCCGACTGCAGCCTTCGCACCACGCTGGACACCCAGCCCACCAGTTTCCAGGAGCCGTTGACCAGCGCACCATCGATCAGTGCCTCGTCGCCGCCCTTCCACAGACCGGTACCCATCGCACGCGTTGCGCGGGCCAGCACGTTCTCGTTGAACCAGTCGAAGTAGTATTTGTTCTCGAGCAACGTGTAGAGGGGTTGCACCGCGCGCTTGATGCGCGCAGGCAGCGCGGGGTTGACCAGGTACATGTAATACGCCAGCACCACGCCCGCCAGCGCCAGCCAGAACGGTGCTGTCATCAGGCCGTGCAAGGCCATTTGCGCCGGGCCGTGGAAGGCCTTGGCCAACTCGGCCATCGCGGGATGTTTCTCGGCATTGAAGAAAATCGCATCCTTAAAGAATTCACCAAACAGCATGGGCTGAATCGTCATGAAGCCGATGACCACAGACGGAATGGCCAGCAGGATCAGTGGGACGGTGACCACCCACGGTGACTCGTGCGGAGCCTGATGTTCTTCGCGATGGTGGTGCGGATCCGGTTCCTCGCTGGCGTCATGGTGGTGTCCATCGGGGTTCTGGTCAAAACGCTCCTTGCCGTGGAATACCAGGAAGTACATGCGGAAGGAATAGAACGCCGTGACAAACACACCGGCCAGCACCGCGAAATGCGCGAAACCGGCACCCGCCAGGTGGCTCTCATGCACCGCTTCAATGATGCTGTCCTTGGAGTAAAAACCTGCGAACAGCGGCGTACCGATCAGTGCAAGCGATCCGAGCAGCGAGGTGATCCAGGTGATGGGCATGTACTTGCGCACGCCCCCCATCCAGCGGATATCCTGGTTGTGATGCATGCCGATGATCACCGAGCCGGCAGCCAGGAACAGTAGTGCCTTGAAGAACGCGTGCGTCATCAGGTGGAACACGGCCACGGAGTAGGCGGAAGCACCCAGGGCCACCGTCATGTAGCCGAGCTGCGACAAGGTGGAATAAGCCACCACGCGCTTGATGTCGTTCTGGATGATGCCGAGGAAGCCCATGAACAGGGCCGTGATCGCCCCGATCACCATGATGAAGCTGAGGGCGGTATCGCTGAGTTCAAACAGCGGTGACATGCGTGCCACCATGAAGATGCCGGCAGTCACCATGGTCGCGGCGTGAATCAACGCGGAAATCGGGGTCGGGCCTTCCATGGAGTCGGGCAACCACACATGCAGCGGGAACTGGGCCGACTTGCCCATGGCGCCAATAAAGAGGCAGATGCAGATCACGGTAATCAGCATCCAGCCGGTCCCCGGGAACGCCAGTTTGGACAGCTCATCCGCCTTGGCAAACGCTTCGGCATAGTTGAGCGTACCGGCGTAGGCTGCAATGAGGCCAATACCCAGGATGAAGCCGAAGTCCCCCACACGGTTGACGATGAAGGCCTTCATGTTGGCAAAAATGGCGCTCGGCTTGTTGAACCAGAAGCCGATCAGCAGGTAGGACACCAGGCCCACCGCTTCCCAGCCAAAGAACAGCTGCAGCATGTTGTTGCTCATCACCAGCATCAGCATGGAGAAAGTGAAGAGCGAAATATAGGCAAAGAAGCGGTTGTAACCGTCGTCTTCTTCCATATAGCCAATCGTGTAGATATGCACCATCAGCGAGACAAAAGTCACCACGCACATCATCATGGCCGTCAGGCCATCGACAAGAAAGCCGACTTCCATTTTCAGGCCGCCCACCACCATCCAGGTGTAGAGCGTTTCATTGAAGCGCGCACCCTCGAGAACCACGCTCTTGAGCGTCATGGCAGAAATGATGAAGGCTACCAGCACGCCGAGGATGGTGAGGCTATGGGACAGCCGGCGGCCTATCCAGTTGCCACCAAAGGAAGTACCCAGAATACCAGCCAGCATGGCGCCAGCCAGAGGTGCCAGCGGAACGGCCAGCAATGTTGATGCAGAAAGGGTTGCGCTCATTGTTTAACCGCCCGTAGGGCTGCCTTAATTAGAAGTGCGCCCCAAACGTCGTTCAAAGGGCTGCGCGCCGAAGGCTCGAAGTGAAAAGCGTGGGGGTACATGTTTTTCCGCCGGGCAGCCCCAAGGAAAAATACGCCCCCTCGGGGGGCAGCGTAGTACGCGAAGCGACAAGCGTGGGGGCTCATGTTCATCCCTGGAGCGTGTTGAGTTCGTCGACGTTGATGCTGGACTTGTTACGGAACAGCAGCACCAGGATGGCCAGGCCGATCGCGGATTCGGCCGCGGCGACGGTCAGGATGAAAAACACAAACACCTGCCCGGCCATATCGTTCAGGTAGTAGGAAAACGCCACAAAATTCATGTTGACGGCCAGCAGCATGAGCTCAATGGCCATGAGCAAAATAATCAGATTTTTTCGGTTCAAAAAAATACCGATAACCGACAGCGCAAACAGCATGGCGCCCAGCGAAAGAAAATGTCCCAGCGTGAGCATCATGATTGTTTTTCCTCGACGGGAGCTGTCGTACCCAGGGTAGCAGGTGCGGCGACCACAGACTTCATCTTGACCAGGCTGACCCGGTCTCCCCGTTTGACCCGGATCTGGTCGGAAGGATTGATGTATTTGGTGTCCTTGCGTTGACGCAAGGTCAGGGCGATGGCGGCGATCATGGCCACCAGCAGAATCACCGCGGCGACTTCCAGCGGATAAAGGTATTCAGAGTACAGGAGCTTGCCCAGTTCTTTGGTGTTCGACACCTGGGCACCTATCTGGCCCGGCGCGGAAGCTGCTTTGGGAGGCTCGCGGAATCCGCCCATCAGCACATAAGACATCTCCAGCGCGATGATGGCGCCGACTGTGCCGGCCAGCGGAAAATGCTTCCAGAAACCCTTGCGCACGCTGTCAATGTTGATGTCCAGCATCATGACCACGAACAGGAAGAGCACCATCACCGCGCCCACATAGACAAGCACCAGCGTGATGGCCAGAAACTCGGCTTTGAGCAAAATCCAGACGGCGGCCGCCTGGAAAAATGCCAGCACCAGATACAGCGCCGCATGCACCGGGTTACGCGCGGTAATCACCCGAAATGCCGCGAACAGCAGCACCGCGGCAAAAACATAAAAGAGACCTGTTTTAGCGTCCATGTTATTGTGGATTCTTTCTTGAGCCGACTTGCGTGGCGAGGTAATTCAACGGTATTTGGCGTCAGCCGCCTTGTTGGCGGCAATTTCGGCCTCGTAGCGGTCGCCCACTGCCAGCAACATCTCCTTGGTGAAATACAGGTCACCGCGCTTTTCACCGTGGTATTCAAAAATATGGGTCTCGACAATCGCGTCGACCGGGCAGGCTTCCTCACAGAAGCCGCAAAAAATGCATTTGGTCAGGTCAATGTCGTAACGCGAGGTGCGGCGGCTGCCGTCGTCACGCACTTCAGACTCGATTGTGATGGCCAGCGCCGGGCACACGGCTTCGCAGAGCTTGCAGGCAATGCAGCGCTCTTCGCCGTTGTCATAGCGGCGCAAGGCGTGAAGCCCTCGAAAACGCGGGCTCAGCGGGGTTTTCTCTTCGGGAAACTGGACCGTGATCTTGCGGCTGAACATGTACTTGCCGGTCAGGGCCATGCCCTTGAACAGCTCGGTGAGCATGAAGCTCGAAACAAAATCCTTGACGGAGGCTACGGTAGACATATCAGTTTCCTGCGGGAGTGGAGCTCGCTGGCGACACGTTGATGCAAGCAGGGGCCGCGGAACCGGCTTTGCCGGGCCGCAGGCGCAGCGCCCCCCGGGGGGGGCAGAGAGCTACACGAAGTGAGCGAACGTGGGGGCTCATGTTATTTCCAGATGTTGTAGGGGGTCTGCATCCAGGCCCCAACGACCACCAGCCAGACCAGGGTCACAGGTATGAAGATCTTCCAGCCCAGACGCATGATCTGGTCGTAACGGAAGCGTGGGAAGGTAGCGCGCACCCAGAGGAACATGGTGACGACGACAAAGGTTTTGGCACCCAACCAGATCCAGCCTGGAATCAAATTGAACAGCCACCAGTCCACTGGCGACAACCAGCCGCCCAGGAAAAGAATGACGGCCAGGATGGCGACCAGCCACATGTTGGCGTACTCGGCCAGGAAGAACATGGCAAAGGCCATGCCCGAATACTCGACCATATGGCCCGCCACAATTTCCGACTCGCCCTCAACCACGTCAAACGGATGACGATTGGTTTCGGCCAGCCCGGAGATGAAATACACGACAAAAATCGGCAGCAGCGGCAACCAATTCCAGGACAGGAAATTCAGGCCATAACCGACAGCGATACCTTTGGCCTGGCTCATCACGATGTCGGTCATGTTCAGACTGGCTGAGACCATCAGCACCACCACCAGACAGAAACCCATGGCGATCTCGTAGCTCACCATTTGCGCCGAAGCGCGCATGGCGCCCAGAAACGCGTATTTGGAATTCGAGGCCCAGCCCGCAATGATCACGCCGTACACCTCCATCGAGGTGATGGCCATCAGGAACAGCAGGCCAGCATTGATGTTGGACAGTGCAATGTCGGGGCCAAAAGGAATCACCGCCCATGCGGCCAGTGCCGGCATGATGGTCATGATGGGGCCCAATACAAACAGGCCTTTGCTGGCCGCCGTCGGCATGATGATCTCTTTGGTCAGCAGCTTGAGCGCATCGGCAATCGGCTGCAGCAGGCCGAAGGGACCGACGCGATTGGGGCCGAAGCGAATCTGGGTAAAACCGATGGCCTTGCGCTCCCACAAGGTGAGGTAGGCCACACAGCCCATCAGCGGCAGCAGGACACAGACAATCTTGATGAGCGCCCAGAGCACGGGCCAGACCGTCGCCGGCCAGATGCCACCCATCAAGCCCTGGCCAAAACCATATACCGTATCGATCATGCGCCTGCTCCTTCCAGCCTGGATTGCAGCCCGGCACCCTGCCGCGCATCGGCTGTCAGCTGCAACGACGTGGCGCGCCGGACCAGTCCGTCCAGCTGATAGATTTTGGCGACGGCGGGTAGAGGGCCTGCTGCGGACAAGGTGATATTGGCGTCGCTGGCGTTGCCCAGCCTGTCGGCTGGAACCAGAGCAGCGTCCACGCCGGCAATCTGCTTGAGCACATCCTGCGAGGACTCAAAATCAAAACCAGGCAAACCGAGCAGGTTGGCCAGGACGCGCAAGACTTTCCAGGCCGGACGCGTCTCGCCCAGAGGTTTGACGACCGCATGGAATCCCTGCACACGGCCTTCTGCATTGACAAACGTACCGGAAGTTTCCGTGAACGGAGCGATCGGCAACAGCACGTCGCTGAAGTCCATATTGGCCTTGAAGGGGCTCAGCGTGACAACCATCTGGGCGGCATTCAGCGACGCTTTGGCCCGGGCGCCTGTCGCCGAATCAAACTCGGGTTCGTTGTTCAGCAGGATGACCGCTTTCAGCTTGCCGTCCAGCATCTGCGCGGCATTGAGGCCATGGTTGCCCGGCAAGGCACCGGCCAGCTGGGCGCCTACCGTATTGGCTGCTTCCGTCAGGTAGCCGACGGTGGCGCCGGTTTGTTTGGCAATCCAGCCGGCCAGGGCCAGCAGGCTGGAGGCATTGGCATGGTGGGCCGCTGCGCTGCCCAGCAGGATGGCCTTGCGCTCACCACCCAGCAAGGACGCGGCAATCGCTTTGGCGCTGTCGGTGGCCTGCCCGGCCGCAGGTGCTGGCACACCCTTTTCGGCGGCAATCGCCGTGGCCACATTGGCCAGAGACTGCGCCCAGGCGTCGGGGCCCGCCATCACCGCGTGGGTCACCGGCATGGCCCAGGCATCTGCCGACACCAGCTCGGCCACCGAATTGATGGTGCTCATCACACAACCCTTGCGAACCGACTGACGAATGCGCTGCGCAAACAAGGGGTGGTCCTTGCGCAGGTTGGAACCAACCACCAGCACGCGCTGCAATTGCGACAGCGAGGCGATGGAGGTGCCCAGCCAGCGGATGGACGGGGAGGCGGAAAATTCGGCATGGCGCAGGCGGTAATCGATGTTCTCGCTGCCGAGGCCACGCATGAGCGTAGCGGCCAGGTACAGCTCTTCCAGCGTACTGTGGGGGCTGGCCAGCGTGCCGATGCTGCCGGCGCCATGGTCAGCCTTGATCTGTTTCAAGCCATTGGCCACGTATTCGAGGGCGGTCTGCCAGTCGACGGTCTTCCACACCCCGCCCTGCTTGAGCATCGGTGTGGTCAGCCGCTCGTCGCTGTTGAGTGCCTCATACGAGAACCGGTCACGGTCCGCGATCCAGCATTCGTTGATGTCTTCATTCTCCAGCGGCACCACGCGCATGACCTTGTTGCTTTTGACCTGGACAATCAGGTTGGCTCCGGTGGAGTCGTGCGGGCTGATTGACTTGCGACGCGACAGCTCCCAGGTACGGGCGCTGTAGCGAAAGGGTTTGCTCGTCAGCGCACCAACCGGGCAGAGGTCGATCATGTTGCCAGACAGTTCGGAATCCACCGACATGCCAACAAAGGTTTCAATTTCTGCATGCTCGCCGCGGTGCGACATACCCAACTCCATCACGCCGGCCATTTCCTGGCCGAAACGGACGCACCGGGTGCAGTGAATGCAGCGGCTCATCTCCTCCATGGAAATCAGCGGGCCGACGTCCTTGTGGAAGACGACGCGTTTTTCTTCTTCGTAACGCGACTCGCTGCCACCGTAGCCCACGGCCAGGTCCTGCAGCTGGCACTCGCCGCCCTGGTCGCAAATGGGGCAGTCCAGCGGGTGGTTGATCAGCAGGAACTCCATCACGCCCTTCTGGGCCTTGATGGCTTTTTCATTCTTGGTGTGCACGATCATGCCCTGCGTCACCGGCGTGGCGCAGGCCGGCATGGGCTTGGGCGCCTTTTCGATGTCAACCAGGCACATGCGGCAGTTCGCCGCAATGGAGAGTTTCTTGTGGTAGCAGAAATGCGGAATATAGGTGCCGGCTTTTTCAGCAGCATGCATGACTGTGCTGCCTTCGAGCACTTCCACCTTCTGGCCGTCGAGTTCTATTTCAACCATATTTTTTCTTTCAGCGATCAGGCCTGGGCAGCCTGAGCTGGTATGTGGGATGCAGCAGGTTGAGGCGTCTTTTGCGGAATCATGGCCTCAAATTCATGGCGGAAATGCTTGATCATGGCGCGGACCGGCATCGCAGCGGCATCACCCAGCGCGCAAATCGTGCGGCCCTGAATGTTGTCGGCCACCGAGTTGAGCAGGTCCATGTCGGTTTGCTTGCCGTGGCCGTTATGGATACGGTCCACCACGCGCCACAGCCAGCCCGTGCCTTCGCGGCAGGGCGTGCATTGCCCGCAGGACTCATGCATGTAGAAGTACGACAGGCGCTTGAGCGACTCGACCATGCAACGGCTGTCGTCCATCACGATCACCGCGCCCGAGCCCAGCATGGAGCCAGCCTTGGCGATGGAGTCGTAGTCCATCGTGCAATCCATCATGATGGAAGCCGGCAGCACCGGCGCGGATGAACCACCGGGAATAACCGCCTTGAGCGTGCGGCCCTTGCGCACGCCGCCCGCCAGTTCCAGCAGCCTGGCAAATGGCGTACCCATGGGCACCTCGTAGTTGCCGGGCAACTCGACGTCACCGGAAACCGAGTAAATCTTGGTGCCGCCGTTGTTGGGCTTGCCGCACTCCAGGTAGGCCTGGCCGCCATTGCGGATGATCCACGGCACGGCAGCGAACGTTTCGGTGTTGTTGATGGTGGTGGGTTTGCCGTACAAACCAAAGCTGGCCGGGAACGGCGGCTTGAAGCGGGGTTGGCCTTTTTTGCCTTCCAGCGATTCCAGCAAGGCGGTTTCTTCGCCGCAAATATAGGCACCAAAACCATGCGACGCATGAAGCTGGAAAGTGAAGCTGCTGCCGAGAATCTTCTCGCCGATCAGGCCGGCAGCCCGGGCCTCGTCGAGCGCTTCTTCAAAACGCCGGTAGGTCGCAAAGATCTCGCCATGGATGTAGTTGTAGCCGATGCTGATGCCCATCGCATAAGCCGCAATCGCCATGCCCTCGATCACGCTGTGCGGGTTGTACTGCATGATGTCGCGGTCTTTGCAGGTGCCCGGCTCACCTTCGTCCGAATTGCAGACCAGGTATTTCTGCCCGGGGAACTGGCGCGGCATGAAGCTCCACTTCAAGCCCGTCGGGAAACCCGCGCCGCCACGGCCGCGCAGGCTGCTGGCCTTGACCTCGGCAATCACCTGGTCCGGCGTCAGTCCTTCGCCGCCATCCTTGCCGAGGATCTTGCGCAGGGCCTGGTAGCCACCGCGCGCCTCGTAGTCCTTCAGGCGCCAGTTGCTGCCGTCAAGGTCTGCCAGAATTTGCGGCGCGATATGCCGGCCATGAAAACAGGTCTGCACGCCCGTGGCCGCAAATTGCGCCAGCACGTTTTGCGCCGCAGTGTCAGGGGTATTGCTTGAAAGCGTCATGCTTACTTCGCCTCGGCGGATTTGAGACCATCGATGAGTTGGTCCAGTTTCTCATCGCTCATGAAGCTGCACATCGTGAGGTCGTTGACCAGCATCACCGGGGAGTCCGCGCAGGCCCCCAGGCATTCGGACTGCTGCAGCGTGAACAGGCCGTCGGCCGTTGTCTGGCCCATGGAAATGCCCAGCTTGTGCTCCAGATGCTTGAGCGCCCTGGCGCCATCGCGCAACTGGCACGGCAGGTTGGTGCAGACATTGAGCTTGTACTTGCCCACCGGCTGCTGGTTGTACATGTTGTAGAAGGTGGTGACTTCGTGCACGGCAATCGGCGTCATGCCCAGGTACTCGGCCACCAGCTTCTCGCTCTCGGCGCTGACAAAGCCCTGCTCTTCCTGCACGATCGTGAGGCAGGCCATCACGGCCGACTGCTTCTGGTCCGCCGGGTACTTGGCAACCTCGCGGTCAAAACGGGCTTTGGTTTGTTCAGAAATCATGGTTGAAATCATCAGTTTTAGCGATCAATTTCACCGAACACAATGTCCATGGTGCCGATCACGGCGACGGCGTCGGCAATCATGTGGCCGCGCGACATTTCGTCCATGGCCGCCAGGTGCGGAAAGCCGGGCGGGCGGATTTTCAGGCGGTATGGCTTGTTGGCACCATCGCTGACGATGTAGATGCCGAACTCGCCCTTGGGATGCTCGACCGCGGCATAGGCCTCGCCTTCGGGCACGTGAAAACCTTCAGTGAAAAGCTTGAAGTGGTGAATCAGCTCTTCCATGTTGGTCTTCATGGATTCACGGTCAGGCGCCGCGACCTTGTGGTTGCTGGTGATCACCGGGCCAGGGTTGACGCGCAGCCAGTCGATGCACTGCTTGATGATGCGGTTGGACTGGCGCATCTCTTCGATGCGAACCAGGTAGCGGTCGTAGCAATCGCCGGTCTTTCCAACGGGAATGTCGAAATCCATACGGTCGTAGACATCGTAGGGCTGCTGCTTGCGCAGGTCCCAGGCGAAGCCGGAGCCCCGGAGCATAGGGCCGGTGAAACCGAGGTTGAGCGCGCGCTCGGGCGACACGACCCCGACGCCCACCGTGCGCTGCTTCCAGATGCGGTTGTCGGTCAGCAGCGTTTCGTACTCGTCCACCAGCCGCGGGAACTTGGCCACGAAGTCATCGATGAAATCGAGCAGGGACCCCTGGCGGTTTTCGTTCAGCGCGGCAATGGCCTTGGCGTTCTTGATCTTGCTGACGCGGTACTGCGGCATGGTATCGGGCAGGTCGCGGTAAACGCCCCCCGGCCGGAAGTAGGCCGCATGCATGCGCGCACCCGAAACGGCCTCGTACATGTCAAACAGCGCCTCGCGTTCGCGAAAGCAGTAAATCAGGATGTTCATCGCGCCGCAGTCGAAACCGTGCGCGCCCAACCACAGCAGGTGGTTGAGCAGGCGCGTGATTTCCGCGTACATCACCCGGATGTATTGCGCACGTATGGGCACATCCACGCCCAGCAATTTCTCGATGGCCAGGCAATAGGCCTGCTCATTGGACATCATCGACACATAGTCGAGCCTGTCCATGTAGGGCAGTGACTGGATGTAGGTTTTGCTTTCGGCCAGTTTTTCAGTCGCGCGGTGCAGCAGACCGATGTGCGGGTCGGCGCGCTGGATCACCTCGCCGTCAAGCTCCAGCACCAGGCGCAAAACGCCATGTGCCGCCGGATGCTGCGGTCCAAAATTGAGCGTGTAGTTTTTGATTTCAGCCATGGTCTACCAAATTTTTGCAGTGCTAATGCTGCCGCGCCGGGCCGCCCCAAGCAAGGCAGCGCCCCACTCTTTAGTGCAAGGGGCAGCGAACTGCCGCAGGCTCACGCAGTGACGAGCGTGGGGGCTCATTGAAGGCCACCGTAGTTGTCCTCACGAATCACGCGAGGCGTGATCTCGCGGGGCTCGATGGTGACCGGCTGGTAAATCACGCGCTTTTGCTCGGCGTCATAGCGCATTTCCACGTAGCCCGTGGTCGGGAAATCCTTGCGGAAAGGATGGCCGATGAAACCGTAGTCGGTCAGGATGCGGCGCAGATCGTTATGGCCTTCAAAGATGATGCCGTAGAGGTCAAACGCTTCACGCTCGAACCAGTTGGCCGAGTTCCACACACCATTCACTGAGTCAACGACCGGGAAATCGTCATCAGGGCAAAACACCTTGAGCCGCACGCGCTGGTTCAGGCTGACCGACAGCAGATGCGAGGCAACGCAGTAGCGCAGGCCATCGTATTGGCCATCCTTGTATTCGGAGTAGTCCAGGCCGCACAGGTCGATCAGCTGCTCGAAGCGGCAGCCTGCGGCATCGCGCAACAGAACGGCCGACGCGAGGTAATCGGCGGCGCCGACCGTCACGGTCACCTCACCCAGCGCGATCTTCAGGCTCTTGACCTTGTCGCCGAGCACCGCCGCGATGGTGTCGCCAAGCTGCGTGGCGGAAACGGGAAACGAGGACAGCATCAGGCCCTCGCGATCGTGTTGGTGCGGCGGATTTTCTGCTGCAACTGGATGATGCCGTACAACAGCGCTTCGGCGGTGGGCGGGCAGCCCGGCACATAGACATCCACCGGAACGATGCGGTCGCAACCGCGAACCACGGAATAACTGTAGTGGTAGTAACCGCCTCCGTTGGCGCAGGAGCCCATGGAGAGCACCCAGCGCGGCTCGGACATCTGGTCGTACACCTTGCGCAGGGCGGGCCCCATCTTGTTGCACAGCGTGCCGGCAACAATCATCAGGTCGGACTGGCGCGGGCTGGGCCGAAACAGCATGCCGAAACGGTCCATGTCATAACGGGCCGCGCCCGCATGCATCATTTCCACGGCGCAGCAGGCCAGACCAAAAGTCATGGGCCACAGCGAGCCGGTCTTGGCCCAGTTGACCACCGAGTCGTAACTCGTAGTCATGAAGCCTTCGTTGAAAACACCTTCAAGTGACATACCCGTACCTTATTTGGTGGATTTGGTGGCGACCTCGTCGCGAAGAACCCTCGGGATCTTTTCTTATTCCCAGTCCAGCGCACCCTTTTTCCACTCGTAGACAAAGCCCACGACCAGAATGCCCAGGAAAATCATGACCGACCAGAAACCCACCGAACCAACCTCCTTGAGCGCAACCGCCCAGGGAAAGAGGAACGCGATTTCGAGGTCAAAAAGAATGAAGAGGATGGCGATCAGGTAGTAGCGCACATCGAATTTCATGCGGGCATCCTCGAAAGCTTCGAAGCCGCACTCGTAGGGGGAATTTTTTTCGCTGTCGGGACGCACCGGGCCCAGCAAACGACCCAGCACTTGGGGCACCACACCGACACCCACACCGACCAGAATAAACAGGAGAACAGGAAGGTATTGATCGAGGTTCATCGTGGATTCAACTTCTGAAAAGCCACCTGCGCGGTTTATTTCAGCCTGCCGTTTGCCCCGACAGCTTCGCCCAAAGCGCCGCTGCCGATGCTTGTCAATCTGGTGCGGACGGCGAGACTCGAACTCGCACACCTTTCGGCACTACCCCCTCAAGATAGCGTGTCTACCAATTTCACCACGTCCGCGGTATTCAGCTGTCCGGATGGCATGAGGAAACCTCGCGGTTTTGAGCTTTCCAGACAGCTTTAGAGTTTAACCTGAAATCGCGCCCCTCCCGGCCGGGTGCGACACCTTAATCATGTTATTTCGTTGGGATTTGCGCAGCACCTGATGCGGCGGGAGCAGGTGGCGCAGGAACCGCAGGCTGGACAGCTGCAGGTGCCGTGGTACCAGGAATTTGTGCAGCCCCCGACGCGGCAGGCGCGGGTGCAGAAGCCGCCCCCGAGACAGCGGCAGCGTCCAGCACGCTGGAGCTGGTGCGCGGCTGCGCATTGCCGAAATAAGCCAGCAGCAGGGTGCAGGCAAAAAACACCGCAGCCAGTACGCCGGTGGTACGGGACAGAAAATTGGCGCTGCCACTGGCGCCAAACAGGCTGCCCGAGCCGCCACTGCCAAACGCTGCACCCATGTCGGCGCCTTTGCCGTGCTGCACCAGGATCAGGCCAATCATGCCTAAGGCGGCGAGCATTTGCAGGGCAAGGACAATGGTCAATACAACGTTCATATCTACTCCTAAATTAATAGCGTTCTGCAGCCGTCAAATCTGGGCTGCAGCAATAATTTTCAAAAAATCCGGGGCTTTGAGCGAGGCGCCGCCTATCAGGCCGCCGTCGATGTCGGGCTGGCTCAGGAGCGCTGCCGCATTGGCCGCATTCATGCTGCCGCCGTACAGGATTTTCACACGCATCGGATGGTCGGTCGCCGCCCTGAGCTGGGCCCGCAGCACCGCATGAACCGCCTGCGCCTCTTCGGGCGAAGCCGTTTTTCCGGTGCCTATGGCCCAGACGGGTTCGTAGGCCACCACGATCTCGCTGATGCAGTGCCCGTTGACATGGATCACCGCGGCAAGCTGGCGCTTGACCACCTCTTCCGTGTGGCCGCCCTCGCGCTCGGCCAGCGTTTCACCAATGCAGACGATGGGCGTGATCCCTGCCGCCAGTGCCGCCTTGGCCTTGTCGGCCACCAGCGCATCTGATTCGCCGTGGTACTGGCGACGCTCGGAATGGCCCACGATCACATACCGGCAGCCGAAGTCCTGGAGCATGGCCGCACTGACCTCGCCGGTGTAGGCACCCGAGGCTTGCGCCGAAACATCCTGCGCCCCCACTGCCAGGGCTGACAGGCTGGATCGGCTCGATTTCAGGCCTTGAACCTGTGCCAGGTAGGGCGCTGGTACGCACACGGCCACCTCGCAGGTGAGCGGGAGGCTCAGGTCTTTCAGCCCTTCCCCCAGCGCCTCCAGCAACGCGGCATTGGCAGCCAGACTGCCATTCATCTTCCAGTTTCCCGCAATCAGCTTTTTCATCCTGCTTGGCCTTGATTACCAGGTTAAAACGATTTTTCCGACATGCTGGTTGGACTCCATCAGTGCGTGGGCACGGGCCGCGCCGCTACCCGTATCGCTGCCCGCATCCACAGCCGCAAACGTGCTGTGAATCACGGGCTTGATCGCACCGCTGACAATCAGCGGCCAGACTTTTTCCTTGAGCGCATTGGCAATGGCGGTCTTGAACGCCAGCGGACGGGGCCGCAGCGTGGAACCGGTGATGGTGAGCCGCCGGCGCAACACCAGACCGGCGTTGATCTCCGCCCTGGCGCCGCCCTGCACTGCGATGATGACCAGGCGGCCATCTTCCGCCAGGCTATCGACTTCACGCGAGACGTAGCTGCCGGCCACCATGTCAAGAATGACATTGACACCCTGGCCGTTCGTCAGTTTCTTCACTTCCTGGACAAAGTCAGCGGTCTTGTAATTGATCGCATGGTCGGCACCCAGTGCCAGGCAGGCGGCGCATTTTTCGTCGCTGCCCGCTGTCACCAGGACCGTCGCGCCGAGCGCCTTGGCCATCTGGATGGCCGTGACGCCAATGCCGCTGGAGCCGCCCTGAATCAGGAGCGTCTCCCCAGCCTGCAGTCGCGCGCGGTCGAAGACATTGCTCCAGACGGTGAAGAAGGTCTCGGGCAGCGCGGCCGCCTCCACGTCACTCAGCGCCACGCCGTTGCAAGTGGGCACGGGCAGGCATTGGCCCACGGGCGCCACGCAGAGCTCGGCATAGCCGCCGCCGGCGACCAGCGCGCAAACGCGATCACCGATCTTGAAACCGGCCGCCGCCATCGCCGCAGCATCGCCCGCCACGATCTCACCCGCCACTTCCAGGCCGGGAATGTCGGAAGCACCCGGCGGGACCGGGTAATTGCCCGTCCGCTGGAACACATCCGGGCGGTTCACGCCACTGGCCTTGACGCGAATCAACACTTCACCGGCGCCGGCTTGCGCGTCAGGGCGTTCGCCCAGACGCAGCACATCAGGCGCACCATAGGAGGTGATTTCAATGGCTTTCATAGGGATTCCAGATCATTTGCGCCGCCAGTCCGCATATTCAGGGACTAGCGGCTACAAAATCAATAGCAGTTAAAAGATTAACCCCGGTCCTGATCCTGATTTTGGGCAGGACGGTCCAGCAAGGCCTTCATCGACAGCTTGACGCGACCTTTTTCATCGGTCTCCAGAACCTTGACCTTGACGATCTGGCCTTCGCTCAGGTAGTCGGTGACCTTCTCGACACGCTCGTGGGCGATCTGGCTGATGTGCAGCAGGCCGTCCTTGCCGGGCAGCAGGTTGACCAGTGCACCGAAGTCCAGGATCTTGGTGATGGCGCCTTCGTAGACCTTGCCGATTTCGACTTCCGCGGTGATCTCGGCGATGCGGCGCTTGGCCTCGTCGGCCTTGGCGCTGTCGTTCGACGCGATGGTGATCGTGCCATCTTCCTCGATGTTGATCTGCGTGCCGGTTTCTTCGGTCAGCGCACGGATGACGGCGCCGCCCTTGCCGATCACGTCACGGATCTTCTCGGGATTGATCTTCATCACGTAGAGGCGCGGCGCGAAGTCAGACACCTCGGCCTTGGCTTCACCCATGGCTTCCTGCATCTTGCCCAGGATGTGCATGCGGGCTTCCTTGGCCTGGGCCAGCGCAACCTGCATGATCTCTTTCGTGATGCCCTGGATCTTGATGTCCATCTGCAGCGCGGTGATACCGAAGGTGGTACCGGCCACTTTGAAGTCCATGTCGCCCAGATGATCTTCGTCACCCAGGATGTCGGTCAGCACGGCGAAACGGTTTTCTTCCTTGATCAGGCCCATGGCGATACCAGCCACGTGCGCTTTCATCGGAACGCCGGCGTCCATCAGCGACAGGCAGCCGCCGCAGACCGAAGCCATCGACGAGGAGCCGTTGGATTCGGTGATTTCAGACACCACGCGCATGGTGTATGGGAATTCTTCTTTTGTGGGCAGCACGGCAATCAGGGCGCGCTTGGCCAGACGGCCGTGGCCGATCTCGCGGCGTTTCGGGCTGCCGACACGGCCGGTTTCGCCGGTGGCGAACGGAGGCATGTTGTAGTGCAGCATGAAGCGGTCTTCGTAGTCGCCCGACAGTGCGTCGATGCGCTGCGCGTCGCGCTCGGTGCCCAGCGTGGTGACGACCAGCGCCTGGGTTTCGCCGCGCGTGAACAGGGCCGAGCCGTGGGTGCGGGGCAGCACGCTGTTGCGGATTTCAATGGCACGCACGGTTCGCGTGTCGCGGCCGTCAATGCGTGGCTCGCCGGCCAGGATCTGGCTGCGGACGATTTTGGCTTCGATGTCGAACAGCATGCCTTCAACGGTCACGCCGTCAAATGCCACGCCGTCCGCCTTCAGGGCGGCCATCACGTCGGCATAAGCCACGCGGCAAGCCTGGGTGCGCGCCTGCTTGCTGCGGATCTGGTAAGCGGCCTGCAGCTTGGCGCCGGCCAGTTCGTTGACCTTTGCAATCAGCGGCTCGTCTTTCGCCGGCGCCTGCCAGTCCCAGACCGGCTTGCCGGCGTCGCGCACGAGTTCGTGAATTGCGTTGATGGCGATGTTGGCCTGTTCGTGACCAAACACCACGGCGCCGAGCATGATTTCTTCAGACAGCTGCTGGGCTTCGGACTCGACCATCAGCACGGCGGCTTCGGTGCCGGCCACGACCAGATCCATCTTCGAATCTTTCAGCTGGGTCTTGCCGGGATTCAACACATACTGGCCGTCGACGTAGGCCACGCGGGCGGCGCCAATCGGGCCGTTGAACGGAATGCCGGAAATCGACAGGGCGGCGCTCGATGCGATCAGCGCGGGAATGTCGCCCTCGACTTCAGGGTTCAGCGACAACACATGGATCACGACCTGCACTTCGTTGAAGAAGCCTTCGGGGAAGAGCGGACGAATCGGACGGTCGATCAGGCGCGACGTCAGCGTTTCAAATTCGCTGGGGCGGCCTTCACGCTTGAAAAAGCTGCCAGGAATGCGGCCGGCTGCGTAGGTTTTCTCGAGGTAATCGACCGTCAGGGGGAAAAAGTCCTGGCCGGGCTTGGCATCGGTCTTGGCAACCACGGTGGCCAGCACCACGGTGCCGTCCATGTCGACAACCACGGCACCGCTGGCCTGGCGCGCGACTTCACCGGTTTCCATCGTGACCTTGTGCTGGCCCCACTGGAAGGATTTGGTAACTTTATTAAAAATGCTCATGTTATTGCTCCACTAGATCCGGGTGCATGAGGCTGCACCCTGGGGCCCGGAGCGGGGCTGGCTGAACACGATGCCATTCCACAAAACGCCTGAATCACGGGGTGATGAGGACTTTTCTTGTGGAATGACACAGCGCGTGCTCGTTTTGCCTTGCTCCGAAGTAAAAAGCGCCTGAGCTAGGTGAACTAACTCAGGCGCTCTCAAATCGTTTTACCGCTTATTTGCGCAGGCCAAGCTTGGCGATCAGCGCGGTATAACGGTCAGCATCTTTGGACTTCAGGTAGTCCAGCAGCTTGCGGCGGCGGCTCACCATGCGCAGCAAGCCGCGGCGACCATGGTGGTCTTTGGCGTTGGCCTTGAAATGGGGGGTCAGCTCGTTGATGCGGCCGGTCAGCAGTGCGACCTGGACTTCAGGACTGCCGGTGTCGTTGGCAGCGCGTGCGTTGGCCTTGACGATCTCGGCCTTGATTGATTTCTCGATCATGATTTTCCTCTTGCAACCTGTGCACTTGCGAGCGAAGCAGCGTTCCCGACATGGGAGTTGACCGCTTTCGTCGTGTTCTGGCGGGCCGCCCGAAAAGGGCGAGCCACTGCGCAGAGCCTTGGATTATAGCCCAAGCCAGCGCCGCAGACGATCCACCCCCTGCCCCAGCCTGGCCACGTCCTGGCTGGCAAAACACCAGCGCAGCCAGCCCTGGGCTTCGGGCGCCGGGTTGACCATGAAGGCATTGCCTGGCGCCAGGCCCAGCCCGGCCTCGACCACCAGCCGCTTGGCCGTGGCCAGCGAGTCATTGAACCCCGCCTGCCCCTCCAGCCTGAAAAAGGCATACATCCCGCCCTTGGCCGGCGCCACCTGCACGCCGGGCACAGCCTGCAGCAGGGGAACCAGCGTGTCGCGGCAGGTTTTCAGGTGCGCCACCACGCGGGGCGTGATGTCCGCCGTGCGCTCGATCGCCACCAGCCCGGCCCGCTGGATAAATACCGGAGCGCAGGAGGTATTGAACTCCACCAGCTTGCCCATGTGCGGCGTCATGGCAGGCGGCATCACCAGCCAGCCCAGGCGCCAGCCTGTCATGAGAAAGCTCTTCGAAAAGCTGTGGACGACGACGAGACGGTCCTCCGGGGCGGCAATATCCAGAAAGCTGGGGGCACAACCGTTCGGTGTGGCTTCGAAATACAGCCGCTCATAGACCTCGTCGGCCAGAATCCAGGTGCCGGTACGCCGGCAGTGCGCCAGAAGCGCCTCCTGCTCGGCGCGCGTCAGCGTCCAGCCGGTCGGGTTGTTGGGGGCATTCACGATCAGCAGCTTGGTTGCGGGCGTGATGGCCGCCAGCAGTTCCGCCATGTCGAGCTGCCATTGCCCCGCTACCGGCTTGAGGCTGACGCACTTCACACGGGCGCCCAGGATGGCCGGTTGCGCCGTCAGGTTGGGCCAGACCGGCGTCACGGCCACCACCTCGTCGCCGGCATCCACCAGCGCCTGCACGGCCAGCATGAGCGCATTCACGCCGCCCGACGTGACGGCGATGCGCTCAACACCTATGGGAGCGGCGCCCGGGCAGCGCAGCGCGGTGGCGTAGCGGGCAATGGCTTCCCGCAACTCGGGCAGGCCCAGGTTGTGGGCGTAGAAAGTTTCGCCCTGCTGCAGCGAAGCCATCGCGGCGTCGCGGATGAAAGCGGGCGTGACCTCATCGCTCTCGCCAAACCAGAACTTGAGCACGTCGGTGCGGCCCATGCCGGCGTTAGCCACCTGGCGGATCATCGACTCTTCAAGATTCACTACTGCCTGTCTCATGCTTGCCCTTTAATTCAATGGATGGACCTGTTGCGCCGGCTCACCGGACGGGGGAACGGGGATGGGGGCGACTGGATCAGGGCCGCACCATCTTGCAGCTGTGCGGCTGCTCGGCCCGCTCGGGCGCGATGGTCTTGATAACACGAAAACCGTAACCCGACCCCTCGACGTCAAATTTGACACCGGGTGCGCCCTGCTTACCCATCATCGCCACCAACAGCGGCTGCTGGAACTGGTGGTCGGCCGCACGCATCGCGCCCTTGTGACCTGACACAGCCACGGCGGCCCGCTCAAGCTGTGCAGCCACGGCGCCCGACTCCGTCGAGCCAGCCCTTTCAAGACCCTGGGCAAACGCCTCCATCATCAGCTGCATGCGCATGTGCACATAGTCATCCTGCGGCCTGGGAAAGCGCTGGCGAAACGCCTGGTAGAAAATCTCGGACGCATCGCCGGGTTCGTTGGGAAACCAGTCCGCCACCGCAATCACCTTGCCCACGCCGGCATCGCCCAGCGCCGCCGGCACGCCCAGCGCATTGCCATAGAAGGTATAGAACTTGCCCTCATAACCCACTTCCTTCGCGGCCTTGATGAGCAGTGTCAGGTCATTGCCCCAGTTCCCGGTCAGCACCGCCTGCGCGCCGCTGGCCTTGATTTTCACGGCGTAAGGAATGAAGTCCTTCACCCGCCCCAGCGCATGCAACTCGTCCCCGACGATCTGCACATCGGGACGCTGCGCGCCAAGCTGCTTGCGGGCCTCACGCAGCACCGCCTGGCCAAAGCTGTAGTCCTGGCCGATCAGGTAGACGCTTTTGACCGCCTTGTCATCCTTGAGCACATCCATCAGGGCCGCCATGCGCATGTCGGCGTGGGCATCAAAACGGAAATGCCAGTAGCTGCACTTTTCGTTCGTCAGGATGGGATCGACCGCCGAATAGTTCAGGAACAGCACGCGCTTGCCCGGCTCACGCTCGTTGTGCTTGTTGATGGCATCAATCAGCGTTGCCGCTATGGCCGACGAATTGCCCTGCGCGATCACCGTCACGCCGTCATCGATGGCCGAACGCAACGCCGCCAGGGCCTCCTCGTTCTGCCCCTTGTTGTCGTAGCGCTCGACCGCCAGGTTGCGCGCACCGCCGGGCAGCTTGACGCCGCCGCGCGCATTGACGCGCTCGGTAGCCCAGACCAGGTTGCGGAACACCGCTTCACCGGTGTTGGCGAAGGGCCCGGAGAGGCTCTCGATGAGCGCGATCCGCACCGGCGGCTGGACAGCCGGCTGCGCCTGGGCGGCCAATGCAGTGCCCAGACATAGGGCCAGCGCGACGCGTCTCAAGAGTTTTTGCATGAATAAATACATCCCGGTTTTCGCTTGAATAAATCGTCCGTACACCTAATTGATGAGCATGCGGCAATCATGGTGAACGCCGCGCAGTGTAAGGGGAAACCTCCCCCCGTCGATCAAAGGAACCCGCATGTTTTACTCCGTCGCTACCCGTCCCGCCCGCAGCTTCCAGCGCAGCTACCCGCCCGTCGCCAGCAACGGCGCATTGGAGAAATTCCTCAATGACACCTTCTCGTCGCTGCCGGATGCAGGTGCGGCCAAAGCCGCCACCGTGGAAGACCTGGAGAAAAGCTATACGCTGCAGCTCGACGTTCCGGGCCTGGCCAAAGATCAGCTGGACATTGGCATTGAAGGCGATGTGGTGCGCGTGGCGAGCAAGGCTGAGGCCGCCCGCAGCGTCAAGGCGGCCTGGCGCTTTCCCCTTGAAATTGACGTTGCCAACAGCAGCGCAAAACTTGAAAACGGTGTGCTGACGCTGACGCTGGGCAAAAAAATCCCAGTCAGCAACGTCACCCGCCTCGACATACAGTAATCCCTGATCAGGACCGAGTATTCGCTGGAATGTTCGCCGGCGGTCCCCACGAGGGGCGGGAAGTTATGCCAGCCAGGGCCGCGGAACCGGCTTTGCCGGGCCGCAGGCGCAGCGGCCCCCTCGGGGGGCAGGGAGCTACGCGGAGCGAGCGACCGTGGGGGTCAAACTCCAGCGCGGCTTCACGTCAAAGGTGTAGCCGCGCTGCAGCGTTTCCAGGCCGGCCTGCAGGCGCATGCCGGCGGCCAGCGCGATCATCGCGCCGTTGTCCGTGCACAGGTGCAGCTCCGGGTAATGCACGCGGATGCCGCGTTGCTGGCAGGCCGCATTCAGCTGGCTGCGCAGCAGGGCATTGGCCCCCACGCCGCCCGCAACGACGAGTCGCTTCAGGCCGGTTTGCGCCATGGCGGCCAGCGATTTCTTGACCAGTACATCCACGATGGCCGCCTGGGTGGCCGCAGCCAGATCCGCTTTGCGGTTTTCCAGTTCAGGACCCAGTTTTTTGGCTTGGGTCAGCACCGCGGTTTTCAGCCCCGCGAACGAAAAATCGAGGTCTCCGCTGTGCAGCAAGGGTCGGGGCAATTTGAAGGCGGTGCCATCGCCCTGCCGTGCCAGGTCAGCCAGATGCGGCCCCCCGGGATAGGGCAAACCCATCAGCTTTGCCGACTTGTCAAAGGCCTCGCCCGCCGCGTCATCGATGGTTTCTCCCAGCAGCTCGTAACTGCCGACACGGTCCACCCGCATCAGTTGGGTGTGCCCGCCGGAAACCAGCAGGGCCACAAACGGAAACACCGGCGGATCGGCACTCAGGAACGGCGACAGCAAATGCCCCTCCAGATGGTGCACGCCCATCACCGGCTTGCCCAGCGCGGCCGCCAGGGCGCAGGCAACGCCGGCGCCCACCAGCAGTGCGCCAGCCAGCCCCGGCCCGCGCGTGTAAGCCACCACATCCACCTGCGCCAGCGACCGCCCGGCCTGCGCCATGACCTGGCGCGTCAAGGGCAGGACCCGCCGTATGTGGTCACGACTGGCCAGCTCGGGCACCACGCCGCCATACGCCTGGTGCATCTGGATCTGGCTGAACAAGGCATGCGAGAGCAGGCGCGGCACCTCGCTGCCGCCGGCATCCACCAGCGCCACACCCGTTTCATCGCAACTCGACTCAATTCCAAGGACTAGCATCGCCCCAAGTGTAAGGTTGAGCGCTTTCCCGGGCCTGGAGAAGGACCTTCCTGTCGCGAAAACGGGAACAGCCGGCCCGCAATCTGGCGCGAATCTTGCACGTCACAGGACATGTCATCGCCCCAATCCCTGCGTCTTGTTGTGATCGCGCCGGATTTGTCCACATCCGACGCAGCAGATGAGGTCGCCCTGGCGCTGATCGAACGCTCACGCCAGTTGCGTATTGGCTTGCTCGAAAACGGTTACAACATCGTGGCTGTGTTGCCGGCTGACGCCTTTCTCCACGAGCGGTTGGCCCAGCTGCAGCCTGACATGATCATTGTGGACGCCGAGAGCGAGGCCCGCGACTCACTGGAACATGTGGTCATGGCCACCCGCGACGAGCGGCGCCCCATTGTGCTGTTCACCAACGACAACGACACCACACATGTGAAAGACGCCGTGGCTGCGGGCGTGTCCGCCTATATCGTGGCGGGCCTCTCACCCGACCGGATACGCCCCATTCTGGACGTCGCCATGGCGCGTTTTGAATACGAACAGAACCTCAGGCGCGAGTTGGCACATGCCAAAACCGAGCTGCAGGACCGCAAGGTCATCGACCGGGCGAAAGGAATATTGATGCAGCGCCAGGGTCTTTCCGAGCAGGCAGCCTATGAAAAGCTGCGTAAAGCCGCGATGGATAAGGGCCTGCGCCTTGGCGAAGTGGCGCAGCGCATGCTGGACCTGGCCGAGCTGCTGGGCTGACGCGCAGCCAACCCCAAATGGTGCAGCGCACAAATTAGGTGCGGACCCGTAAAAATGCACCACACACCCTTTCAGCACCCTCCTGCGCTACCAATAACGTAGCGCCCAATGCCGAATTTCAAAGGACCATAGAGGCTTTCCTGTTCTCACTTGAAAACCTTGCACAGCACCCAGAAGCTGGCACAGGTTTTGCTTATTCTTGATCACTGGTCGATGATGACCAGGGTCCAACCGCTTCAACGGCGAAGTGTGTTGAACCCCCAGAACAAAGGCGTTCGTACCCCGCATTCACGTTTCCGACGTGATGCCCGGGTCGAGCGCCTTTTTTGTTTTCCGAATGTTGTTTTTGCTTTTTTATTTTTATTTTCTGGAGACGCTGACATGACTGAACTGCTGAAATCTTCATTGACACGCCGCACGGTTCTTCAGGCCGCCGCAGTAGGTGCCGTCGGCATCAACCCGGCACTGCGCGCCGCCGTGTATGCCCAGGGTTCCGACGCCCCGGAAAAGAAGGAAGTGAAGATCGGCTTCATCCCGCTGACCGATTGCGCCTCGGTGGTCATGGCCTCGGTACTGGGCATTGACCAGAAATACGGCGTCAAGATCATTCCCACCAAGGAAGCCAGCTGGGCCGGCGTGCGTGACAAGCTGGTCAACGGCGAGCTCGACTTCGCCCACGTGCTCTACGGCCTGATTTACGGCGTGCACATGGGCACGGCCGGCCCCAAGAAGGACATGGCCGTTCTGATGACCCTCAACAACAACGGCCAGGCCATCACACTGTCCAAAAAGCTGGCAGACAAGGGTGCCGTCGACGGTGCGGGCCTGGCCAAGCTGATGGCCAGCGAAAAACGCGAGTACACCTTCGCCCAGACCTTCCCCACCGGCACGCACGCCATGTGGCTGTACTACTGGCTGGCCGCCAACGGCATCAATCCGATGAAGGATGCCAAAGTCATCACCGTGCCGCCGCCGCAGATGGTCGCGAACATGCGCGTGGGCAATATGGACGGCTTTTGCGTGGGCGAACCCTGGGGCCACCGCGCCATCATGGACGGCATCGGCATCACCGCCGTGACGACGCAGGACATCTGGAAAGATCACCCTGAAAAAGTGCTGGGCACCACGGCAGAGTTCACCAAAAAATACCCCAACACCACACGGGCTGTGACGGCCGCGATCATCGAAGCCGGCAAATGGATTGACGCCAGCCTGACCAACAAAAACAAGATGGCCGAGACCGTAGCCGACAAGGCCTACGTCAACACCAGCGTGGACGCCATCAACCAGCGCATTTTGGGCCGCTACCAGAATGGCATGGGCAAGACCTGGGATGACCCGAACTACATGAAGTTTTTCAATGACGGCGCGGTCAACTTCCCCTACCTCTCCGACGGCATGTGGTTCCTCACGCAGCACAAGCGCTGGGGTCTGATCAAGGACCACCCCGACTACCTGGCCGTGGCCAAACAGATCAACCAGATCGACATCTACAAGCAGGCCGCAGCGGCGGCCAAGGTCAGCGTTCCGAAAGACGTGATGCGCACCAGCAAGCTGATCGACGGCACGGTATGGGACGGCAAGGATCCGAAAAAGTACGCCGATGGCTTCAAGGTCCGCGCCTGAAATAGCCGCCGAGCATTCATCAATATCCCACCAAAGGACGTGACACCATGGTCAGTGCCGTATTCCACAATCCGCTGGACGCCGCAGCAGCGCCAGCCGCTCGAAGCAGCGAACGCAGTGCTGCCAATTCAATAGCAGCCACCGCGCACAAACCCGGGGCGCCAGCCCTCAATGACATGAAGAATCCAGCCCCATCCGCCACCGCGGTCCCAGTGGCCGCAGCCGCACCTGCCGCGTCCCGGCAGCCATGGGACTCTTCCTTTCTCTGGCTCGCCATCCTGCCACCCCTGCTGGGCCTGGGCCTGCTGGTGTTGGTGTGGGAGCTGGTCTCCGTGGGCACTGGCGCCAGCATTCCCTCGCCCAGGGACACCTTCACGCAGGCCGTGCAGGTGTTCAGCGACCCCTTCTACAACAAGGGACCGAATGACCAGGGCGTGGGCTGGAACGTGCTGTCGTCGCTCAAACGCGTGGCCATGGGCTTCGGCATGGCGGCCATCGTCGGCATTCCGGTCGGCTTCATGATTGGCCGCTTCGACTTTTTGAGCCGCATGTTCAACCCGCTGATCAGCCTGCTGCGCCCCGTCTCGCCGCTGGCCTGGCTGCCGATCGGCCTGCTGGTGTTCAAGGGCGCCAACCCGGCCGCCATCTGGACCATCTTCATCTGCTCGATCTGGCCCATGATCATCAACACCGCCGTGGGCGTGCAGCGCGTGCCCCAGGACTACATGAACGTGGCGCGGGTGCTCAACCTGTCGGAGTGGAAGATCGTCAGCAAGATCCTCTTTCCTGCCGTGCTGCCCTACATGCTGACCGGTGTGCGCCTGGCCGTCGGCACCGCCTGGCTGGTGATCGTGGCAGCCGAAATGCTGACCGGTGGCGTCGGCATCGGCTTCTGGGTCTGGGACGAGTGGAACAACCTGAACGTCAAGAACATCATCATCGCGATTTTCGTGATCGGCATTGTGGGGCTGGTGCTGGAGTTTGCGCTGATCAAGCTCGCCACGGCCTTCACGTTCGAAGAAGTGAAGAACTGATAACCCCCAAACAACCGAGGATGACGACCATGAGCACATCTTTCACCACCAAGTACATCGAAATCCAGGGCGTCGAGCAGACCTTCAAGACCAAGAAAGGTCCGTTTTGCGCGCTGCAGAATATCAACCTCACGGTCGCCCGCGGTGAATTCGTCGCGCTGATCGGCCATTCCGGTTGCGGCAAGTCCACCCTGCTCAACCTGATTGCCGGCCTGACCACACCCACCCAGGGCAGCCTGCTCTGCGCCAACCGCGAAATTTCGGGGCCGGGCCCCGAACGCGCCGTGGTGTTTCAAAACCATTCCCTGCTGCCCTGGCTCACCTGCTTTGAGAACGTCTACCTCGCTGTGGAACGCGTCTTTGCAGAAACAGAAAGCAAGGCGCAGCTCAAGGCCCGCACCGATGCGGCGCTGGCCATGGTGGGTTTGACCCCGGCCGCACAGAAGCGCCCCGGCGAAATCTCCGGCGGCATGAAGCAGCGCGTGGGCATTGCGCGCGCACTGTCGATGGAGCCCAAGGTGCTGCTGCTCGACGAGCCCTTCGGCGCCCTGGATGCCCTGACCCGCGCGAAGCTGCAGGACGAGCTGCTGCAAATTGTTGCCAGCACCCAAAGCACGGTGGTGATGGTGACCCACGATGTGGACGAAGCCGTGCTGCTGAGCGACCGCATCGTGATGATGACCAATGGCCCGTCCGCCACCATTGGTGAAGTTCTTGCCGTCGAACTGCCCAGACCGCGTAACCGCGTGGCACTGGCGGAAAGCGCGCAGTACCTGCAGTACCGCAAGGCAGTGATTGATTTTCTTTACACCCGCCAGGCTCATGTAGAGAAAGCGGCCTGAAAAAAGAGAGCCGGGCCAAAACGAACTGATCGCCCCGCAATTCCCGCCAAGAAGGATTTCCCCATGTCTGCCGTTTTACCTGCCCCAGCATCCAGGAGGGCCGCCGCACTGCAAAGTCGGTCGCTCAACACACGGCGAACACGCTCCGGCGGCCTTGCTTCGCTCGGCAAATACCGGGAAATCATCATCGCGGTGGCTCTGTTTTTGCTGTTCGACCTGGGTGTTCTGGTCCTGAACTTTTACACATCCTTCCAGATCGCCGAGGACGCCCTGGGCGTCAACCTGTCCGGTCGCCAGCGCATGCTGTCGCAGCGCACGGCCAAGGCCCTGCTGGCAACGGATGCCGCGCGCGCCAAGGGTTTTCCGGCCGAGAAGGAAATCGAGGAACTCAAGAACGCCGTGCGGCTATTCGACGTGTCTCTGAAGGGCTTCCAGTCTGGCGGCACGGTGCCGGGCGGCGACGGCAAACCGGTGGTTCTGCACGCCGCCCACGGCGCCAAGGCGGTCGAGATCCTGAAAAAGGCGCAGGACATCTGGACCCCCTACCAGGAAAGACTGGCACCGGTACTCGCGGGAACAGCCAGCGAACCCGAACTGCAGGCCGCGGTGGAATACGCCAAGGCCAACAACCTCAAGCTGCTGGGCCTGATGAACGAATTGACCACGGCGCTGGAGGCGGTGGCATCGGACCGCGCCACCACGCTGCGCATGGTGCAGACCGGCGGCATTGTGCTGGCGCTGCTCAACTTTGCCTTCATCCTGTTCAAGTTCCTGCGCCGCCTCAATACCTCGGATGCCGCCATCGAGGCCGCCAACGAAGAGAATCGCGAGATTCTTGTCAGCGTGCGCGAAGGCCTGTTCCTGCTCACGCCCGACAACCGCCTGGGCTCGCAACTGTCCCGGTCGGCCCACGAACTGTTCGGCCGGTCGCTCTTACCCGGGCAGAACTTCTTTGAACTGCTGTCGACCCTGGTGTCGGAGAAGGCGCTCAACGATGCGCGGGACTATGTCCAGCTGCTGTTCTCGCCGCACGTCAAGGAGCAGCTGGTCCAGGGCATCAACCCGCTGGCAGAAGTGGAGCTCACGGTGCGCAACCGCTTGGGCCAGGACACCACCCGATACCTGTCTTTTCACTTCAACCGGGTGCAGGAAGACGACACGGTTCACCACCTGCTGGTGACCGTGCAGGACATCACGGAGAAAGTGGAACTGCAAGCCAGGCTGGCCGGCGAGCGTCAACGCTCGCAAAAAGAGCTGTCCATGATGCTCAAGGCCTTTGAAACCGATCCGGCCATGATGCGGGCGTTTGTCGAACGGGCCGAAGCCTCGCTGCTGGAGGTCAATGACCTGCTGCGCAGCACGTCATCCGCAGCGTCCGAAATACAGGTGCTCAAGGCCGTGGACGGTGCTTACCGCCGCATCCACGCCATCAAGGGTGATGCGGCCTCCCTGGGCCTGGAAATTCTGGCCACGCTGGCCCACCAGTTCGAAAATGAACTGCAAAAGCTCAAAGACAGCGGCGCCGCCACCGGCGACGCGTTGCTGGCCCTGCCCTTGCCGCTGGAGGACCTGCTGAACAAGGTTGCCTCGTTCAAGGCATTGGGCCGGAGAAAAGCCGGTGGCGAGACCCAGTCGACGGAGGGCTCAGCGCAGGCGCTGAACGCCACGCTGACGAAACTGGCCACCGATGTGGGTAACGACTGCGGCAAACGCATCAACGCCACGGTGCGCATGAGCAGCGCCCTGGACATGGCGGCCGACAAGATCGACCTGGTGCGCGAAATCGCCATCCAGCTGGTGCGCAATGCCGTGGTGCATGGCGTCGAACCCCCCTCCAGCCGGCTGGCATCGCAAAAACCCGCTGAAGGACAAATTGAGGTCAACCTCACCCGCGGTGAAAACAGCCAGTGGCAGCTCAGTGTTCGCGACGACGGCGTCGGCCTCAATGCGGCCCAGGTACGCCAGCGCCTGCTGGAGCTGAACTGGTATAGCGCCGAACAGCTGCAAGGATTCAGCGACAAGCAGGTCATCGCGCACATCTTCAAGCCCGGCTTCTCCACGGCCCTGGCCACGTCCCGGCATGCCGGCCGCGGCGTCGGCCTGGATCTGGTGCAGGCGAATGTGCAAAACCTGGGCGCACGCCTGCTGCTGTCGAGCACGCCAGGCCAGCACACCGAATTCAAGATCAGTTTTGCGGCGTAGAAATATGGCCCCCACGCTTTTCACTTCGTGTAATGCGCTGCCCCCCGGGGGGGCTGCTGCGCCTGCGGTCTGGCAAAGCCAGTCCCGCGGCCCCTGCTTGATCTGGATTGAAGTCCCTAAGGGGCTGTGCTTGCTCGGGGCGGCCCGGCGCGGCGCACTGTGGCCCCCACAGAAAAACCACAAAGAGGAGTAGCACCATGCGACTGTTAATCGTTGACGACTCCAACATGATCCGGACCCGCATCTCGCGGGTGGTCCAGAACGGCGGCCTCAAGGGCGTTGTGCTCGCAGGCCTTGCCAAGAATGGCGTGGAGGCTGTGCGCATTGCCAAGGCCACGCATCCCGAGGTGGTCACCATGGACCTGACCATGCCCGAAATGGACGGCATCGAATGCATTCAGGCCCTGCTGAAGTTCGATCCGAAGATCAACATTCTGGTGGTCAGCGCACTGAGCGACAAATCAACCGCGATCCAGGCGCTCAAGCTGGGTGCGCGCGGCTTTGTTGCCAAACCTTTTACCGACGAAGAGCTGCAAATTGCATTGCTTGACGTTGCCGATGCCCGCTAAGGAGAGCTTTGTGGCCACGCTCAACGAAACCGACCTCAAACTGTTCATTGACTCCATCAGGCATTACCTGAAAGTCACCACCCGGCAAGAACCCCAGATCACCTCGGCCTTTCTCGGGACGGGGGATGTTGAAGGCTTTGAATTCAACGGCCTCGTCACTTTTTCAGGCAGCCACAATGGCCATGTCATCGTGTCGATGCCGGCCAAACTGGTGCGCGAAATTTTGCTGCTGCAGCACGAGACCGACCTGAGCGACAGCAACCTGCTGGACGCTGTCGGCGAAATCGCCAACACACTGGCCGGCAATGCCCGCAAGGCCCTGGGACCGGAACTCCAGATATCGGTTCCGATCAAGCTGCACGGCGTGCAAGGCATCAAAGCCAGGGTGCGCAAGCATCCGTACGTGATCACCCTGAGCTGGAACCACTACGAGGCCCTGGTGTCCGTGGACATGGAACGCAGGCACTGAAAAACACTAAACACCCCCACGCTTGCCGCTTGTGAGCTGCGCTGGCCTCGCTGGCCGCGCCCACATGCACGCAATATGTGCAACGCACCAAAAGAAACCGGCGATCAGCGCTGAACTGCTCCGCAAGGGTGCGCCGCTCGCGCCCCAAGTTGGCACGACTTTTGCACTAACTTTGTGAATTTTTATTTCAATTCACAGAGGATTTGCACCATGGCGGGATTCCGCACCTTTCTCAAATCGGGCCATGCTCCGACCTTGTTCGCCGCCTTCCTGTACTTCGATTTCTGCTTTGCGGTCTGGGTATTGAATGGGGCCATGGCGCCGTTCATCAGCGAGACCTTTCATCTGACGGCGGCGCAGAAGGGCTTCATGATTTCGGTGCCCATTCTGGCGGGCGCCCTCATGCGCTTTCCGCTGGGCATTCTGGCGCAATACATCGGCCGCAAAAATGCTGCGCTGGTCGAAATGGGCATGATTATTCTGGCGCTGGCCTACGGCTACTTCTTCATCAGCGCGTACGACCATGTGCTAGCCATGGGCGTGCTGCTGGGCATCGCCGGCGCGAGCTTCGGCGTGGCGCTGTCGCTGGGTTCGGGCTGGTTCCCGCCCAAGTACAAGGGCCTGGCCATGGGCATTGCCGGCGCCGGCAACTCCGGCACCGTGCTAGCCGTGCTGTTCGCACCGCCACTGGCCATGGTCTATGGCTGGCAGACGGTTTACGGCCTGGCGGCCTTCTTCATGCTGATCCCGATGGTGGTAATGGTCGTCTTCGCGAAAGAGCCGCCCGACATCGAGCACCAGACCTTCCGCCAGCACATCGCCTGCCTGTTCGAGAAGGACGGCTGGGCGTTCAGCCTGATCTACATCATCACTTTCGGCGGCTTCATCGGCCTGGCCAGCTTCCTGCCCACCTACTTCTACGACCAGTTCGGCGTCACCAAGGTGCAGGCAGGCCAGCTCACCATGCTGGCAGCACTCATGGGCTCAGCCGTGCGCGTGGTCGGCGGCTACATCTCTGACCGCGTGGGCGGCATCAACACCCTGAGCGGCGTGCTGGTGGTGGTCGCCTTCACCCTGGTGCTGTGCGGCCTGGCCGGCAATTCGCTCACCGTCACCACCCTGCTCTTCATGGTCTGCTTTGCAGCGCTCGGTGCCGGCAACGGCGCGCTGTTCCAGCTGGTGCCGCTGCGCTGGCCGCTGGCCACGGCGGTGGCGGGCTCCATGATTGGCGAGGTGGGCGCTCTTGGGGGCGGCTTCATTCCCAACGCCATGGGCCTGAGCAAGCAGTACACCAATACCTACCTCTGGGGCTTTGTGGCTTTCGCCATCCTGGCCGTCGTCATGCTGGTGATGCTGCGGGTGATGCAAATCCGCTGGACCCGGACCTGGGCTGAAAAGGGAGGTCGCGCGCGGAGCGCGTGATCAGCGCAGCCGATACGGCGCGCAGCGCCGAGCCTCCCTTTCAGTGGAGACCAACTTTGCTTCGGCAAAGTTAAGCGAAGCGTGTCGGAACTAAAAGCGAGGTCGCGCGGAGCGCGCGTGGCGCCTGACCTGTGCTGCGAATGTCTAAAGATCGTGGGTTCGTTATATGTACGACCGGGCCGGGACTCGCCTTGGCGGGCTACCCCCCCGGCCTCAATCCTCCGCAAGTCCCCTACACGATCAATTCAGTAGCTATCCGCACCCATCCTACAGGGACAAACAGCTGAAACTCCAAAGAAGAACGCTACCTTGGCAAAAACAGCAACCAGTAAACCAGCAAAAGATTGAATAGCACACTGACCCCCAACGCCAACTTCCATAAGGCCGCGGGATCGCGCTGGATCAAAGGCGTAGCCGGCGGCGCCGTTAGCGGCCGTGAGGCGCCCCGCTCCAGCGCCAGCAGCAGTTCCTCGGCCGTTTCAAATCGCTGGCGCTTGTCGCGCGCCACGGCCTTCAACACGACATGATCCAGCCAGATCGGCACCTCGGGGTTGTGGCGGCTTGGCGGGATCGGGTCGTGGTAATAGCGCCCTGCCTGGTAGGGCAGCACCTCACCGTACGGCAGCTTGCCGGTCAGCAGCTGGTACAGCGTCACGCCGAGCGCGAACAGGTCGCTTTGCGCATCGGGCAGCTCTTGCGCGATGTCGCCGCCAGCGCCGCCGGGCTTGACCCCAAAGCCCCATTGCTCGGGATTGATGTAGCTGGGTGTGCCTGCATGCAGCTGGCGCATGGCCTCGGGCTCGCGGCCCGTCAGGGCAACCCCCAGATCAAGCACCCGAAGAATGCCGTCCTCACCCTGGTGCAGGTTGGCGGGCTTGATGTCACGGTGGATCACGCTCTGGCGGTGCAGGCGGCCCAAGGCTTTCGCAGCCTGGGTGGCCACCGTCAGGACCTGTGGCAGGTTGAAGGCATGCTTGCGGTCGAGTTGCTGCTGAAGTGTTTCACCGGCATGCCAGTCGTAGAGCAGGTAAAAAGCGCTGGCTACCTCGACGCCCGGCGGATGGTCATGCAGGTTGACCAGATGGTCGGCCGCGCGGGACGACTGCATGCGCTTGGCCAGCCAGGCTTCGTGGGCCAGCATGGCGCGCTCCTCGGGATCCTGCGCCCGTGCGGGGTGCAGCGTCTTGATCGCATAGAGTTTCTGGCTCGCGACATCCCGTACCTGATAGAGCAAGTTGACGCCGTTGTCTGCAACGACGGCGGTCACGGACAGGCCATCCAGCAGGCTGCCGACCTTGAGCCGCCGCGGCACCGGCAAGGCCAGCGCCTGGCGGTTTTCATCCTGCAGGTTCGCATCGAGCAAGCCCAGCACGCGCACCACCAGGGCGGTGACGTTATCCGTCGTGCCTGCGGCCATCGCGGCATCGACCAGCCGCTGGCTGAGGGTTTTCGCGTCAACCCCGGTGTCTCCGGCACGCCCGGGAATACTGGCGGGCAGGACCAGAGCATCGAGCCGCTTGCCCGACAGTACGTTGTGCACCCCATCCGACAGCAGCACGAAAATATCGCCCACCTGCAGGTCACCCTGGGAGTAGTCCACCACCAGGCGGTCTTCCGCGCCCACGCAGCGCAGCAGCTGATGCCGGAAATCCGGGTGATCGACCACATGGTCGCTGGTGAGCTGCATCAGATGCCCGGCACGCAGCAGGTACGCGCGGGTGTCGCCGACATGGGCCAGTGAATACGACTGCCCCCGCAACACCACTGCCGTCAGGGTGGTCAGGCCGATCGCCGGATGCCTGCGCCGGTTCAGACCCGCCAGCCAGGCGTTCTGCGCGCCAATGATCCGGTCCAACGCCACCGTGGTTTCCCAGGTTTCAGGCGTACCGTAGTAATCGCGTACCAGGCTGGTGACGGTGGTTTGTGCCGCCTCCTTACCCATGCCGCCGGTGCTCACACCGTCGGCAATCGCGACGATGGACCCCATGCCCTCCCGGCCGGGCTCCGGCAGCATGGCCGCGCAGAAGTCCTCGTTGCTGTCTTTGCGGCCCGCAAGCGTTGCGAAGCCAATGTCCAGGTCAAATGCCATGCACCAACATAAGCAAGTCCCATGCCCGAATTTGGTGCACTGCAATATAAAACATGCCCGTTACCCCACCAACATCTGCATGCTGCGCTCGTAATGCACCGACAGCCTCTCGAAGATACCCAGCAATTCCTCGCTGGCCACCGCCAGGCGCTCCAGGCGCTCGAGCAGTTCCGGGGCACCCTGCCCAACGGGTGCGGCACCGGCCAGCATGTGCTCCCAGCACGCGGCGGCAGCGTCCAACGAGGTGCGGATGTCCCCGCTGGTGAGGGGGATTTCGTTCAGGTATTTGAGTGCCTGCTCGAAGGCCGCCCGGGATTCGGCCATGCCCTCGGTGTAGCGTGGCGTGGCAGCCTTGCCACCCATCGCCTCCAGCAAGGCGTATTTTGCGAAACGCTGGCTCAACATGCGCTGGCGGCCCGCCAGGTTGAGGACCTGCAACGGAGGCATGGCACCCGCGTTCTCCAGGCTGCTGGTCAGCCGCTCGGCTTCGTGCAGCAACTGCTCGGCCAGTTCGTCGAGCGGGCCCATGTGACGCGCCTGGGGCTCGTCCTGCAAGGCCTGCTTCAGCTGCGCCCAGGTCCGGCCTACCTGCTCCAGCAGGTCCCCAAAGGTAGGCTGGGACAGGCTTTTGCCGAGAGCCACAATATTTGCGTCAATGCGCAGGACGGACTCCTTCAGGTGCTGTTTGGCCTGCGCGACCTGCACCCCCGCCAATTGCTGCAGGGCCAGCTTCACCAGCCGCTGCGACAGCATGCGTAACTGCCCCGAACGGTTGACGTCTTCCGCGAAGCGGGCCGAATGGATGATGTGCTGCGACACCTGGCCCAGGCGCTGGTTGGTGTGCATGGAAGCGGTGCGCAGCATCTGGAACGCATCATCGTCCGAGACCTGGCGCGCGCGCATCAGGATGCCCTTGGCTCGGTCCACCACCTTGCGCTCTTCCAGGCGGCGCGACACTTCAAACATTTCCGCCCGCAGAGCCTGCTCGCGGCTGAAGCGGGCCTGCGCCAGATGAATGAGCGAGCGCAGGCGCTGCGGGCCATAGCCATTGATGACGTAGGCATGAACGCCCGCAGCCACGGCCCGGGTGATCTTCTCGGCGTCCCCATCGCTGGTAAACACGATCACCGGGCGCGACGAGGTCTCGCCAATGACCTGCAGGGCCCTGAACAATTCCTCATCCGGCAGAGGGTCATAGCAAATCACCACATCTGGTGCGTGCCGCAGTGCCTCCTGCACCAGTTTGCTGCACTCCCCAACGCAGCCAAGGACCTGTATTCCGGCGGCCTCAAGGTCAGAAGCCAGCGGATGCGCACCCGGCGGGCCGTTCAAATGTACCAATGCGGAAGTCATAAAAATCAATGGGTTAAGAGGGAATATGAAGAAAACACAGCCTGTGCGACGCCCACGTCGCGCCTCCTGAAAGTCGCCCCGCCGACGACATGCACCTTCCGGGCCGGGGATATGGCACAGATTTTGCACTAACTGCTGCGGGCGTAACGGAGCGCCCGACCTTCGCGAAAGCACTGCGGGTTCTGCGCATAACGACGTGCGTATTGATGTGCCTCATACCGGTTTTACCGCCGGTTCCCTGTTTGACAGGAGAGAGCATCATGGTTCCTACCTCATTTTTCCAATATCGACCAGGCGGCCAGGCCACGGGCCCTGCTGCGCGACTGACCGCCACGCCGGCCCTCGTGGGCAGCCGCGGGAGCGCCGCCTTGTCACTGCTTGCCTCTGCGCTGCCGGCACTGCGTCGCGGCCAGTTTGGCATGCCGTTTGCACTTACAACATTGAATCTGAATCCACTGGAGTGACCCCATGAAAAAATCGAAACTGGTAATGGTCGGCAACGGCATGGCGGGGGTTCGCACCATCGAGGAATTGCTCAAGATCGCACCCGAGCTGTACGACATCACCGTCTTCGGTGCCGAACCACACCCCAACTACAACCGCATTTTGCTCAGCCCCGTGCTGGCCGGGGAGCAGACGCTCGACGAGATCGTGCTCAACAGCTGGGACTGGTACAAGGACAACCACATCACGCTGCACGCCGGCAAGAAGGTCGTTGAAGTCGACCGCGTCCGCCGCGTCGTGCGCGCCGAGGACGGCACCGAAGAAGAATACGACCGATTGCTGATGTGCACCGGCTCCAACCCCTTCATCCTGCCGGTGCCCGGCAAAGACCTGCAGGGCGTGATTGCCTACCGCGACATTGCCGATACCAACGCCATGATTGAGGCGGCGCAGAAGTACAAAAAGGCCGTGGTGATCGGTGGCGGCCTGCTGGGCCTGGAAGCAGCCAACGGCCTGATGCTGCGCGGCATGGAGGTCACCGTGGTGCACGTCATGCCCTGGCTGATGGAGCGCCAGCTCGACGATGTGGCGGGCAAACTGCTGCAAAAGTCGCTGGAAGACCGCGGCCTCAAGTTCCTGATCGGCGCGCAAACCCAGGAACTGACCGGCGGCGCCGATGGCCGTGTCAAGTCCATCAAGTTCAAGGACGGCAGCGAGCTCGACACCGATCTCGTGGTGATGGCCGTGGGCATCCGCCCCAACACCGAGCTGGCCGAAAAGATGCGCCTGCACTGCAACCGCGGCATCGTCGTCAACGACACCATGCAGACCGTGACCGATGCCCGCATCTATTCCGTCGGCGAGTGCGCTGCGCACCGCGGCATCGCCTACGGCCTGGTGGCGCCGCTGTTCGAGCAGGCCAAGGTAGCCGCCAATCACCTGGCGCAATTCGGTATTGGCCGCTATACCGGCTCCCTGACGTCCACCAAGCTCAAGGTCACCGGCATTGACCTGTTCAGCGCCGGCGAATTCATGGGCGGCGAGGGCACCGAGGAGATCGTGATGAGCGACCCCTTCGGCGGGGTTTACAAGAAACTGGTCATCAAGGGCGACAAGCTGATTGGCGCCTGCCTGTACGGCGACACCGTCGACGGCAGCTATTACTTCAAGCTGCTGCGCGATGGGCGCAGCGTCAGCGACATCCGCGACAAGCTGATGTTTGGCGAATCCAATATCGGCGACACCGGCCACGAAGGCCACAGCAAGGCAGCCGCCATGCCCGATGACGCCGAGGTCTGCGGCTGCAACGGTGTCACCAAAGGAACCATCTGCAAGGCTATCAAGGAAAAAGGCCTGTTCACACTCGACGAAGTGCGCAAGCACACCAAGGCCAGCGCTTCGTGCGGCTCCTGCACCGGCCTGGTCGAGCAGCTCCTGATGTTCACGGCCGGTGGCGACTACTCGGCCACCCCCAAGAAAAAGGCCGTGTGCGGCTGCACCGACCACAGCCATCAGGAGGTGCGCGACACCATCAAGTCGCTGCACCTTCTGACCATCGCTGACGTTTACAAGACCATGGAGTGGCGCACGCCCAACGGCTGCGCGTCCTGCCGCCCCGCCATCAACTACTACCTGATCAGCACCTGGCCCAAGGAGGCCAAGGATGACCCGCAAAGCCGCTACATCAACGAACGCAGCCACGCCAACATACAGCGGGACGGCACCTACAGCGTGATCCCGCGCATGTGGGGCGGCCACACCACGCCGAACGACCTGCGTCGCATCGCCGACGTGGCCGACAAGTACCAGATTCCCACCGTCAAGGTGACGGGCGGCCAGCGCATCGACCTGCTGGGCGTGAAGAAGGAAGACCTGCAGAGCGTCTGGCAGGACCTCGGCATGCCCAGTGGCCTGGCCTATGCCAAGGCGACGCGCACGGTGAAGACCTGCGTGGGCAGCGAATGGTGCCGCTTCGGCACGCAGGACTCTACGCAGATGGGCAAGGACCTGGAGCACGCGCTCTGGGCCATGTATGCACCGCACAAGGTCAAGCTGGCGGTCAGCGGCTGTCCGCGCAACTGCGCCGAATCCGGCATCAAGGACGTGGGCGTGATCGGCGTGGACTCCGGCTGGGAGATCTACGTGGGCGGCAACGGCGGCATCAAGACCGAGGTGGCGGAATTCCTGGTGAAGGTCAAGACCTCCAGCGAGGTGATGGAATACGCCGGCGCCTTCCTGCAGCTCTACCGTGAGGAAGGCTGGTACCTGGAGCGTACGGTGCACTACCTGCACCGTGTCGGTCTCGACTACGTCAAGAAGAAGATTCTGGACGACGCCGAAGGCCGCAAGGCCCTATGGGAGCGCCTGCAATTCAGCCTCGACGGAGCACCCGACCCCTGGCTCGAGACCAGCAAGGCAGCCGTGGACACACGCCAGTTCGAGAAGTTGCCGGCCTGAGCGCAGCACGGACGCACAACGGAGTACTCCTCATGAAGCGAAGAATTTTTATTGTGTCGGCGGCGTTGTTTGGCCTGACGGCTCACTCGCAAGTGGCTGACATGAACGATGCCATCAACAAGGCAGGCCGGCAGCGGATGCTGTCGCAGCGGATGAGCAAGGCCTACCTGGCCCTGGTGCAGCAGGTGGAGCCGGGCACCGCCCAGCAGGTACTGGACCGCTCGGTCGCGCTGTTCGACCGCCAACTGGTCGAACTCAAGGCCTTCGCGCCCAGTGCCAGCATTCGGGACACCTACGGCAAGCTCGACGTGTCCTGGAACGAATTCAAGGGCACGCTGGTCGGCACGGCGCCGAGCAGGGAACTGGTACCCAAGGTGATGCAGATGGATGCGAACCTGCTCATGCTGGCCAACCAGGGCACACAACAGTACGAGCAGGCCTCCGGAAAATCGGTAGGCAAGCTGGTCAACATTGCCGGGCGTCAGCGCATGCTGTCGCAGCGCATGGCCAAGTTCTACCTGGCCAACGCCCTGCAGGTCGACCCCAAGGGCAGCATGGCCGAGATCGCCAAGGCGCGCTCGGAATTCCTGGCGGCCCTGGAGACTTTGCGCAACGCGCCCGAGGCAACCTCGAAGATCAAGGAAGAACTGGCCCTGGCCGATGCGCAATGGGTCTTTTTCGACCAGGGCCTGCAGCGGCTCGACGGCATGCGGTCCTCACCAAAACTGATGTCTGATGTGTTTGTGACCAGCGAAAATCTGCTGAGCGTCATGGACCGCGTCACCAGCCTGTACACCAACCTCAAAACATAAAGAGTGGTCGCCATGAGTGAATGGAAAAAAATCTGTCTGGTCAATGACATCCCGGTGCTGGGCTCGCGTCGCGTGGCGCGTGCAAAAGGCATGGATGTGGCCGTGTTTCGCAATGACGAAGACGTCGTGTTCGCCCTGCTGGACCGTTGCCCGCACAAGGGCGGCCCGTTGAGCCAGGGCATCGTGTTCGGCACCAGCGTGGCCTGCCCGCTGCACAACTGGACGATCGGCCTGGCCGACGGCTGCGCCAGGGCACCGGATGTCGGCTGCACCCAGAAATTCAGCGTCCATGTCGCGGATGGTGTGGTGCACCTGGACGCCACCGAACTGGCAACATTGGCCCTGGAGCAGCAGGCCGTCGTGGCCGGTCCCGCCAGCAAAGTGCTTGCCGGCGCATGATTGTTGATGTGAATGCCAAAGAAGCCCGGTCGACCTGCCCCTGCCGCGATAGTGCCGCTGCCGTGGCCGATCGCCTGGCGACAAGCTTGAAACACCTCCGTAGGGGCGATGCATGATGCGTGAAACACGTTCGACCTGCCCCTACTGCGATCTTGCCACTGTCGCGGCCGATCGCCTGGCGATAAGCTTGAAACACCTCCGTAGGGGCGATGCATGATGCGTGAAACACGTTCGACCTGCCCCTACTGCGGTGTAGGCTGCGGCGTCATCATTGAATCGCAGGGCGATCAGATCACGGGCGTGCGGGGCGACCCGGACCATCCCGCCAACTTCGGTCGGCTGTGCACCAAGGGGTCGACCCTGCACCTCACTGCCACCGCACCTGTCACGCGGCAGACGCGCCTGCTGTATCCGATGCGGCGCGAGCACCGCCACGAGGCGGCGCAACGCGTGTCGTGGGACAACGCGCTGGACTTCGCCAGCGAGAGCTTTGCGCAGATCATCCGCGACCACGGACCGGATGCCGTGGGCTTTTATATTTCGGGCCAGTTGCTCACCGAGGACTACTACGTCTTCAACAAGCTGGCCAAGGGCCTGATTGGCACCAACAACGTCGACACCAACTCGCGCCTGTGCATGAGCAGCGCAGTGGCCGGCTACAAGCAGACACTGGGCGCCGACGCCCCGCCCGCCTGCTACGACGACGTGAATCACGCGCAGTGCATCTTCATCGTGGGCAGCAACACGGCTTACGCGCACCCCATCCTGTTTCGGCGCATTGAAGATGCCAAGGCCAAAAACCCGCAGCTCAAGATCATCTTCTGCGACCCGCGCCGCACCGACACGGCCGAGATCGCCGACCTGTACCTGCCCCTTCAACCCGGCACCGATGTCTCGCTGTTCAACGGCATGCTGCACATCATGCTCTGGGAAGGCTGGGTCAAGGCAGACTACATTGCGGCCCACACCAGCGGGTTTGAGGCACTCAAGGCCACGGTACGCGACTACACACCCGACCTGGTCGCCGAAACCTGCGGTATCAAAAAGGAAGACCTGTTCACGGCTGCCAAACTGTTTGCCACATCACCGGCCACCCTGAGCCTGTACTGCCAGGGCCTGAACCAGTCCAGCAGCGGCACCGCCAAGAACGCGGCGCTCATCAACCTGCACCTGGCCACGGCGCAGATCGGCAAGCCGGGTGCCGGCCCCTTCTCGCTCACCGGCCAGCCCAATGCCATGGGCGGCCGCGAGGTCGGCGGGCTGGCCAACCTGCTGAGCGCCCACCGCGACCTGGCCAATGCGGACCACCGCGCGGAAGTGGCCGCGCTCTGGGGCGTGCCCAGCGTTCCCGAAGCGCCCGGCAAGACAGCGGTCGAGATGTTCCAGGCCGCCGCCGACGGCGAGATCAAGGCGCTGTGGATTGCCTGCACCAACCCGGCCCAGTCCATGCCCGACCAGGCCACCGTGCGCCGCGCGCTGGAGCGGGCCGAGTTCGTCGTGGTGCAGGAAGCCTTTGCCACCACCAGCAGCTGCGATTACGCCGACCTGCTGCTGCCCGCCACCACCTGGGGCGAGAAAACCGGCACCGTCACCAACAGCGAGCGCCGCATCAGCCGTGTGCGGCCGGCCGTGCCCGCACCCGGCGAGACCCGGCACGACTGGTCGATTGCCGTGGCCTTTGCGCAGCGGCTGGAGAAACTGCTTGGAGCGCAGAGCCCTCACCCCAACCCTCTCCCAAAGGGAGAGGGAGTAATACAAGAGACACAAGAGACAAGCAATTCACCTTCTTCGCTCCCTCTCCCTCTGGGAGAGGGCCGGGGTGAGGGCGCGCGAACAGGCTCGCTCTTTCCTTATTCGCTAAGCGATGAAGCCGCTGGCGTTGAAACCATCTGGAACGAACACCGCGAGTCCACCCGCGGCCGCGACCTCGACATCACCGGCATGAGCTACGCCATGCTGGAAGAATCGCCCCAGCAATGGCCCCTGCGCGAAGGGGAAACCACGGGCAAGGTTCGCCTGTACGAAGACGGGATCTTCCCCACCGCCGACGGCAAGGCCCGCTTTGTGAACACCGTCTACAAGCCAGTAGCCGAGCCGCGCGAATCCCGCTATCCGTTCTCGCTGACCACCGGACGCCTGCGCGACCACTGGCACGGCATGAGCCGCACCGGCACGTTGGGGCGGCTGTTCGGCCATGTGGCCGAGCCCGCCATCCAGATGAACGCGCAGGACATGGCACGGCGCCTGCTCAATGAAGGCGACCTGGTTCACGTCACCTCCAAGCGCGGCTCCATCGTGGTACCGGTGCAGTCCAGCAGCGAAATTGGCATGAGCCAGGCTTTTGTCGCCATGCATTGGGGCGAGGAGTACCTGAGCGGCCGGTCCAGCACCGGCGCACCGCTGGCGGGCGTCAACGCCCTCACCACGTCGGCTTACTGCCCCACGTCCAAACAGCCCGAGCTCAAGCATGCCGCGGTCAAGATCCTCAAGGCCGAGCTGCCCTGGTCGCTGCTGGCCATGGCCTGGCTGCCCGAGGACGACGCGCTGGGTGCGCGGGAACAGCTCAAGCCGCTGATGGCGGCGTTTCCCTTCTCCAGTTGCGTGCCCTTTTCCAACAACACCCCGCTGGCGCAGAGCAGCCGTGAACGCACCGGCCTGCTGTTTCGCGCCGCGGCCGATGAAGCACCGTCCGCCGAAACGCTGGCCAGCATAGAACGCATCCTGGGCCTGGCCGGCAGCGATGCGCTGCGCTATGCCGACAAAAAGAAAGGCCAGCACCGCACCGTGCGGCTGGTTCGCAAGGGCGATCAGGCCGAGCTGGCCGGGTTTGTGCTCGCCGGGGACACCAGCGCCCAGGCCTGGATCAAAACCCTGCTGCAGGACGAGTTGCCCGCGCAAACCTACGGCCGCCTGCTGCTGCTGCCAGGCGCCAAACCGCCTGTCACGGTGCAGTCGCGCGGCAAGCTGGTCTGTACCTGCCTGAACGTGACCGACACGGCCATCGCCGATCACCTGACCGCAGTCAGCCACGGTGGGGGCGGCGCCGGCTACCTGGGCACCGACGAGGAGCGCTTGGCCTCGCTGCAAGGCGCGCTGAAATGCGGCACCAACTGCGGCTCCTGTGTACCCGAGCTCAAACGGCTGGTGCGCTCTGCCAGAAGTACGCAGCCTCCAGGGTCAGGGCTCGAAGGGCGTACGGTGATCCCGATCCGGCAGCTCGCTTAAGCTCATAATGAAAAGTTATCTTTCTTGACAGACAATTGCCGCATGGGCATTAGTCAGTACATCAAGGTCATTGGTCGTGGCAAGCAGGGCGCCCGCGCGATCACGCGCGAGCAGGCAGCCGACCTGTTCGGCCAGGTGCTGGACCGCACGGTGACCGATCTCGAAATTGGCGGCTTTTGCCTGGCGATGCGTATCAAGGGTGAGACGCCCGAAGAGATGGCGGGCTTTCTGGACGCCACGTACCAGCGGCTGAATCACCTGCCCGCCACCGAGCGACCCCTGGTTGTGCTCCCGAGCTACAACGGTGCCCGCAAGCTGCCGGTGCTCACGCCCCTGCTGGCGCTGCTGCTGGCGCGCGAAGGATTGCCGGTGCTGGTGCACGGCACCGCCACCGAGTCGAGCCGGATTTTTGCCTCAGACGTGCTCGCGGCCCTGGACATCCACGCACTGACAGCGACCAGAACCATAGCAAGCGGCGAGGTGGCCTTTGCCGCCACCGAGCTGCTGTGCCCGGGACTCAAGCAGTTGCTGGACGTGCGGCGTGCTGTCGGCCTGCGCAACCCGGCGCACAGCCTGGTCAAGATCATGAACCCCTGCCTCGGCAAAAGCCTGGTTGTCAGCAGCTACACGCATCCCGAGTACGCAATCTCCATGGCGCAGACATTCGAACTCATCCAGGCCAACGCGCTGCTGCTGCGCGGCACCGAGGGCGAAGTGGTGGCCGACGCGCGCCGCACACCGCAGATGGAAGCCTTTATCGCTGGCAAACGCACCCTGCTGCAGGCCTCGCAGCCGGGCACCCTGGCCAGCGTGCCAGACCTGCCCAAAGAAATCGACAGCGCCAGTACCGCCGCGTATATCCGCGCGGTCCTCTCGGGTACACATGCCGTGCCCGCATCGATTGCCCGGCAGGTGGAACATATCTTGCAACTGGTCTCGCAATTATGAAAAACAGCAAGGTCCGCCCCACCCCCGATGGTGAACACGTCCTGGTAGCCGGCGGCAGATGCCTGCTTGTGGGCGCTGGCCCGGGCGACCCGGAGCTGCTCACCCTCAAGGCCCTCAAGGCCATCCAGAATGCCACCGTGCTGCTGGTCGACGACCTCGTCAGCGACGAGATCGTCGCGTTTGCGCGGCCCGACGCACGCATCGTCCATGTGGGCAAGCGCGGCGGCTGCAAATCCACCCCGCAGGCCTTCATCGAAAAGCTCATGATCATGGCGGCCCGCGAAGGCGAAAACGTCGTGCGCCTCAAGGGCGGTGATCCCTTCATCTTCGGCCGCGGTGGCGAGGAAGTCGAGCACCTGAAGGCTGCCGGCGTGGAGGTGGAGGTCATCAACGGCATCACTGCCGGGCTGGCGGCGGTGACCTCGCTGGGCGTGCCGCTCACGCACCGCCAGCATGCACATGGCGTGGTGTTTGTGACCGGCCACGCCAAGCCCGGCGATGCCGGCACCGACTGGGCCGCACTGGCGGCAACGGCCGCGCAGGCCAGGCTCACCCTGGTGATCTACATGGGCGTGACGGGTTCACAGCACATCCAGGACCAGCTGTTGCAGGGCCTGCCCGCGGACACCCCAGTGGCCATCATCCAGAACGCCAGCCTGCCGGGCCAGCGCCATGCAATCACCACCCTGGCCACCATGCGCACCACGATAGCTCGCGAGCACCTGCAGAGCCCCAGCGTGATCGTGGTGGGCGATGTACTGCGCGGCGTGGCCCTGCTGGCCGAGCATCCGGAAGAGCAGAAGCTGCGGGAGTTTGGCTGAGGCTCTGAGACACTAAGGCGCTGCGGCTCTGAGCCCTGCAGTCCACGGTGTCCGTTGAGACATGCTGAGGCATGCGGTGGCGCGCAACGGCCTGCGGTGCCAGCAGCCATCGAACACAACAGAACGGGTGATTTGGCCCTTTTCCTTTTGCCTGACTCCACGCCTGCTACACGCCTGGAATACCGTCCCGTCCTGTCCCGAATCGCATCGCCCCAATGACCGAAAAATCGGTCTTCAGGGGCGCCCTCCCCGAATTTCATGGGTTTGACATGCAGACCGGCTATGCTCCGCATTTTTGATCGGACGATGCCCATGTCAATCCGTCTTCTGGCCGGTGCCCTGCTGGCGCTGGGTGTGGCCTGCGCCCAGGCACAAAGCTTCTCATTCGGCCTGTGGGGCGACATGCCGTACCACAAGGCCGGAGACGACTCCAAAATTCCCGCACTGCTCAAAAGCATCAACCAGTCCGACATCGCCTTCTCGGTGTACGACGGCGATATCAAGGACGGCAGTTCCAGGTGTGCCGATGACATTTACACCTCGGCGCTGGCCATGTTTGACCAGATGAAACGACCCCTGGTGTATGTGCCCGGCGATAACGAATGGACCGACTGCCACCGCCTCAACAATGGCGGCTACGATGCGCTGGAGCGTCTGGCCCATCTGCGTAAAACCATGTTCCCCACGTCCCGCAGCCTGGGCAAGCGCCAGATGCCGCTGATCCACCAGGGCCAGCCCGGTGAGAAGTTTGTTGAAAACACGCGTTTCAGCCACCGCGGCATTGTATTTGCCACCCTGAATGTGCCCGGCAGCAACAACAACAAAGTCCTGGACGAAAAAGACTGCACCAGCAAAAGCGCACGGACCACCACCCAGTGCGAAGCCAGCAATGCCGAGTACTTGGAACGCGATACAGCCAATGTAAGCTGGTTGCAGCAGGCGTTTCAGGCCGCCAAAGAAGGCAAGGCGCGCGGCCTGGTACTGGTGATTCAGGCCGACCCCGGTTTTGACCTGCCAGAGACCGAAGACAAAGACGAGAGCGAGGCCACGCGTGTCAGCGGCTACCGCAATTTCATCAACAAGGTGGTCGCCGAAACAGAGCAGTTTGCAGGCCAGGTCTTGCTGGTGCACGGTGACACGCATTTCTTCAAGGTGGACAGGCCGCTGTACAGCCCCGGCAAACTGCTGCCCAACCTGACCCGCCTGCAAACCTTTGGCAGCCCGCTGATTCACTGGGTGCGGGTCACGGTGGATCCGAAAAATCCAAATGTTTTCACCATCCAACCGGTGATCGTGAAGCAATAGGCGAACAACCCCGCAGCACAAGCGACAAGCCGCCATCCCGGCGGGCTACACTTCCGTGTCTTGAAAAGCGCAGCTGTCGGCCACAGTCTGACTGCAGAATTTTCCGGTGCGCAGGCCAAAACCGCCACCGCAGGATCGCTATGATTCTTATAGCTAATTTCGCTTGTACTACTTGGGCTAGAGGCCAATTTGACTCAGAAATTTGATGTGATGGTGATCGGCGCAGGTGCGGCCGGGCTGTTCTGCGCCGGGATCGCGGGCCAGCTGGGCCTGAAGGTGCTGCTCGTCGACCACAGCGAGAAGGTGGCGGAAAAAATCCGCATCTCGGGCGGCGGCCGCTGCAACTTCACCAACCGCGATGCCACGCCCGCGCAGTTTCTCAGCGAGAACCCGCATTTTTGCCGCTCCGCGCTGTCGCGCTACACACCCCAGGACTTCATCGAACTGCTACAGCGCTACGGCATTGCTTTCCATGAAAAACACAAGGGACAGCTCTTTTGCGACCATTCGGCCGAAGAGGTGATCAATATGCTGCTGGCCGAGTGCGCAGCCGGTCAGGTGACGCGCTGGCAGCCCTGCAGCGTCAAAAGTATGGTGGGCCCCGAGCAGACGGGCACAGGCAGCTATCTGATGCAGAGCGACCGCGGCCCGATTGAAGCCCGGCAAGTCGTGATTTCCACCGGCGGGCTGTCCATTCCCAAAATCGGCGCCACCGATTTCGGCTACCGCATAGCCACGCAGTTCAAGCTGCGGCTGGTGGAACCCCGGGCCGCCCTGGTGCCACTGACCTTTGATGGGGATGGCTGGGCGCCTTATGCCGGGCTGGCCGGCCTGGCGCTGCCAGTGCAAATTGACACCAACCCGCCGGAAGCCACAGCCAAACAGCGTAAAAAAGCAGTGGTCTTTTCAGAAGACCTGTTGTTCACCCACCGCGGCCTGAGCGGCCCGGCGGTGCTGCAAATTTCCAGCTTCTGGCGCGAAGGCCAGCCAGTGCGCGTCAACCTCGCGCCCGGCGTTGATTTGCCCGCGCTCTTGCTGCGCGCCAAGGCCACATCGAAAAAGCTGATCGCCAACGAACTGGCCAGCCTGGTGCCCAGCCGCCTCGCTGACGCCTGGGTCAGCCGCGACCCGGCACTGCAGCGCCCCATCAGCGAGGCCACCGACAAGGCCCTGCTGGCGCTGGCGCAACGCCTGGCCGACTGGGAACTTGTGCCCGCCGGCTCGGAAGGCTACAAAAAGGCGGAAGTCACTGTGGGCGGCGTCGACACCCGCGACCTGTCCTCGCAGACGATGGAGTCGAAGCAGCCGGGACTGTATTTCATCGGCGAAGTGGTTGACGTGACCGGCTGGCTGGGCGGCTACAACTTCCAGTGGGCCTGGGCGTCGGCTTTCGCCTGTGCACAAGCCCTGCCAGCGCGGCAAGCTACGCTGCCTGTCTGATTTTCGCCTTGCGAAGGCGCTGGAACTGTCCTTCAGGACGAAGGGATTGGGCGGGCATCGTAGAGGAGCAGTTTTCCGCTGCGCAACACAAGAGAAAATGGAAAGCGCGAGAGCCCGTTTTGGCGCAGGGCCGCCCCAAGCCAAAACAGCCCCCCCCTGGGGGGGCAGAGAGCTACACGAAGTGAGCGACCGTGGGGGCTCTTCCCTCCAGCCGGGGCCGCGGGACTGGCTTTGCCAGACCGCAGGCGCAGCGGCCCCCTCGGGGGGCAGCGAGTTACGCGAAGCGAACGAGCGTGGGGGCCACATTTCTGGTCTATAATCCAAGGCTTTGCTAGCAAACCCGCATCTGGCCTGATCCTGATCAGATCACTTAAAGATGCACCTTTTGGATCAATTCATCAATGACCACTATCCGTGTAAAAGACAACGAGCCCTTCGACGTGGCTCTGCGCCGTTTCAAGCGCACCATTGAAAAACTCGGCCTGCTGACCGACCTGCGCGCCCGCGAGTTTTACGAAAAACCAACGGCCGAGCGCAAGCGCAAGAAGGCAGCCGCCGTCAAGCGTAACTACAAGCGCATCCGCGCCATGCAGTTGCCCAAGAAGTTGTACTGATCCCCGATCGGTAGCGCCTCACGGCCACCCAAAGCCCGCCAGAGGACGCTCTAGCGGGCTTTTGTGTTTTTGGCACCTGCTGCCGGGCCTTGCCGCTTTCACCCTGCCCCCTGGCTTCCCCATTCCCCTGCCCCATTCCCCCACCGCCCTCAGGAGCCCGCAATGTCACTCAAAGACCAGATCACCGAAGACATGAAAACCGCCATGCGCGCCAAGGACACGGAGCGCCTGGGCACCATCCGCCTGCTGCTGGCAGCCATCAAGCAAAAAGAGGTTGACGAGCGCGTGGTGCTCGACGATGTGGCGGTGGTCGCCATCGTCGACAAACTGATGAAGCAGCGCAAGGATTCCATCGAGGCGTTCCAGAAGGCCGAACGCACCGACCTGGCCGACAAGGAAGCGGCCGAGCTGAAAGTGCTGCAGGCTTACCTGCCCGCGCGCCTGAGCGCCGACGAAGTCACTGCCGCGGTGAAAGCCATCGTGGCCGAGCTGGGCGCCAGCGGCCCCGGTGACATGGGAAAGGTCATGGGCGCCGTGAAGACCCGGCTGGCGGGCAAGGCCGACATGGGCCAGGTGTCTGCCGCGGTCAAGGCAGCACTGGCCGGTTGAGCCTGCGCTACTCCACCCGCGCTACTCCACCCGCACAGGCACCGATACCGGCTCAACCAGTGTTTTTCCCGGGTTGACGTTGTCCATGAAGTCCAGCTTCAGGGTGTAGGCACCGCTCGGCGGCGCCAGCCATACCTCGGACTGGCCATTGGCAAAATTCATTTCCGCCGGCTTGAGGCCACCCTGAGGCGTCAGCGTCAGCCGAAAATGGCCGGTGTCCTTTTCTTTTTGGCTCAGATGAGCGACGTTGAGCCCGGAAGCCTGAAATTGCACCCTGAAAGGCGACTTCAGCCGCGCATCCGGCGCCATGTTGAGCAGGCTGATGCCTTTTTTGACAAGGCTCTTGGGGTCCACGTCCTTGTTGTGGCGCGTCACCGTGATATTCAAGGGCTTGCTGTAGACGAAATGCGGCAGGTGCTTGTTATCGGCCAGCAGCAGCCGCAGCGAATAGACGCCTGGCGCCAGGTTCAGCACCGTCTCCATCTGCCCCTTGCCAAAGTGGATGTACTGGTCATTGAAAGGCAGGGCCTGCTTGAAGTCGAGCGGCAGTTCGCGATTGACCAGCAAGTGGTGGTGGCCGCTTTTTCCTGCGATGGGCTTGCTGATGGGCGCCAGCCCCCAGCCACCCGCCAACCCGAAAGTCATGCGAAACGGCGTTTCGATTTTCGCGCCGTCCTGCAGGTTGGTGAAATAGGCCTCAGCAGTCAGCCGGGGCAACGCCGCTTGCCAGGGATGCAAGGGCGCAGCAAGTGGCTGCGCCAGATTGGGTACCGCCAAGGCAGACTGCGCCCGGCATAAGGGAAGTAATGAAAACCAAACCGCAAGGGCAGAGGTAATTACTACTTTTTTATTCATTTATTCCCTCAAGTACCCGCCACTTTCATACGATTTACTAACATTGAGCCGACTGATTTTGACCCATAAGTATACATATCGGCCCCCACGGCCTCAATCCCCATCAGCATGGCCTTGAGGTTACCGGCAATGGTGATTTCTTCAACGGGGAAGGCAATCCGGCCGTTTTCGACCCAGAAGCCGGACGCACCGCGCGAGTAGTCGCCGGTCACGTAGTTCACGCCTTGCCCCATCAGTTCGGTCACAAACAGCCCCCGGCCCAGCTTGCGCAGCATGGCGTCCAGGTCATCGCCTGTCCGCGTGTGGCGGCTGGTCAGCGTGAGGTTGTGCGAGCCGCCGGCATTGCCGGTGGTGCGCATGCCCAGCTTGCGCGCTGAGTAGGTGCTCAGGAAGTACCCCTCCACCCGCCCGGCGTCCACCACCCTGCGGGCGCTGGTTTTCACACCCTCTTCGTCAAACGGCGCGCTGCCCTTGCCCTTCATCAGGTGCGGGTCTTCGTAAATGTCGATGTGCCTGGGGAAAGCGGCCTTGCCCAGGCTGTTCGCCAAAAACGTGCTTTTGCGGTAAAGCGCACCGCCGCTGACAGCCTGTACAAAACCGCCCAGCAGGCCGGCCGCCAGAGGTGATTCAAACAGCACCGGGCACTGCGTGGTGGGAATTTTCCGGCTTCTCAGGCGCGCCAGCGCGCGCTCGGCGGCATAACGGCCCACCGCCTCGGGGCGGGCCAATTCGTTGGCGTCGCGCATGGAGCTGTACCAGGCGTCGCGCTGCATCTGGTTGCCCTTGCCCGCGATGGGCGCCACCGAAATGCTGTGGCGCGAACTGGCATAGCCGCCGCGAAATCCCTTGGTATGGGCACTGAAGAAATGGCTTTGCTGGGCCGACACGCCAGCCCCCTCGCTGTTGGTGATCAGCCGGCTGGTGCCCATGGCCGCGGCTTCGCATTGCAGGGCTAGGTGAGCCGCCTCCTCCGACGTGATGGCCCAGGGGTGGAACAGGTCCAGCGCCGGGTACTCGCGGGCAATGTCGCGGTCGTCGGGCAGGCCCGAGGTCTCATCTTCCGCGGTAAAGCGCGCAATGTCGTAGGCCGCCTTCACGGTCTGCTGGATCGCAGCTTTGGAAAAGTCGCTGGTGGCCGCGTTGCCGCGCTTTTTGCCGATGTACACCGTGATACCCAGTGACTTGTCGCGGTTACGTTCCACGTTTTCGAGTTCACCCTTGCGCACGCTGACGGACAGGCCGCAGCCCTCCGACGCTTCGGCCGCCGCATCGCTGGCGCCCAGCTTCTTCGCATGGTCCAGCGCAGTGTCCACCAGCTCCTCGAAAAAGTCGCGGTGGTAGCTGAAACCGGATTCAGGCTGGCGGGTGGTGCGGCTCTTCAGGCCGGAAACGCTGCCGGCTGAAGGGGTGGAATGGCGGGTGGAAGGCTTTTGGGTCATATGGGTAGCTATGATACTGACTGCTATGAACACCAAGACTACCAAGGCCATCAAGGGATACTGGTCCAACGGCCGCTTCGTCAAACCCGAAGAAATCGCTGCCGAAGAAACAGGCCCGCCGAGCAAAACCCAACTGAAAGCCGAGGCCGATGAAAAACAGGCCCTGGGCGAAGCCCTGCTGACCCTGCGCGCCGACCTGATGGCGCGCCTGGATTTGCCCGACAAACTGCTGGATGCGCTGACCGAGGCCAAAAAAATCACCAACTTCGAGGGCAAGCGCCGCCAGATGCAGTTCATCGGCAAGCTGATGCGCCCTCTCGATGCCGGCCCGATCCGCGAAGCCATCAACGAGCAGCAAAGCGGCTCGGCGCAGCTCACGCTGCAGTTGCACCTGGCCGAGCAATGGCGCGACAAGCTGATCGCCGATGACGACGCGCTGGGCACGTGGCTGTCGGAGTATCCCGGCACCGACTCGCAGCAGCTGCGCGCACTCATCCGCCAGGCCCGCAAGGATGCCAAGCCCGAAAAGCCCGGCGAAGCGCCGCGCCATGGCAAGTCCTACCGCGAGATTTTCCAGCTGGTCAAGCAGGCCATGGCACCGGAGGCAGACGCATGAGCCGCCGGGCCGCTCCCAAGGCGAATGGCACCGCAGTGCGCAGCGCGGAGGTTAAGCAATGAGCGCGACCCCGGCCTCTGGCATGTACGATGCCGTCAAGGTGGGGATCGTGTCGGTCAGCGACCGTGCGTCGACCGGCGTCTATGTCGACAAGGGCCTGCCGGCACTCAAGGGCTGGCTGACCCGCGCGCTGCGCAACCCCATCACCTTTGAGGAGCGCCTGATCCCGGACGAGCAGGCTGGTATCAGCGCAACGCTGATCGGGCTGGTCGATGCCGGCTGCTCGCTGGTGCTCACCACCGGCGGCACCGGCCCCGCACTGCGCGACGTGACGCCAGAGGCCACACGGGCGGTGGCCCACAAGGAAATGCCCGGTTTTGGCGAGCAGATGCGGCAGATCAGCCTCAAATTTGTGCCGACCGCCATTCTGTCGCGCCAGTGCGCGGTGATTCGCGACCACAGCCTGATCCTCAACCTGCCGGGCCAGCCCAAATCAATCCAGGAAACGCTGGAAGGCCTGAAAAATGAAGCCGGCGAGTCGGTCGTTGCCGGCATCTTTGCCGCGGTGCCGTATTGCATTGACCTGATCGGCGGCCCCTACCTCGAAACCGATCCGGCGGTCTGCAAGGCCTTCCGGCCCAAGTCGGCAATTCGTACTCCGGGTACCCCGGGCACACCGGCCCCATGACGCCCGCCGCGCCCTCGGCCATCGCCACCGCCGCGCAATTGGCGGCGGGCAAGCTTGACGCCACCACGCTGCTGGCCGACACCCTGGCGCGCATTGATGCGCAGGATGCTGCGCTGGGCGCCTTTGTCGCGCTGCTGAACCCCGGCGCCGCGCGCGAGCAGCTGGGGCGACTCCAGGAAGCCGGCGGCCCGCTGCAGGGCCTGCCGGTGGCCGTCAAGGACATCTTTGACACCGCAGGCCTGCCCACCAGTTACGGCTCGGCACTTTACGCTGGCGCCCAACCGCGTTGTGACGCGGCCATCGTCAGCGTGATCCGCCGCGCTGGCGGGCTGGTGATCGGAAAATCAAGCACCACGGAATTTGCCTTTCTGCATCCCACCGCCACGCGCAACCCGAATGCCCCGGGCCGAACGCCGGGCGGTTCCTCCGCCGGGTCGGCGGCTGCAGTCGCGGCGGGTCTTGTGCCTTTTGCGGTTGGCACCCAAACCGGCGGCTCCGTCATTCGCCCCGCGTCCTATTGCGGCGTCACCGGCTTCAAGCCCAGCTTTGGCCTGTTGCCGACGGCCGGCCTCAAATGCTTTTCATGGTCGCTCGACACCGTGGGCCTGTTTGCCCGCAACGTGGCCGACGTGGCGTGGTTTGCGCAGGCGGTGAGCGGACACGCGCTGGCGCTGCCGGCCGCGCAGGCGACACCCGCAAAGTCCTGGGTGGTGGGCGTGCCCGACTCTTACCCCTGGGGGCCGGTATCGCCCAGCGCCCAGCGAGCGATTGAAGCCGGCAGCCAGGCCCTGCGGGCCGCCGGCGCCAAAGTGCTGGGCATCACCCTGCCGGCCTGGATGAAGGACGTCCATGAAGCGCAGGATGTGATCCAGGGCTACGAAGCCTGGCGTGCGCTGGCGCGCGAGGTCGACCAGCTGGCCCGGCAACCCGAGGCGCTGTCGACCATTCTGCGCGACTACCTCATCACCGCAAGCCGGATCAGCGCGCCAGCTTACGAAGCCGCGCAGCAGACCGCGCGGCAGGGCCGACAGGCCTGCGCAGACTGGTTTGGCCAGTTTGATGTGCTGATGACGCCCAGCGCCCCCGATGAAGCACCGCCGGGCTATGGCAGCACCGGCAGTTCCATGTTCAACCGCGCCTGGACGCTGCTGGGTTTGCCGTGTGTGAATGTGGCGGGCGCCGTGGGCGTGAACGGCTTCCCGATGGGCCTGCAGGTCATTGGCGCTCCCCACGCAGACCGTGCCTGCCTTGAAGCCGCCGACGTTCTGGAACGATCGCTGCGCGCGACTTGAACGCGATCTGAAAAACCGGTTGTCCTGGGCTTATTTTCCGACCAGTTGGTTCAGCTTGTCCGCTTCAAAGGTCTCGTGCAGCGCGGCATCCTTGGGTACGCACTCCCGGGTGCTGGTGGCCTGAGGCCCGGAAAGCTTTTCAATTGCCTGCCAGAGCATCGAGATCTGGTGCTCCTGCCCCGCCGCGCTGTCGATCAGGCCGCGCATGGCCTGCGACAGCGGGTCGTCGTTCTGCGTGACGCCGTAGGCTGAAAAACCCATCTGGCTGGCCGCCATTTCGCGCTTCACGTCGGCGTCCGCCTGGATCACGCGGGCCGGGTTGCCCACGGCGGTGGCGCCTGCCGGCACCGGCTTGACCACCACCGCGTTCGAGCCGATCCGGGCACCGTCGCCCACCGTGAAGCCGCCCAGCACCTGCGCGCCCGCGCCCACGACCACATCACGCCCCAGCGTGGGATGGCGCTTGGCGCCCTTGTAGAGCGAGGTGCCGCCCAGCGTCACGCCCTGGTAAATCGTGCAGCCGTCGCCGATTTCGGCGGTTTCTCCCACCACCACGCCCATGGCATGGTCGAAAAACACGCGCTCGCCAATTTTGGCGCCGGGGTGAATCTCAATGCCGGTGAACCAGCGCGAGAGATGCGAGATGAAGCGGCCCAGCCATTTGAAGCCGTGGTTCCAGCACCAGTGCGCCCGGCGGTGCAGCACCAGCGCATGCAGGCCCGGGTAGCAGGTCAGCACTTCCCAGGCCGTACGGGCGGCGGGGTCCCGCAAAAGAATGCACTGGATGTCGGAGCGAAGTCTGGAAAACATGGCTCCGAGTCTACTGGGGGTCCAGCGTGTCTGCTGGCGCAGGCGTTTTGACCGCGGACGGCACGGCTTTATTCGCCGTCCTCGACATGGCCTTGGCCACACCGCGCAGGATGTGGATCTCTTCAGGGCTGAGCTGCGCCCGGTTGAAAAGCTGGTTCAGTCGCGGCATCAGTTTTTTCGGTGAGGCCGGGTCCAGAAAACCAATGTCGGTGAGCGCTTCTTCCCAGTGGCCGAGCATGCCGGCCACCTCGGCGGCGTCCGCCAGTTTGGGCTCGGGTGTAGCCGGCTGCACGGCAAAACCGCCCAGCGCCTGGCGCCAGTCATAGGCAATCAGCTGCACCGCGGCCCCGAGGTTGAGCGAGCCAAACTTCGGGTCGGTTGGAATGCTCAAGGCCACATGGCAGCGGTACACATCGTCGTTTTGCATGCCAAACCGTTCGGAACCAAACAGGAAGGCCACCGAATCGGGCTGCAGCCCTTTATTTTCGGGCGACGAGGGCTCATCGTTTGATAGCAATTTGCTGAAGTGCTCGCGCGGCGCGCGGGTTGGCGGGCCAAAGTCGCGCGGCGTCATGGCGGTGGCGCACAGGTGCGACATGCCATCGAGCGCCTCATCCAGCGTGGCCACGATACGGGCGTTTTTCAGGACGTCGAGCGCGCCGCTGGCCCGCTGGATGGTTTCTTCACGGTTCAGCACGTTCGCCCAGCGCGGCGCCACCAGCACCAGGTCGTCAAAGCCCATGACCTTCATGGCGCGCGCGGCAGCGCCCACATTGCCGGCGTGGCTGGTGTTGATCAGGACAAAACGGGTTTTCATCGGTAAATGTTGCAGTGGAAGGCTGTCGCCGTCGTGTTTCGGGGGGCTATTCGGGCGATGCCGGTAAAATGAGGATATTGTCGCCTGCCCCGGTTACCGGGCCGCAGTCCTGGTCGCAGCTTTCTGCCCGCTCTTTCTTACCCTTTATGCCCAGCAATCTACACCCCATGCTCAACGTGGCCATCAAGGCTGCGCGCGCCGCCGGCGCCATCATCAACCGCGCCGCCCTTGATGTCGAGGCGGTTCGTGTCTCGGTCAAGCAGACCAATGATTTCGTCACTGAAATCGACCAGGCCGCTGAAGCCGCGATCATCGAAACCCTGCTGACGGCCTACCCCGGCCACGGCATCCTGGCCGAAGAATCGGGCAGCGAGCATGGCGCCAAAGACTCCGAATTCGTGTGGATCATTGACCCGCTGGACGGCACCACCAACTTCATCCACGGCTTTCCCGTGTACTGCGTCAGCATCGCGCTGGCCGTCAAGGGCAAGATCGAGCAGGCGGTGGTCTACGACCCTACCCGCAACGACCTGTTTTGCGCCACCCGGGGCCGCGGCGCCTACCTGAACGACCGCCGCATCCGCGTGGCCAAGCGCACCCGGCTGCAGGAGTGCCTGATCTCCACCGGTTTTCCTTACCGTCCCGGCGACAGGCTCAAGCCCTATCTCAACATGCTGGGCGAGATCATGAGCCAGTGCGCCGGTGTGCGCCGTCCCGGCGCGGCAGCGCTGGACCTGGCCTATGTCGCAGCCGGCTACAGCGACGGCTTCTTTGAAATCGGCCTCAAGCCCTGGGACGTTGCGGCCGGCTCGCTGCTGGTCACCGAAGCCGGCGGCCTGATCGGCAACCTGACCGGCGAAGCCGACTTCATGGACCATGGCGAATGCCTGGCCGGCAACCCGCGCATTTATGGCCAGATGGTGACCACCCTGGCCAAATACAGCAAGTTTGCCGGCGCCGCCCAGAAGATGCAGGTCGCACACGCTGTCGAGCGCTCCGGCGACCGTCCGGTCGTGGATGGAGCCGAAGAAGAGGCCGAACCGGCCCCGGCGGCAGACACCAGCGCCGCATCGCCGCCTGCGCGAACCCTCACCCGCGCGCGAAAAATACCTGCCGCCGGCCCCAAGCTCTGAGAGCTCCCGGTGAGGCCTCCTTCAGCCACACCATGAAGCAACCAGCCCGCAACGCCGCCCTGACCGGCCAGCGCCGGCAAAAAAACGGCGCCGCACCTGCCGCGGCTGCGCTTGCCCGAAAGTAAAGCTGCGGACTAGAATGACCTCGGAACCACGTAGCGCTGCTGCGGTTCTATGCCAGTAAGGTGCCCACCCGGCAGGCAGTCGATCTGCCCGGGCGGGTTCGGAGGACCTGAATATGGCGAACAACAGCCCAGCCCCGGCACCTGCGCCGACCCGCGCCGCAGTCGCTGGAATTCGGGCGCTGTTTTGGCCTTTGTCCCTCATGATGTCTGTCGTCGTGGCGCTGACGATATGGGCCATTGTTGAAAGCCAGGACCAATACCGTGAACGAGAGGCTGCCCGCATCGAAGCCATGGCCGACCTGCGTGCCGGCCAGGTTGCCACCTGGCTGCGGGAGAATCTCGGCCGGGTAGAGTTCGCCGGCCGCAGCCCGATGGGTGAAACCTACCTGCTCTGGCGCAATGTGGGCGACACCGCTGCCCATGAACGGCTGCTGGACCGCCTGTCCAGCTTTCACAAGGCCAGCGGAGGCCACAGCGTGCTGGTGATGGACGACCAGGGCCAAGTCGTCGCGGGCACGACCAATGCAGAACAGCAGGCGCCGCCCCTCTTGCGCGATGCGGCGCGGCGAGCCATCGACAGCAACAAGCCGCAGTTCACCAACCTCTACGGGCACGATGGCGCGCCACCGGCACCGCGGATTGACGTGGTGGCGCCGTTCACACTCACCGGCAAGCCGGCGCGCGCGGTGCTGGTGGTGAGACTCGACCCCCACGTCTTTCTGTTTCCGACGCTGCGCGAATGGCCGCTGCCCAGCCGCAGTGCGGCCTCCGTGCTGGTACGGCGCGAAGGCGATTTTCTGGTCGAGCCCAATTCAGGGACCCGCCTGCCGCTGTCCTCGCCCGACCTGCTGGCGGCCAAGGTTATACGCGGCGATGCGCCGCTCGGTCGGGCCGTCGACGCACTGGATTTCCACGGCCAGCCGGTGCTCGGCGTGGTGCGCCCGATAGCGGGAACAGATTGGTTTCTGATGGCCAGGATGGACAGCGGCGAGGCCTATGCCGACGCGTGGCGCAATGCACTCTGGATCGCCGCTGCGGGCATGCTGGCCCTGCTTGCGACTGGGGCTGGCGCCTACTGGTTCCGCGAGCGCCAGGCCCTGCAGTTTGCGCGCATCGAACGCGCCCACCAGGAAGAGAAATTGCGCGCGCTGCAACTGCTGGATGCCATCGCGCAGGGCTCGACCGACTCGATTTTCGCCAAGGACAGGACCGGCCGCTATCTGCTGTGCAACAAGGCGGGTTGCGAGGCCTTGGGCAAAACAATGGAAGAAGTCATAGGCAGCGACGACCGCGCGCTGTTTCCGCCCGCTGAAGCCGCCCGCCTGGCCGCCAGCGACGCGCAAGCCTTGACGCAGGGCCGCACCATCAGCTACGAGGTGGAACTCACCACCCCGCGCGGGCTGTCCACCTTCTTCACGACCAAGGGCCCCTTGCGCAACACAGCGGGCGAGGTGACTGGCGTCTTCGGCATCTCGCGCGACATCACCGAGCGCAGCCGCATCAGCGCTGAACTGGACCTCCACCGCCATCACCTGGAAGAACTGGTCAAGGAACGCACGGCAGCGCTGGAGCGCACCGTCAGCGACCTGGAAGCCTTCAGCGCCAGCGTGTCGCACGACCTGCGCAGCCCGCTACACACCATCGGCGGCTTTGCCACGCTACTGGAACGCTCGGAAGCGTCCGCGCTGTCCGACAGCGGGCGTCACAAATTGGCCCGCATCATCGCCGGGGCGGCGACGATGGACCGCATGATCCAGGACATCCTGGCGTGCTCACGCGCCGAGCGCGTGGAGATGACCTTCCGGCCGGTCGATCTCAACGAGCTGGTGGGCAAGTTGGTGCGCGAGCTGGCGCCGGCCTGTCCGAACAGCCACATCAGCGCCGGCCCGCTGCCCGTGGTGCAGGCCGACCCGACGCTGATGGGCCAGGTCTTCAACAACCTGATCGGCAACGCGCTGAAGTTTTCCGCCGGGCAAAGCCCGCCGCGCGTGGAGATCGGCACGCAGGAAGGGCCGGACGGCACCGAAATTTTCGTGCGCGACAACGGCGTGGGGTTCGATGCGGCCCAGTCGGACAAGCTGTTCGCGCCTTTCCAGCGCCTGCACCGCGCTGAAGATTTTGCCGGCACCGGCGTGGGCCTGTCCATCGTCAAGCGGCTGATCGAGCGCCATGGCGGGCGCATCCGTGCCGAGTCGACGCCGGGCGAACGTACGACCTTCGCGTTCACCCTGGGGCCGGCCGCGCTGGCGCATCCATAGGATAATACGGGGCATTCCACGCAAAGCCCGGCTCGTTCCGGCCACCTTCGCACCTTCTTCCACCAGCCCCGTCGCGGCAGTCCAAAAAGCGGCGTGCGCCAATCACACGGGTTACGTCTTGTTTCGTCTGGGCTGACGCTCTGTAGGGCTGTACACCTACAGCGACCCCACTGATGACAAACAATGAATGTCAGTTACCATCAAAACATAACCAAACCCCGGTGCCGGCAACCCCTCGCGTCACCCGGAAATTCTGAAAACCCATGTCCAAGTCCACGTCCACGATGTCTGAATCTTCTTCACAACCAGTTACCACGCCTGTAGCCGATGCTGCCCTGATGCGTGAAGTCGCCGAACTGGTGGTCTCCTCGCTCAACCTGGAAACAGCGGCCGCCGACATCCAGCCCGACGATGCCCTGTATGGGGACGGCTTGGGCCTCGATTCGATCGACATCCTCGAGATCGCGCTGGTGGTGTCCAAACGCTACGGCCTGCAGCTGCGCGCAGACAATGAAGACAACACGGCCATCTTCCACTCGCTGCGCAGCCTGAGCGAACACATCGCGCTGCAAAGAACGAAGTGAAACCCGGCTTGATGGCAACACTGCTGCGCGGCACTCGCTGGGCGGCCATTGCCACCTTCTGCGCCGGCTACCCCATCCTCTCGCACCTGGCAGCGGCGGATCCCAGTCCGGACCTGTTTGACGCGGCCGTGGCCATTGCGCCGCTGATCGGCCTGGCGCTGGTGCTGGCCTGGCGGTCGCCGCAAAGGGCCTGGATGCTGCTGCTGTGTCTGGCGGGCTCGGCCACCCTCTACGGCATGGCGGGCTGGCTGGTGCAGCACTACAACTGGGTGTTTCTGCTGCAGCATGCAGGCATACAGGCCTTGCTCGGCCTGGCCTTCGGCCGCACACTGCGCGCCGGCCAGGTCCCCATCGTGTCGCGTTTCGCGGCCATTGTGCATGGCCACCTGTCACCCGCGCTGGCACGCTACACCCGTCAGGTCACCTGGGCCTGGACGCTGTATTTCGGCGTGATGACGGCCCTGTCGCTGCTGCTGTTCTGGCTGGCGCCGGTTGCCGTCTGGTCCGCCTTTGCCAACCTGCTGAACCTGCCTTTGTTGATCCTGATGTTTGCGGCAGAGTACGCGGCACGCCTGTTCCTGCTGGCGCCCGCCGACCGGGCCGGTCCGCTGGAGGCCATCCGCGCCTACCGGCAGGCCAGTTCGGGCGGGTTGCCGCCCTCTTCCTGAGAAGTTCCTGAGAAGTCGCCTTTGTCCATGCCCACTTTTGCACTCCTGACCCACCGCAGTCCTGACGACATCCTGGCCTGGCGCGACGGCCAGGCCATCACCGTGCGCCAGTTCCTCGGCGACGTCCGGCATCTGGCTGCCGCGCTGCCGGCCGGCAAGCACATGCTCAATGCCTGCACCGACCGCTATCACTTCACGGTGGGCCTGGGCGCCGCGCTGCTAAGCCGGAAGATCAGCCTGCTGCCGCCGACCCACACACCCGAAATGATGCGCCAGATGCAGGCCGTTGCACCCGACGTGTTCTGCCTGTCCGACACCTTTCATGAGGTAGGCCTGCCGGGCTTTGTTTACCAGCAAGCCTTTGCGCAAGGCCCGGTAGATGTCGACCCTGACGCGCCCTGCGAGATTCCACACCTGCCCGGTGACCAGCCGGTGGCCGATGTATTCACCTCGGGCTCGACCGGCGTACCGCTGCCGCACCGCAAGACCTGGGGGGCACTGGCGCAGGGTGCGCGCGCCGAGGCGCTGCGGCTGGGCCTGAGCCTGGATGAAGGCCGCCCTTACAGCATTGTGGGCACCGTGCCGCCCCAGCATATGTTCGGCTTTGAATCGACGGTGCTGTTGCCGCTACAAAGCGGCGCGGCCATCCATGCGGGGCACCCGTTTTACCCCGCCGACATCGTCAGTGCCATCCGCGCCGTCACCCGCCCCCGGCTGCTGGTCACCACGCCCGTGCATTTGCGGGTGTTGATGTCCGCTGACGCCGAACTGCCTGCGCTGGACCTGCTGCTGTCGGCCACCGCGCCGCTGGAACCCCAACTGGCGCAAACCTGCGAAAGCCGTTTTACCGCCCCGCTATTTGAAATTTACGGCTCCACCGAAACCGGCCAGATCGCCTCGCGGCGAAGCGCCCAGACCCGTGAATGGGAGCTGTTCCCCGACGTCAGCCTGACCCCGCGAGGCGACCGCATGTGGGCTGGCGGGGGCCATGTCGCACCGCCCATGCCCATGCACGACGTGCTCGAGCTGATCGACGACCTGCGGTTTTTGCTGCATGGGCGCCTGGGCGACCTGATCAATATTGCCGGCAAGCGCAATTCGCTGGCCTACCTGAACCATCAGCTGACCTGCATTCCCGGCGTGCTCGACGGTGCCTTTTTCATGCCTGATGACGGCGGCCACGGCGCCGTGGTGCGCCTGATGGCCTTTGCGGTGGCGCCCGGCCTATCGGCCGCCGCACTGCAGGCTGCGCTGAAGGAGCGCATTGACCCAGTGTTCCTGCCGCGCCCCCTGGTGTTGCTGGACGCCCTGCCGCGCAACAGCACCGGAAAACTCCCGCGCGAGGCACTCCAGGCACTGGCCCGGCGGCACCAGGCGCCTGCGGGCGGAGGAACCGGCCACCATGCAGGGTGAAACCACCTTGACCATTGCCGCCGATCATCCGGCCTTCCCGGGGCACTTTCCGGGCCGCCCGATTGTGCCGGGCGTGCTGCTGCTCGACGCTGCCCTGCATGCCGTGCAGCAGGCCTGCCAGAGCCTGGGTGAAACAACGGTGTCCGGACCAGCCGCGCATTGCCAGATTGCCACGGCCAAATTCCTGAGTCCGGTGCAGCCCGGCGAAACCTTGACCATCTCGTACACCCGCACGGACAAGGGCCTCACCCGCTTCGAGATCGCCTGCAGCGGACGCCCGGTAGCGAGCGGCGCGTTTGCCTTCGGGAGCGCTGCATGAGCTCCTCGCCAGGCGCCCGGGAAGACAGCCCGCTTTCGTCGACTGGCGGGGCCGTGCCACAAGCCGCCTGGCGGCAACGCCCCGAGCGCAGCAACATGCTGATGCTGCGCGTGATGACCTGGATTTCGCTGCGCCTGGGCCGCAGCGCCGGCCGCTGTGTGCTCTACGGCATCGCTGCCTACTTCCTGATTGCCAACGCGGCGGCACGGCGGGCCTCGCGGGATTACCTGCGCCGGGTGCTGCAGCTGCCCGACACCGCGCGGGTCGGCTGGCGCCATGTGTTCCGGCATTTCCTGAGCTTTGCCTCGACCATTCATGACCGGATCTACCTGATCAACGACCGCTTCAACCTGTTTGATATCCGCGTTCACCAGGAACACCTGGTGGCTGAGCTGACCGCTGCGCACCAAGGCGTGTTTTTGATGGGCGCCCATGCCGGCAGTTTTGAAGTGCTGCGCGCTATCGGTCGCCGGCAACCCGGCCTGCGCGTGGCCATGGTGATGTACGAGGAAAACGCGCGCAAACTCAACGCCGCCCTGAGCGCCATCAACCCTACGGCGCAGCAGGACATCGTCCCGCTGGGCCATGCCGATTCGATGCTCCGGGTCAACGACCTGCTGTCGACCGGCAGCGTTGTCGGCATGCTCGCCGACCGCCGCCTGAACCGTGACGCGACCCGTCCCATACCGTTTCTTGGCGAGCCCGCCGAGTTTCCCGTCGGTCCGTTCCGGATGGCGGCGATTTTGCGGCGTCCGGTGTTTTTCATGGTCGGGCTGTACCGTGGCGGCAATCGCTACGATATCCACTTTGAAACGCTGGCCGATTTTTCCAGCATTGCCGCGGGCGGACGCGAGGCCGCGGTGCAGGCCGCGATGGCACGTTACGCGCTGCTGCTGGAGCAGCATTGCCGCGCGGCACCGTACAACTGGTTCAACTTTTTTGACTTCTGGCAGGCGGACCATCCGTTGCCCGCCGCAAACCCGGTTCCGCCCCATGATTGAAACGCTTGAAACGCTTGAAACGCAGTCACCGATGATCAGGCCCGTGCCAGGCCTGAAGGTTTTCCTGGCCGGAGCCGGTCTGCTGCTGGGCCTGTGCTGCGCACCGGCCTTCGCTGCCTGGGACGTGACGCAGCTGATGCAGGCGCTGGCCCAGAACAAGTCGGGCCGTGCCAGTTTTGTCGAAACCAAATACATCGCCCTGCTCGACAAGCCGGTGGAGTCATCGGGTGAGCTGCTCTACACCGCCCCCGACCGGCTGG